>JBJMLD010000230.1:0-60150 GCA_045805545.1 Solirubrobacteraceae bacterium | reverse complement strand
GGAGCGCATGGGCGGCGATCGCAGGCGCGGGCATGGCGTCAGCCAATCTCTACCTCCGTTTGAACATGGTTCCCTGCTGAAGACCGGCGCGAGGGCGGAAACTCATCGCCCTCGGCAACACCGCTCGAGGCTAGCGCGGATGCCGGTGTACAGTCAGCCGCGATGTTCGACCTGGAGGCGTACGTCGAACGGATCGGGATTGACGAGCATGCGTCGGTGGCTGAGGTGCATCGGGCGCACGTGATGGCGATCCCGTTCGAGAATCTCGATCCGCACCGCGGCGTGCCGGTGTCGCTGGAGCCCGACGCGCTGTCCGACAAGCTCGTGAGGCGGCGGCGCGGCGGCTATTGCTTTGAGCAGAACCTGCTGCTGAAGGCGGGGCTCGAAGCCCTGGGTGCCGAGGTCGAGGTGATGCTGGCGCGAGTCCGGGTCGGGGTGCCGCCGGGAACGGTCAGACCGCGCTCGCACCTCGTGCTCAGGGTGCACGCCGGCGGCGAGGCACTGCTGGCCGATGTCGGGTTCGGTGTGGGCACGCTGCTCGAGCCGATCCCCTTCGAGCCGGGCCCGGCGCACGAGCAGCTGGGCTGGCGCTACCGGCTCGTCAGCGAGGGGCCCGAGCTTGTGCTGCAGAGCCAGGAAGATGGCATCTGGAAAGACATGTACGCGTTCCTGCCTGAGCCGGTGCCAAGAGTCGACATCGAGGTCAGCAACTGGTTCACGTGCACCTACCCGCGCTCGCCGTTCGTGACGGGGCTGAACGTGGCCGCCCAGCGAGCGGACGGCAGCCGGATAGCAGTCGGAGACTGGGAGGGGCTGGCGCTGAAGGAGCAGACGCCGGAGGAGTCGAAATCGACGCCGGTGGCGTGGGAGTCGGTGCCGGAGCTACTGGAGCGACTGTTCGACCTGCCGGGCTTCGCGCTGCGCGAGGACGGGCGGGTGGTTCCGGCTGGCTGAGCACCTATCGCGGAACG
The DNA here is from genome assembly GCA_045805545.1 of Solirubrobacteraceae bacterium. Taxonomy (GTDB): domain Bacteria; phylum Actinomycetota; class Thermoleophilia; order Solirubrobacterales; family Solirubrobacteraceae; genus Palsa-465. The sequence continues at coordinate 59,179 of JBJMLD010000230.1, read as the reverse complement.
GCAGTTTCACGCCGTAGGCGCACGGAGAAATACGGAAGCGCCCGGCAGGCTCGAACTCGATACTCCTGGCATGGATGTCTACATATGTTCGGTCTGTGGGGGAGCGATCGGAGTCTACGAGCGGGTGCTCGTGATCGAAGAAGAGTCGGCCCGGGCCAGTTCGCTGGCACGCGAGCCGGACGTCGGCGATCACGGCGCCACCGTAATTCACCGGGACTGCGCCCCACGCCTCTCCGGCGAGCGAAGCCAGCTGCTGGCCGCCGCCGGGCTTACGCCTGGTCAGTAGCGACAATCAGGACGTTGCACCGGGCGCGGTGCGAGACCTTGTTGGGCACGTTGCCCAGCATCAAGCGCCGCGCGCCGTGCCTGCCCTTGTTGCCGACGACGATCATGCTCGCGCCGACCTCGTCGGCGACCTCGACGAGCGCGTCGGCGGGGTCCTTCTCGACCGCGTGCGTCGACACCTCGAGGCCCTTGAAGCGGACGGCCGCCGCGGCCTCGGTGAGCGTCTTCTCCACCGTCGCGTCGGGCAGCGGCGCCCACACCTTGGCCGCTCCCTCCGGCGCGCCGGCGATCTTGGCCCCGCGCAGCGGCTCGAAGGCCGACACCAGGTGAACCTCGGCCTTGAGCGCCTGCGCCATCCGGATGGCCTCGGCCACAGCGCGCTGGGCGCTGTCGGAGCCGTCGGTACCCACTACGATCGATTCCGCCATCGATGGACTCTCCTCGCTGCCGTTCCCCAAAGCGGACCCTAGCGCACGGCACGATCGGCGTCATCGGTGTCGGGCGGATGGGTACCGCGGTGTGCGCGCGGCTCGTCGAGGCGGGGTTCAGTGTGGTGGCGGGAGATCGTGACGCTGATCGCGCGGCCGCGGCGCGCGCGGCAGGGGCCCGGTGGGCCGATTCGCCGCGCGAGGTGGCGGCACAAGCTGACTTCCTGATTACGGTCCTGCCGGGTACGGCCGAGCTGGTGGACGCGATCGCTACCGTCGGGCCGGAGCTGCGGCGAGGGTCGTGCTGGATCGACATGACGAGCTGTGCGCCGGATGCGGCGGCTGCGACGCGCGACGAGCTGGTCGCCCGCGGCGTCGACTGCCTCGAGGCGCCGGCCGGCGGCAATCCCGACGCGGCGCGGGCCGGCGGCCTTCAGCTGTTCGTCGGCGGCCCGATCGAAGCGGCGGAGCGATGCCGGGTCGTGCTCGAGGCGCTGGGGCGGATCGAGCACATGGGCGCAGCCGGCGCCGGCTATACGACGAAGCTGCTCGTCAACCTGATGTGGTTCGCAGAAGCGGTGGCGACGGCGGAGGCGCTGCTGGTGGCGCGGCGGGCCGGATTGGACATCGACGTCCTGCGCGACACATTGGCCCGGAGCCCGGCCGGCAGCCGGTTCATCGAGGACATGGTGCCGCGCCTGCTGGACGGCGATTATCTGGCCAGCTTTGGGCTTGATCGCTGCTGTGAGGAACTCGACGCGATCGCCGCGCTGGCGGAATCGCAGGCCGTGCCCTTCACGGTCTCATCGGCGGTGCGGGGCGTATACCGCGAGGCGCTTGACCGCTACGGACGCATCGACGGCGAGCTGCTGGCGGTGGTGCTGCTCGAGGAGCGGGCCGGGATACGGCTGCGGCGGTCCGACGACGGAGCAGACTAGGTTCCGCCCTCGCGCGCCATCGCCTCGGCCACCCGCTCGCGGCGAGTGGTCTGGTCGCGCATCCGGAACGCCTTGATGTAGGCACCGAAGTCCCACGTCTTCAGGAATTCGGCGGCGGCATCGCTACCGGATTGGAACAGTCGCTTCTTGAGATCCGCGTCGTCATCGATGCTGAACTGGGTGGTGCCGACTCCGAGCGTGTCGATCGGGATCGTGCGCGCGTATTGGGCCTGCTCGACGTAGAGACGATCGTGCGCCTCCATCATCGTGCGCCCGATCGAGAGCAGGAAGCTCACCAACGATGTCCCACCGCGCTCAGGCGCAGCACCGTTGCCAGTCGGAACCAGCGGTGCATCCTGATTCGGGGCGACCAGCAGCAGACCGAAAGTCGGCCAGCGCGGCTCCTCCCCCGGCGGGCAGTCGAACAGCCAGACCGGGAAGTTGGAGAGGATCCCGCCGTCGACTATCACGTGCTCGTCGTCGGGGTTCGTGGGATTCTGGTAGACGACCGGGTCGAAGAAGATCGGGATCGACATGCTCATCCGGACCGCCTTGGCGACCTCGAGCTCGTCGGGATCCGTGCCCAGATGCTCCTTTGCGTCTCGCGGAAGCACGAGCATCCGCTCCCGCGTGACGTCAGAGGCGATCACCTGCAGCTTGTACTCGGCCGCGTCGGCGGCCGCCGCGCCGCCGGCCGGTGCTGGCTGGCGCAGCTGGCCGAACTTCGTTATCCCCTTGGCCTCGAGGTGCTCGCGCATCCAGCCCTCGAAGTACTTGCCCGGATGTAACCCTCTTCTATGCAGCAGCTCGATGAACTCGTGGCCCGGGAACCCGCCGCCGTCCTCGAATTTCTTGTACTTCATCTCCTCCAGCACGAGCCGGCGCACGTCGGCGGCGTTGTAGTCCGCCGCGACCAGGGCGGCCGTGATCGCGCCGGCGGACGTGCCCGCCACCCGCTGGGGCTGAAAGCCCTGATCCAGCAGGTGGCAGAACGCGCCCGCCAGGCCGATGCCCTTGACGCCCCCGCCCTCGAACACGAGGTCGACGCGCTTCTCATCCTCCTGCGCGCCAACCGTCCCGCCGGCTTGCGCGCCGGGCTCGGCGGCCATCTAACCGGCGACGTGCCCGGCGGCGGGCACGTGCGCAGCGGCGGCCGGACCGCTGGCCGCGTTTGACCACATCAGCTGGATCGGCACGGTGCCCGACCCATCGGCCAGCTGAACCTCCTTGAACACGAGGCTCAGGTCACCGCCGGACGCGTTGATCGGCAGATCGCCTATCTCCCCCCGGCCGCCGTCCGAGTACCACCCGAGCAGCTTGCCGTTGCCTGTCCGGTTGACGTCCTCGACAGCGGCGTCCGTCCGAGCCTCTACGAGCTCGTGGTAGAAGGTCGCGACCACGTTCTTCCACGGCTCATCGAAGGCGACGATGCCGTTGTCGCCCTCCGAGTAGACGCCGACGGCGTAGTAGCAACTGCCGCCGCCCGCGAGGTGAATGTTGCCGTGGTAGCCGCCCAGACCCTCCTTGGAGTTGGCGGCGTCGTCCGGGTCGAGCTTGATCACTCCGCGCCTCCGGCGCTCGTGCTCCTCCTCCTGCTCGTGCTCGGCCGCTCCGCTGCCCGGCGAGAAATCGTCCGACAGGAAGATGCCCTCCGGCAGCATGATGTTGATCACGCTCTGCAACGCGTCTGCGTTTCCGAGGACACCGGCGCCATGCAGCTGCTCGGCCAGCTTCTCGGCGTAGTTCTTGTAGACCGTCCCGGGCAGGTTCGCGCCGTGCTGGATCGATGGCAGCATCGTCGAGGTGACCGAGTCGCCGACGAAGTACTGCTCGACGACGCTCTGCAGGTCCGCGTCGCTCATCGCGGCGGACAGTGCCGCGTCGATGTTCTTCATGTCGTCGGGGGACCAGTCACCCGCGCCACCAACGTAGCAGTTGATGAACGTGAGCTGGGGGATCGTGGCGCCGCCGTTGTCGACGAGGTTCCAGCTCGGCTGCGGCCCGAAGCCCGCCGCCAGATCGCTTGAACGCGCCTCGTCGGTGACATCAGGACGTGGCGGCGCGATTGCGCGGTGAGCCGGCGAGTCCGGCGCCAGCACGACGTTCAGCGTCCGCAGTGACGGATTCGATGCACCCATAGGGTCCCTCCCCCAAATTGATTGGTCGACTGCAGCAAACCATCTCACTTGACGGCGCCGCGGTGACTTTTTTCACAGCCGTCCGAGCTGGCTGGCCAGCCTACGTGTAGAGCGCGGAGCGATCGACCCCGGCGATCGATGTCTGCCCGGTCAGCCCGAGGGCGACATCGATGTCGGAGCGCAAGACCTTGAGCACGTGTCGCACGCCCGGCTCACCGCGAGCCGCCACGGCCCAGGCCCAGGCGCGGCCGATGAGTACGGCTCGGGCCCCGAGCGCGACGAGCTTGACCACGTCGAGTCCGGTGCGCACGCCACCGTCGGCCAGGACCTCGACGTCGCCGCCAACCGCGTCGGCGATCGCCGGCAGCGCGCGGGAAGTCGACGGGACCGAGTCGAGCTGGCGCCCGCCGTGGTTTGAGACAACGATACCGTCGACGCCGACCTGGACTGCCTTGCGGGCGTCGTCGGGATCGAGCACACCCTTGACGACGAGCTTGCCATCCCAGTTCTCGCGCACCCACTCGATGTCGTCCCACGTCACGCTGGGGTCGAACTGGGCGTCGACCCACTTGCGAAACGCCGTCGGCGTGTTGGCGTCCGGGACCGCCTTTTCCAGGTTTCCGAACGTCAGCGGCTTCCCGCCCAGCGGGACACTGCGGATCCATTGTGGGTGGCTGACCAGGTCGAGGCCGCGCAGCACCTTCGCGCGCAGCGACGGATTGCCGACGACGGCGTTGCGCGTGTCGCGGTGACGCGCTCCTACGACGGCGAGATCGATGGTCAGGATCAGCACGGGCGCATGGACCGCGCGGGCCCGCGCCATCAACTCCTCGGCGTAGCCGCGGTCGCGCATCACGTAGAGCTGAAACCAGGGTGGGGTCGAGGTTCCCTGCGCGACCTCCTCGATGCTGCAGACCGACACGGTCGACTCCACGAACGGGACACCGGCCGCTTCGGCGGCGCGTGCGGCCTGCACCTCGGCTCTGCTCGCCAGCATCCCGCCCAGCCCAACCGGTCCGAGAATGACCGGGAAGGCGAGCTGCTGCGAGAGCACCTCGACCGACTGCTCGCGTGTGGACACGTCGCGCATCACCACCTGCCGGAGCAGGATGCGCTCCAGGTCGGTCACGTTGGCGCGCATCGTCGCTTCCTCGTAGGCGCCACCGTCTACGTAGTCGAACAGCTGACGCGGGAGCCTCCGGCGGGCGAGCTCCCGGTAGTCGAGCACTGTCGCCGGGGACAGACCCAGCGGCCGGTCAGCACGGAAGCGCAAGGTGGCGGAAGCGTATCTGCGTCGGATAGGGTGTGCCATGTTCGGTCGGCGCAAGGACGAGGATCCATTCGCGGCGCTGAAGGGCGGGGGCGAGTTCCAGAGCGCGCCGACGACGGCGGCCGACATCGGGCTCGGTGGCGAGAGCATCGCGCGCCCGCAGTCGCCTGCCGCGACCGCCGCCGTGCCCGCGCCGACCGCGAGACCGACCGCGACGCCGTCCGCCTCGGTTCCCGGCCAGCCCCCCGCGAGCAAGCGCGCCGCCCCGACCGCGTTCTCTGTCCACTCGCGCGGATCCAGCCCTGGCAGCGGCGCGATGGTGCGACTGGTCATCGCGGCGGTCATCATCGCCGCGGTCGCGATTCCGCTCATCAGCACGATCAACCACACGGTTCACTCGTTCCATTTTCCGTCCTTCAACCCGGGCAACACCACGAGCACCAACGGCTTCACTCCCTCGACGCCATCGGCGCCGTCGAGCACTTCGTACATGCGCACATCGTCGCTGCGCCGCGCCCTGCACCGCATCGCCGCCGTCGCGCCGCACTCTCGCCTGTCCCTCCTGCGCCTCGACGCCCGCTCACTCAGCACGACCGCGGTACTGCAGGGCGGCGGCGCCAAGCTGATCTACTTCGGGCCGAGCGGCTCATTCATCTCGTCCAGCCACGTGCCGTCCGAGCAATCGATTCCCATCTCAGAGATCAATCCGAGCGCAATCAACCGCATCGTCGCCGGCATGCGCCGCCGATTCCACGTGGCGGCGAGCCGGATCGACTTCATGGTGCTGACGCCATTGCCGTCCCTGGGACCGAGCTGGATCCTATACGCGAAGACGCACGGTCATCCCGGGTACTCGGCCACGCTGAGCGGCACCAATTTGACACCGCTTTGAGCCGCGGTTGTCGCCCCCGGGCCGCGGGTACGTGAACAGTTGTTCCAGGTACCGCGACAGGGAGGATTTCGTGCCACAAGCCAAGGCCGACCGTCAAGCTGCAGCCAAGAAAGCGGCGGCGACACGCGAGCGCAACCAGAAGAAAGCCGAGTCACAGTCCACGGGCAAGAAGTCAGCCAGCACGCGGCAGGCGCGCGGCGCCCAGGCGGCGGCAGGCCAGGCGGCCGGCCAGGCAAAGCGGGTGGCGGGCAGTGTCGTCGGCGGCGCCAAGTCGGCGGCCCGACAGGCCGGTACCGCCGCCAAGCAGGCCGGCAAGGCGGCCACCTCGCGAGCGGGCGCGGCACGCGGGTCGCGCAAGAAGTAACAGCTGGGGAATCGCGCTAGCTGCTGCGCAGCTGCGGCAGGACGTGCTCGCCGTAGGTGCGCAGCATGCCGATCGGGTCGCTCCCGGAGATGTTCATGATCACGATCGCTGTCGCGCCGAGCTGCTGCATGAACTTGATCTTGCGCACATGGGCGGCGGGGTCGGATGAGATCAGGCCCATCGCCTTGAACTGCATGTCCGGTACCTCGGCGCCCTTTGCGCCGACCTCGGCCGGGTCGGCCACCGGATCGGTGTAGTTCTCGTCGACGAGCGTGCCCTTCCACTCGCGCGCGCCGGCCATCGCAGCGTCATCGTCCGAGGCCCACGACGCCATCCCCTGGAGGATGATCTCGCCGGGCTCCCGACCGGCCGCCTCGGCGGCCCGACGATAGGCGGCGATCACCGGCGGCGCCTGCTTGGGGTCGGCCAGCGTCCAGATACCGTCAGCCAACCGGCCGGCGATCTCCGCCGCCTCCGGGCCGAAGGCCGACATGTAGACCGGCGGCCGGCGCTCGAAGTCCAGATACAGCCGGGCTGCCTTGGCGCGGAAGTACCGCCCGTCGAAGTCGACGGTCTCACCGTCAAGCAGGCGGGTGATGATCGTCAGCGCCTCTTCGAGCCTCGTCTGCTGCTCGGCCACCGGCGGCCAGTCCATGCCGGCCGGGATCTCGTTCATGGCCTCGCTCGTGCCAACGCCGAGGAACGCGCGTCCGGGACACAGCGTCTCGAGCGTGGCGACTTGCTGGGCGACCACGACCGGGTTGTAACGGTGAACGATCCCGGTGACCGCAGTGCCGAGCGATGCGCGCTGGGTGGCGTGGCCGGCCGCGCCGAGCCAAACCCAGGGGTTGCCGCAGTGCGCCGGCGGTCCGTCTTCCGGGCGCCACCACGGCGCCAGGTGGTCGCTGCAGCAGATGGCGTCGAAACCGGCCTGTTCCGCGGCGACGGCTTGCTCGAGCAGTTCGGGCGGGCTGAAGCGCTCGTGGCCGAGCGCGACGCCGTAGGCGATCTCGTCCGGCTGGCGGCGCCGAGCCCAGAGCACGCCGCGCGCTGATTCGATGATTCCCATGTGCGGTTGCGTACCCGCGGCCGGGGCGCCGAAACAGTCGCCGGCGGCCGACTGGTTTACACCGGGGTGGTTTACAACCCGCGCGGGCTACCCCGGGGCCGTTACGCCGGCGGGCGCTGGAGCTGGACCTGCCGCTCGGTCCCGGAGAAGCCGAGCGCCCGGTAGAGGCGGATGGCCTGATCCTCGGGATCGGCCACGATCACGACCGTGTGGGCGCCGAGCGACTTGCGGCCGTAGCGGCTGCTCTCGTAGAGCAGCCGGCTGGCCAGCCCGCGGCGGCGATGCTCTGGATGCGTTTCGACGCTCTGGTAGCGGGCCAGACCCCGCTCGACCGCGACCAACCCGAGCGCCGCCACCAGCCTCCCGGCGACGAAGGCACCGAACCAGGCGCCGGCTCCGCTTCGGCAGATCTGGCGTGAGGCGGCCAGCTGGCCGGCGATGAACTCGGGGTGATCAGGCGCCTCGGGCTCGGGATAGACCGCCATGCGCAACTCGACGGCTTGCGCCCAGTCGTCGTCGTCGGTCAGTGGGCGGAATGTCGCCTTTTCGCCTGGGCCGCCGTTGCTCCGCGCCGGGCGGCGCACTCGCTCCGCGCTGAGCACGGTGTTCACCTCCACTTTCACCCCGAGCTCTTCGACGGCTTGCGGATCACCGGGGTCGCCGTCGGTGCCATCTACGCCGATCGCGACGTGCGGCGCGGACGGGAACTCGCTGACAAAGACTGAACGTGCTCGCTCGGCTCGGCCGGGCTCGAGCGGCCGAGGCAGCAGCACGTAGTTGCCCCACCAGTAGCCCGGATTGGCCGGCGTGCGTACGACGATGTAGTCCTCGCGCGCCGAGATCTCAGCGCCGGACAGCCGATTGATGCCGAGGTCGGTGCGAAAGCCGAGCGATGCGACGTGCATGGGGCGACCGTATACGACGTGGCGAAGAGGGGTAAGGCTCGTCAGCGGCTGAGCAGCTCGTCCAGCTCGGCAGCGGTCGGGAGCGACGGCTGCGCTCCGGGCCTCGAGGCGGCAAGCGCTCCGGCAGCGCAGGCCCGACTGAGCGCATCGTCTTCGTCACGCCCCTCGAGCAGCCCGACGACCATGGCCGCGCAGAACGCGTCTCCGGCCGCTGTGCCATCCACGGCATGGATTCGCGGCGGCTTGGCTCGGGCGATCTCCTCCCCGCCCCGCTGCAGCACGGCTCCTTCTTCGCCGAGGGTGAGCGCGACCAGGCCGTGGTAGCCGCCGACGATCTCGTGCTCGTAGCGGTTGACGACCAGCAGATCGGGTTCGAACTGGAGCGGACCGCGAGCCGGCGCGGCGTTCAGGCAGAAGAAGCGAGCCCCGTCGGCCGCGGCGGCGACGGCGGCAGCCGGGATCTCGAGCTGGGACATGACCGCATCGGCTTCGCCGACTTCGACGTCCTCGGCAGCCAGGCGACGGTTCGCGCCCGGCGCCACCACGATCAGGTTCTCGCCGTCCCGATCGACGAGGATCATCGCCACGCCGCCCTCGCCATCGTCGCGTTTGACGCCGCTGACATCGATCCCTTCGCGCTGCAGCGAGCGCAGGACGAGGTCGTCGTTGCCGATGCAGCCGACGAAGCGGACGTCAGCGCCGAGTCGCGCCGCCGCGACCGCCTGGTTGGCACCCTTGCCGCCTGGAACCCGCTCGAACTCCGCGTCGGTCACGGTTTCGCCCGGGCGCGGCAGGCGCTCACACCGCGCGACCAGGTCGACATTGGCCGACCCGACGACGGTGATCCGGGGTACGGACGACATGCTCGGTGATCGTAGTAGCGTGGGAGCGGCATGAGTTGGCCGGCCGTGTCGTATCCGGAGTGGCGCGAGACGTGCGACACGTTGCACGCGCACACCCAGGTTCTGGGGAAGCTGGCGGTGGCGCTGGCACCGCCCGAGCCGCAGCTCCAGCACGCGGCGCTTCGGTTGACAGCGCGGGGCTGGGAGACGGCGCCGCTGCCTGCGCCCGACGGGTCGGGCGCGTTCGTCGTCACCCTGGATCTGCGGACTCATCAGGCGATCGTCGACCACAGCGCAGGAGGGACCGCGGCGATCGGACTTGGTCCAGACCGGGCCGTGGGCGAGGTGACCCGCGAGCTGCTGGAGGCGATCGGCGGCCTGGCCGGGGAGGTCAGGATCGACCCGACACCGCAGGAGGTGACGTGGAGCGTCCCCCTCGACCAGGACGACGAGCACGCACGTTACGACCCGGCCCAGGTCGCTGGGTACTTCGTCGCCGCGACTCTGGCCGCGCTGGTGCTGGCCGAATACCGGGCGCCGTATCGCGGACGCTCGACTCCCGTCAACGCGTGGTGGGGCTCCTTCGACCTCGCGGTCAGCTTGTTCTCCGGCGCGTCGGCGGATCCACCGTCGGCCGACTTCATCATGCGCAACTCGATGGACGCTCAGGAGGTCGCGGTCGGCTGGTGGCCGGGCGACGCCCGCTACGGAAAGGCGGCCTTCTATGCCTACGCGCATCCTGCCCCTGAGGGCTTCGGGGACGGTTCGCTGGCGCCGGCAGCGGCACGATGGAACGGCGAGATGGGCCTGTACATCCTCGACTGGGATGACGTTCGCTCTAGCCCCGACCCGCACGGGACGGCGGTTGAGTTCGCCCGCAGCGCCTTCCGCCACTCCTGCGCGGTGTGCGAGTGGGACCCGGCCCTGGCGCAGAGCGCCGATGCCGTGCCGCCAGCGATCCGCTGAAAGCCGGCGCTAGCGCGGGACGATCGTGAACGTGGCCTGGCGCGGCCTGGCGCGGCCGCCGACGGAGTCTGAGGCGCCGACGGTCAGGCGGTAGTCGCCGAGGCTCAGTTTCGTCCTGGGGGTGAGGCGGCCCTGGAAGGAGAACGTATTGGTGCCGCCGTGTCCGTTCATGAGCACTGTCTTACTGTCCACGACGCGGGTGCAGCGTGGCTTCGTCCGATTCGATCTGCTCGGCTTGACGCAGCGCCCGCGGACGCGCCGGCCGGTCGCGATCCTGTCGAACGTCAACGACACGCGCGCGGGTTTCGAGAGCGTGAACGAGATCCGGGTGCCGACGTGGGCGCGTGAGACGTGTGGGAGTCGGGAGCCAAGCCGCCATCGTGTCGGGTTGACTCGCAGGCCGGAGATGGTCGGCGGCGGTCCCGCGACGGTGATCAGGATCGAGGCCGGGGCCGAGTCAGACGTCCCGTCGTTGCCCGTGAACGTGAACTGGTCGATGCCCTCGAAGCCCGGGTTGGGCGTGTAGGTGACAGCGCCCTGGCTGATCGCGCCGAGCGTGCCGTGGCCCGGCGGGGTGGCGATCGCCAACGTGACCGGGTCGCGTTCCGGAGGCGGATCGACGCACGCGAGCGGGACTATGGCCGTCGCGTTGGGGCTGATCCTCAGCGAGCGGCTCTGGCAACTCGGCGACGGATTGCGCGTCCATTCCGGGTTGCCGTCGAAACGGGCGGCAACGTTCGGAACGAGATCGATGCCGGTGCCGGTCCCGTCGGAGTTCTTGAACATCAGACTGCCGTTGCCGAAGATGCCCTCGACATAGGCGATCTTCGTCCCGTCGGGCGCCCAGGCACAGTTGTAGTCGCCGATGCCGCTGTTGGCGATCTCTGTGCTGCTAGTCCCGGTCGTGGTGGCCCGCATCACCTTTGCGGCGGTCGTGCCGAAGGCTCCGCTCGTATAACACAGGCTCCGTCCGTCCGGCGAGAGCGCCGGCTGGTAGTCGTCGGTTGGGCCAGTGATGACGGGCGTCGCCGTGCCGGTGCCGTCGGCTGGCTGCCGGTAGATGTCGTCGTCGACCGGCGTGGCGCTCGGATTCACCACCAGGCTGTAGTAGAGGGTCTTGGAGTCGTTCGTCCACACCGGCTTGCCGGCGTCGCCCTTGCCCGTTGGCTGGGTCAGGACCGTGGTGAACATCGGGTCGGTGACCCGCTCGGTGATGATCACGGCAGGAAGCGAGCTGGTGATCAGCTTGCTCTGGTAGGCCACGCGCGTCCCGTCCGGCGACCAGGACGGGCGGTCTTCGGCGATGCCCGGCGTCTGGGTGATGTTGCGCGGATTGGTGCCGGGCGAGATGGGCTGGGTCAGGTCGAGGATCCAGATGTCGTAGTCCGGCGGCGGCCCGGCCGAGTACACGAGCTTGGTGCGGTCCGGAGACCAGCTGGCATGCCGATGCTGGATGGTCGTGTCGGCGGTCACGCGCACCGGCGTGGCACCCGGCTTGGCCGCGATCCACAGTTGCGCTTTGGCGTCGCTGAGGACCGTGGTGCCATCGTCCCGGCCGCTCGTGAAGACGATCCTGCCGTTCGGGCCGGGGAGGATCGCGCCGGCCGGCGCGGCCAGCGCGAGCACCACCGCCACGGAAACCAGTGCCGCCGTGGCGAGCTGCCGGACGCCCGCGATCAACCCCACCCTGCGCAGCCTAGCGGCTGCGGGGCCAGCGTGAGGGTGGACAAGATCGACCCCTAGGGTCGCTAGTCGGCGGGCCGGCGGTGGCGCAGGATGGCCACACACGCCAAACCGCTCTGAGGAGAAGACCGTTATGCGCTTCATCAAGACCCGCTTTGCCCTGCTCGCCACCATTGCCTCGACTGGCTTTGCCGCCGCCGCGGTAGCCCCCGCCGTGTCGCAGGCGCAGTGGCACACCATCTGTTACGGGGGTCACTGCACCACGCACACCAACTACACGATCGCCGGCCAGAGTCCGTGTGCGTCGCTGGGCTCGCAGTACAGCTCCGACTACGGCGCGTACCTCGACGCCTTGCAGAACCAGAAGGAGCAGGCCCTGATGGTCGATCCGACGATGAGCCCGGCGCAGACGCAGGCCGAGGTCAACGATCGCGAGGCTCAGGTCGCCGCCGACCAGCGCTCCGCATTCATGTGGGGCTGCACGCTGTCGTAAGCGCGATACGGTTCGGCGGTGTCAACCCGGCTGTCCGTGATGCTGATCGTCTCGGACGCGGAGGCCGCCGTCCGCTGGTACTCGCAAGCTCTCGGCGCCGCCGTGGTCTGGGACCTCGGCGGCGTCGCTCGGCTCGATCTCGACGGGGCGCCGTTCCTCCTGCACGAGGCCGTCCCCGGCAAGGCCCGCGAACCCAGTCCGAGCGAGGTCGGGATGACGACGACACGGATCGAGGTCTTCGTCGATGATCCGGACGCGCTCATCGAGCAGGCGGCCGGTGCCGGCGCCACCGACGTCGAAGCCGTCGTGGAGCGCCGCGCCCCGTGGGGCGCCCATCGCCAAGGCGGCTTCACCGACCCGTTCGGGCATCGCTGGTCCGTCGGTGACCACGGCCCACTGGGTGGCCAGGCCTGACGCGGCGCGTCAGCTGACCGCCATTACGCGCCAGGCCGTCAGCACCATCGTCACGGCCACGAACGCGTCGAGGGCACGCCACGCGATCGGCCGCCCGAACAGGGGCGTGAGCAGTCGTGCACCGAAGCCGAGTCCGGTGAACCAGAGCGTGCTGGCGAGGCCGGCTCCGGCGGCAAACCACCACCGCTGATCCCCGTGCGCGCCCGCGACCGCGCCGAGCACCACGACGGTGTCCACGTACACGGCCGGGTTCAGCCACGTGAAGGCGAGCGACGCGCCGAGGACCGCGCCGCGCGAGGGACGATCCGCTCCACCGGTCACCGGTTGGCCCGGCGGTGCGCGCCGAACACGCCGGACCGCCAACGCGGCGTAGGCGAGCAGGAACGCGGCGCCGAGGATCCGTACCGGCGTCAGCAACTGCGGATCCGCCTTGAGCGCGGCACCCGCGCCCCCAACGCCGGCGGCGATCAGCACCACGTCTGAGGCCACGCACACGATCACGACATCGAGCACGTGGGCACGCAGCACGCCCTGGCGCAGGACGAACGTGTTCTGCGCCCCGAAGGCCACGATCAGCGACAGCCCGAAGGCCAGGCCGGCGAGCGCTGCGGATGGTCCGGCAGAGGCGAGCATGCGGCCAAGATACGGTGGTCTTCGGTTTTGTGCCGCTAATGTTTTTCAATTAGGCTTAGCTATGCTAATGGTCCTGGACTTCGATCAACTGGAGGCCTTCGCGGCGGCGGTGTCCGAGGGCACGATGGAGGCCGCGGCGGCGACGCTCCATGTGACGCCGTCCGCGATCAGCCAACGGATCAAGTCGCTCGAGATCGCGGTCGGTCGCGTCCTGTTGATCCGCACCCGCCCCCTGCGGCCCACCAGTTCGGGCGAGAAGCTGCTGCGGACGGCGCGCCAGATCGAGACGATCACCGCCGAGGCGACTCGCGACCTCGAGGGCGCCGGACCCGACGAGCGTCAGACCGTGGCACTGGCGGTGAACGCCGACAGCCTGGCCACTTGGTTCGTGCCGGCCCTCGCGGCGCTCGACGTGCCGATCGTCTTCGACCTGCGCCGAGCCGATGAGACGCTGACCTCGGAGCTTCTGCGTGACGGCACCGTCATGGCCGCCGTCACGTCCTCGTCCAAGCCCGTCCCGGGTTGCACGGTCGAGCTCCTTGGTTCGATGCGTTACCGGGCGCGGGCCGCGGAGCGATTCGCCGCCGAGTGGTTTCCCGACGGTGTGACCGGCGAGCAGCTGGCGCGCGCGCCAGTGGTCGCGTTCGATCGCGATGACCAGATACAGGACCGCTACCTGCGCCGGCGGACCCGCCGGCGCGTGCAGCCGCCGCGGCACTACGTCCCCGGCTCGAACGCATTCGCCCAGGCCGTCCGCCTCGGGCTTGGCTGGGGCATGGTCCCCGACCTCCAGGCCGACGGACGACCGCGGATGGTCGAGCTCGATCCACGAGGAACGATCGACGTGCGTCTGTTCTGGCAGCAGTGGCGGTTGCCCTCGGCGGCACTTCAGGCGCTCGCCGAAGTCGTGCGCCGGGAGGCTGCGGTCCACCTCCGCTGAGACGGTCTGCGACGTGCGTAGGATCAACCAATGAACTTGCCGCCCGGTCCGCGCTCGCCGGCGATCTGGCAGACCGTCGCCTGGATGGCCCGTCCGGCTGCGTTCCTGCAACGCGTGCATAGGCGGTTCGGGGATCCGGCCACGATCCACACGTACTGGACCGAGGAGCCGATGGTGCTGTTCTCGGGGCCGGCCGCCGTGCGCGAGGTATTCGGGCTGGACCCGGCCATCGCTCCGGCCGGCGAGAGCTGGGAGTTCCTGCGTCCGTTCGCCGGGTCGCACTCGATTCTGCTCCTCGACGGGGACGAGCACCTGCGCGAGCGGCGCTTAATGCAGCGTCCGTTCCACGGCGAAGGGATGCGCTCGTTCACGCCGATCGTGGCGGAGCTGGCGCGCCGCGAGCTCGAGAGCTGGCACGGACGCGTGGTGACACTCGAGCGGATGCGACAGCTGACCTTGGAGGTCATCCTCAACGTCGTGTTCGGCGCGCGCGGCGAACACGAGATCGCGCAGCTACGCGACGCGATTGAGGACACGCTGGCCGGAGTCCGTTCGCTTCCCCGCGTGCTGTCGATGGCAGTGGTTCGCCGTGAGCTTGGGCCGCGCAGCCCGTGGGGGCGGTTCAGGATTGCGGTCGAGCGTTTCGACGGCCTTCTGCTGGACCTGGTCGCACGGCGACGCGCTGAGCCGAGCAGCGACTCGTTGCTCTCGCTGCTGTTGGAGCAGCGTTACGAGGACGGACGCCCACCGAGCGACCGGCACATCCGCGATCAGCTCGTCGCGCTCCTCGTCGGAGGCCATGACAGCTCGGCTGCTTCGCTGGCGTGGGGATTTGAGCGCCTGGCCCGGCACCCGGAGGTGCACGCGCGGCTGCGCGACGGCGACCCGGCCTACCTCGACGCCGTGGTCAAGGAGGTTCTGCGTGCACGACCGGCCTTGACCATCGCGCCACGGCGGCTCCGCGAGCCGGTGCGCATCGCGGGCCGCGTGATCCCGGCCGGCGTGCAGGTCGCGGCCTGCCTGTGGTTGGCCATGCGCCGGGAGGATCTGTGGCCGCACGCGTCGGCGTTCCGCCCCGAGCGTTGGCTCGGGGCTCCCAAGCCCGACGCGATGACGTGGATCCCGTTCGGCGGTGGCGTGCGGCGGTGTGCCGGCGCGCCGTTCGCCGAGATGGAGATGCGTGAGGTCCTGCGGGCCGCCGCCGCGCTCAAGCTCCGGCCGGTGCGCCCCGAGCCTGAGCGTGCGCGCCGCAGCATGCTGGTGGTGGTGCCGGACCGCGGCGCCGAAGTCCTCATCGGCTGAGGCTCCCCGCGGCTGCCTGCCGCGCCTGCGCTTCGTAGGGATTGTGCGCATAGCCGTGTCGGAGATAGGACAGCGGCATCCGCACCGGGTGATGCTGCATTTGCCATACGTGACAGAGCTCGTGGCAGACCAGATCCTCGTCGGCGATCAGCTTGCTCGCGCGCAGCAGGATCAGGTTCCACATCGTGTAGCCGTCGAAGCGGCGAAACCATGGGAGGCGAAACAGCCAAGGCGCCACCACCACCCGCACGCGATCGAGGCGCACGGGTCGCTCGTACAGGGCGTGCGGATCGAGCCGCGCCTTGGCACGAGCCAGAACGGCGGCGGCGGCCGCGCGGGTCACAGCCGGATCCTTGTCAGGGGCGGATTCACTCCGTAAGTTTGCCTACGCAAACCGCTTTGGAGGTGTGGGGTGATCTTGATTGTCGGCGCCACCGGGATGTTCGGTAGCCGGATTCTCAGCCAGACGGCGTCGCGCGACGCGCGCGTGCGGGCGCTGGTGCACTCGTCGGCCCACGCAGCGGAGGTGCAGAGCTCCGGAGTCGACGTTGTCGTCGGGGACCTGGACGAGCCGGACAGCTTGACGCCCGCCTTCGACGGCGTCGACACGGTCTTCCTCGTCACGCCGATGGATGACCGGATTCGCGCCCGCGAGCTGGCCGCGCTTGGCGCGGCGGAGCATGCCGGGGTTCGCCGGATCGTCAAGCTCTACGGCGCCGTCCGCCACCGCGGCGATCCGCTCGATGCCCTGCATCAGGCCAGCATCGAGGCGATCAAAGCGTCGGGGCTCAGCTGGGCGCTCGTCTCGCCGAACTCGGTCATGGAGACGAGCCTGCTCTCCCAGGCGGATGCCGTCAAGCAGGCCGGCGCGTTATTCGGGTCAGCCGGCGGTGGTCGGATCGGGCTCGTAGCCGCCGATGACGTGGCCCGGGCGGCGGCCGTCGTTCTGACCGAGCGCGACGAGCCCGGCGTCAACTACGAGATCACCGGTCCGGCGGCGGTGACGATGGCCGAGGTCGCGGCCGCGATGAGCGACGTTCTCGGTCGCCAGATCGCCTATCAGGACATGTCCGACGATGAGTTCCGCGGGCTCCTGGTCGAGAATGGCTTCCCGCCGGAGGCGGTCGACATGGAGGTGATCCTGCACTTCGCGGCCTGGAGGCGCGGCGACGCCGACATCGTGACCGACACCTACCGCGAGCTCACGGGGCAGGAGCCAACCAGCCTGGCGCAATGGCTGCAGCTCAACCGGGACGCGTTCGAAGCGTCAGAGCCCTCGAGATGAGCAGTGCGGCTGCCGCGACGCGGCCTACGTCGGTACCTGAGCGCCGCCTCAGGGTGCGCGCGAGGCCGGTCCCCGGTGCGGATGGACCGGCAGGAGCTTCGGCGGCCGAGGCTGCTGGTCGAAGTCGAAGTCCGCGGTCAAGCTGCCGAGCAGGGGACTGGCCTCACGGACGCTTGATCGGGGGTCCGGGCGCCCGTCGGTTGCCGGATCGAGTCGGTGGCCGCTGAGGAAGTCATCCTCGATGAACCTTGTGTAGGAGTCGTGGCTGAGGGTCTGATGATCGATCAAGCCCCGACGCGCGTACGGGCTGATCACGAGGCCCGGCACGCGCATGCCCAGCCCGAACCGGTCGACCGAGGGCGGAACAACGTGGTCGTAGAACCCTCCCCAGTCATCCCACGAGAGGAAGATCGCAGTGCTGCGCCAATCCGGGCTTCGCATGATCGCGTTTATGAGCCCGGTCACGTATGTCTGGCCGGCGCTCACGAGGTTCTTAGGGTGCTCGGAGACCGTGCCATTCGGAACGATCCACGAGACGGCAGGAAGCGTGCCGCGCTCGGTGGCGCGGAAGAAGTTCGCCAGCGACTGCACATTGCCGAGCTGATGGTCCTGACGGACGTCGGTGAAGTCCGGCAACGGGTTCCAGACGCCATGTGTGTGGGGCCCCTGGGCGACCGGTGCGCAGCTCGTCGCGGCGTCGTCCTCGCAATCCGGTTCGGTGCCCTTGAACACGTAGTAGGCCCAGCTCACATGGTGTGCATGGAGCAGATAGGTGAGGTCGGTCCACGCGTAGTGCGGCGTGTGGTCTGACGGTCCGGCGACCCCCGAATCCGGGCCAAAGGGACCCGGAATCCAGTCGGGATTGGGCTTTTGAATTTCTGGCCGGCAGGAGAAAGCATCGGAGGGGTCGGTGCAAAAGGCCGACCATTCCGACACTTCGTACAGGTGTTCGGGCAGGCTCCAGGACGCGATCGGCTCGAACATGTGGTCCTGGAGCACAAAGTCGTGCGCGTAGGTCCAGTAGTTGGGTATCTCTCGGGCGTCGTGATAGCCGACTACATCCACGCACCTGCTGGCGTGGCGGCTCACGTGAGTCTGCTCGCACGGGCTGCAGTTCGGGTCGACTGAGCTGCAGCGGAATCCGCTTTCGGCTTGGCTCACGAACCCATCCATCCGCCCTCCGTGGATGTCGGCTCGAGCGTTCTGAGCGCTGTGCGGGCCACCGAAATTTCGGTCGGCAGGGTTGTGGAATGGCCGCACGCACCCCCCGTGAACCCGATCCCGAAGGCAGGTGCCATACCGGATTCCGTCGGCGCCCGGGTACGTGCCGAAATAGCTGTCGAACGACCGGTTCTCCTGCATGATGATCACCACATGCTGAATCTTGTGGATCCCGGAGAGCTGCGAACTTGCGCTCTGAGCGAGCGCTGACGCGGGCGGCAGCGTGGCGAGTGCGAGCAATGCGAGCACGGTACGAATCAGGCCTCCGCGTGCCCCAGCGACTTGGCTTCGCAACCGTCTCAACTCCGTCCCGGCAGGAGCGCACCGTGTCGCGGAGCACTGGCTGCCTACTGGCTTGTTCCAGTCGCCCCCGGCTGGGTTCAAAATCCTACACTCGGCGTACAGCCTCGTCTACACTCGCTCAGCTGACGACTTGGAGGTGGGTCATCCGCGGGTAGAAGTTCTGCCGGATCAGTCGGGACCGGAGAAACCCAGGACGAGGTAGCCATACGGTGTCACGCGCCGCGAGGACGGCCGGGATCATAAACAAGGTTCCGGTCTGGACCGCGATTATAGGTGTCATTCTCACGATCGCAGTACTTGTAAGTGGCGGCATTGCCGCCAGCGGCGGTCATGCAAAGAGTGTCCATAGCGCCGCTGGACTGCCCGCGCGTCCGAGCGCAATTCACAGGATCAAGCATGTGATCGTCATCATGCAGGAGAATCGCTCGTTCGATTCGTACTTCGGCACGTACCCGGGCGCTGTTGGGATCCCGGTTCGGGACAGCCACTTCGCGAAGTGCATACCGGATCCGGCCAAGGACCGATGCGAATATCCCTACCACGAGCGTGCGCTCGTCAACTTCGGCGCTCGACACACTCCGTCGACTTCGAAGGTGGACATTGACGGGGGCAAGATGGACGGCTTCATTGCCGCGGCCGAAGGGCGGGGCAACCCGCCTCGGACCGACGTGATGGGCTACCACGACGCCCGCGAGATCCCCAACTACTGGACCTACGCGCACGACTTCGTGCTCCAGGATCACATGTTCGAGCCCGTCTTCGCGTGGAGCCTCCCTGCGCACCTGTTCACGGTGTCCGAATGGTCGGCGCACTGCTCGAATTCACATCCTGCGAGTTGCGTCAATGATCCCGAGCTGGACAAGATCAGGCGGGGCGTGTGCTTCCTCTGCAAGGGTCTGATTCCGCACTCCAACGTGTTCGCGTGGACGGATCTCACTTACCTGCTCTACAAGCGTCGTGTCAGCTGGAGGTACTACGTCGCGCCGGGCACTCCGCCTGACTGCGCGGACGACGAGGCCATGTGCCGGGGCAAGCAGCCCCCGCAGGGACCCGGCAGCCCTGGGATCTGGAATCCGCTTCCCAACTTCCAGACGGTTCGCCAGGATCGACAGGAGCGCAACATTCAAAGCATGGTCAGTTTTTACGCGGCGGCGCGCAGCAACAGTCTGCCGGCCGTGTCCTGGGTCGTGCCGAGCGTGGCCGAGTCTGAGCACTTCCCGGGGAGCGTGAGCGACGGGATGAGTTACGTCACCGGGCTGATAAACGCGGTGATGCGCAGTCACGCCTGGAGTTCCACGGCCATCTTTCTAACGTGGGATGACTGGGGCGGTTTCTACGACAACGTTGATCCTCCGACCGTCGACGGCAACGGGTACGGGCTACGCGTTCCGGGCCTGGTCATCAGCCCCTACGCCCGCTCGGGGTATATCGACCATCAGGTGCTGAGCTTCGACGCCTACAACAAGTTCATAGAGGACGACTTCCTGGGCGGTCAGCGGTTGGATCCCGCGACCGACGGGCGACCCGATCCACGCCCGACAGTCCGCGACAGCGTTCCAATCCTCGGCAACCTGACCCAGGACTTCGACTTCAGCCAGCGGCCGCGCAAGCCGACGCTGCTGCCCTTGCGCCCAAAGCCGGGGCCGGCATCAAAACCATGACCGCGTCCCCACGAAAGGAGAGCTGAACGTTGTTCAAAGCAACACAAGTCGTCCTGAGCAGACGGACGCTCTTCGTCACCGGGCTCGTCGTGCTAGCGACGTCGGGGTGGGCCCTCGCCAAGTCGTCAACTACGAACATCCATCTCGGCAAGACCACCTTCGGGCCGTTCGTCGCCCAAAGGCTTCAAGACGGACACGGCTACCCGATCTACCTGTCAACGCATGATCAGCGCGACAAGAGCCGCTGCTCCAGTAGCTGCGCCCTTCAGTTCACGCCGCTCACAACGCGCGGACGGGTGAAGGCTTGGGACGGCGTAAAGCAGAAGCTGCTCGGAATCATCGATCGCGGGCATGGCGTCAAGCAGGTCACCTACAACCACCATCCGCTGTACACGGCAACCACCGACACTCCAGGCTCAGCGATTGCAGACGGATGCAAGCTCTACCGGGGAAGATGGTACGTCGTGGACAAGACCGGCAAACCAGACAAGCGCTTTGCAAGCACGACATGCACGGGCGGCTACTGAGGCGTCGAGCCCGGATGCCGTCAGACCCCGGTAGATACTGGCGCCGGCAGCCCGAGCCTCGTCCGTCGCTGCAGCCACGCCAAGCGCGACAACGCAGCGGCGAACGCCTTAGCGCCGAGATCGGACGCATCTAGGACGGAAACCGCACCGCGTGCCGCCGCGGCGAGGAGGTCGCGCGCAATGAAGAGGTGCATGTCCCGTAGGTCGCCTGAGAGTGCGGTGGCGACCAGCGACAGGTCGTCCTCGCTCGAGCACACCGTGATTGCGTCCAGCAGGCAGTCTCGGCAGAGCTCCAGGACCTCGGAATCGAACATGTCCTGTAGATCGGCGGCTGTCGCCGAGGCTTAATTCGCCTACTACGACCGACGAGCTCGTTCCCCGCCCCCCTCCACTTCCAATTTATACCAGTCGACGAGCGCTCATGAGGCCTTGACTCGTCCCGCATAATCGCCCGCCGCTGGACGTAATGAACCCGGAGCAGAGGTGGTCCGATGGCTTGCTACGTGTTGAATTTCCAACAGATAGATCAGCGCCACGCCGCGCTCGTCGGCGGCAAGGGCGCGGCCCTGGGCGAGCTGTCGCGGATCGAGGGCATCTGTGTGCCGCCCGGCTTTTGCGTGACCACGGAGGCCTTCGAGCGGATCCTGGTCGAAGCGCCGTCGATCGAAGGTCGGCTCGATCGGCTGTCGCGCCTGAAGCCGGACGACGGCGAGGCGATAGGTGCGCTCAGCGCCGAGATCCGCCGGATCATCGAAGCGATCGTCATCCCCGAGGATCTGGCCGTCGCGATCACGCGCCCGCTCGCCGGGCTCGGCGAACAAGCCGCATATGCCGTCCGATCAAGCGCCACGGCGGAGGACTCGCCGACCGCATCCTTCGCGGGTCAGCACGACACGTACCTGAACGTCGTCGGTGCGGCGGCGATCCTCGAGCACGTCAGGCGGTGCTGGACGTCTCTCTTCACCGAGCGGGCCGTGACCTACCGGCTGCGAAACGGCTTCGACCACCGAAATGTCCGCATGGCCGTGGTCGTGCAGCAGATGGTCTTCCCGCAGGCGGCCGGGACCCTGTTCACGGCCGATCCGCTCACCTCCAACCGGAACGTGGTCTCCATCGAGGCCGGCCGAGGCCTCGGCGACGCCCTCGTCTCGGGACTCGTGAACGCAGACGTCTACAAGGTCCGGGATGGCGAGATCGTTTCCAAGACGATGGCCACTAAAGCGCTAACCGCGGCGCAGGTTCTTCGACTCGCGCAGCTGGGCCGGCGGATCGAGGCGCACTTCGGCCGTCCGCAGGACATCGAATGGTGCCTGGTCGGAGAAGGGTTCCGGATCGTCCAGAGCCGGCCGATCACCACTTTGTTCCCCATCCCCGTGGCCGACGATCAAGAGAACCACGTCTACATCTCCGTCGGCCATCAGCAGATGATGACCGACCCGATGAAGCCGCTTGGGCTCTCCCTGTTCCAGCTGACGGCCTTGCCGCGCATGTACGAGGCCGGCGGCAGGCTGTTCGTCGATGTCGCGCAGCGGCTGGCCTCGCCTGCGAGCCGCGCGAGCCTCCTTGAGCTCATCGGGAGATCCGATCCGCTGATCGGCGACGCGCTGCAGACCATCCTCGAACGCGGGGACTACGTCCAGTCGCTCCCGGACGAAGGTCCCAGCGGGGCGCCGGTGGGCGGCGCGGCGGGTCGCGGCGCACCCGCCCCGATCGAGACGGATCCGACCATCGTCACCGAGCTGATCGAGCGCACGCAGGCGTCCATCGCTGACGTGAAGCGCGACATCCGAATCAAGTCCGGAGCGGCGCTACTTGACTTCATCCTGGCGGATATCCAGGAGCTGAAGCGGGTCTTGTCCGATCCGAAAAGCATGCAGGTGATCATGGCCGCGATGGAATCCGCGTGGTGGCTCACCGACCAACTGGAGGCGTGGCTGGGCGAGAAGGACGCGGCCGACACGCTTACGCAGTCGGTCCCCAACAACGTCACGGCTGAGATGGGGCTGGCTCTCCTGGACGTCGCGGACGCGATTCGCCCGCATCCGGACGTGGTGGCCTTTCTGCAGACCGTCGGCCACGATGACGGGTTCCTCGACGAGCTTCCGAATCTCGATGGCGGGCAAGAAGCCCGGGACGCCATCGAGGCCTACCTCGAGAAGTACGGCATGCGCTGCGTCGGCGAGATCGACATCACCAGGCCGCGGTGGAGCGAACGCCCCACCACGCTCGTGCCCCTGATCCTCAGCAACATCAAGAACTTCGAGCCGGGCGCCGGCAAACGCCGCTTCGAGCAGGCGCGCCAGGAGGCCTGCGAGAAGGAACAGGAGCTGCTCGAGCGCCTGCGAGGCTTGCCGGACGGGGAGCGAAAGGCCGAAGAGGTCAAGCGGATGATCGACCGGGTCCGGACCTTCACCGGCTACCGGGAGTACCCGAAGTACGGGATTATCTGCCGCTACTTCGTCTACAAGCAAGCCTTGATGGAGGAAGCGGACCGCCTCGTGCGGGCGGGGGTGCTTCGCGAGAAGGAAGACATCTTCTACCTAAGGTTGGAAGAGCTCCGGGACGTCGTGCGGACGCTTCGCGTGGATGACGACCTCGTCCGCCAGCGCAAGGAGGCGTTCAGCTCCTACGAATCGCTCACGCCGCCTCGCGTGCTCACGTCGGACGGCGAGATCATCGCCGGGACGTACCGACGCAGCGATTTGCCGGCCGGCGCGCTGGTCGGCATACCGGTTTCCGCCGGGACGATCGAGGGACGCGCTCGAGTCATCCTGGACATGGCGCAGGCCGACCTCGAGCCCGGCGACATCCTCGTCACGGCCTACACCGATCCCAGCTGGTCGCCCCTGTTCGTCGCGATCGGCGGCCTGGTAACAGAGGTGGGCGGGCTGATGACCCACGGGGCCGTGATCGCACGGGAGTATGGCTTGCCGGCCGTCGTGAGCGTGGAACACGCCACCCAGCTGATCGGCGATGGCCAGCGGATCCGCGTGCATGGAACCGACGGGTACGTCGAGATCCTGGCCTAGTACGCGCGTGGGTGCCCCTGTCACGACGCGGCGGGCTCGCGCGTCGGATCGGGCATGTTGATGACCGTGTCGGCAACGTCGAGGATGACATCCGCCGGCATTCCGACGCGGTGGGCGTGCTTGCGCACGGCCTCGGCGCTGCTGGCCTCGTAGACGCAGACCGTGCCCAGTGTGCCGTCCTCTTCGGCGATCACGTAGCTGCGGATCCAACGGATGTCATCCGGGAACTCGTTGTCGGCGACCGCCTTCGATCGCTCAGCAACCTGCCCGAGGGCTTCGGGCGACGTCGACGCGCTTTTGCGACGAATCACATAGGTGTTCATCTTCATCCTTTCGCTGTGTGGGTGGCGGAAATCCTCCTCCCAACCCGCCCGCGCGACATCGGCGCTACCACCCAAATCCGCAGGCGACGACTTGACGGCATGCACGTACCCGCACGCACCCGCGGGTACGTGCGCGCGTCCGACGCGCTCGCAGATCCTCGAAGAGCTCAGCCGACCCGGGAGAAACGCACGGCGGCCGCCGCCCTGGCCGCCTTGCCCGACACGCGCAGCTTGACGTAGACGTTGGACAGGTGGCGCTCGACCGTTCGGATGCTGAGGAACAGCCGCTCGGCGATTTCCTCGTTGCTCAGCCCCTCGGCCACGAGCCGCATCACCTCGCGCTCGCGGGTGCTGAGGTCCTCGACCGGCTCCGGCGGCGCCAGGCCATCCGCGGCTGCGCCCGGTGCGATAGCCGACCGCTCGGCGTCACCAGTGATCGAGTAGAGCCTCCATTCTCCCGGCACGCCAGTGAGTACGTGCGTTCCGCGGTCCTCGAACTCGAGCCCAGAGCCGACGACCAGATCCTTGACGGTGCTCGAGGTGATGACCTCCCCCGGCTGCGCCGTCGCCATCGCACGCGCGGTGAGATGCACGGCGATCCCCGCGAGGTCGTCGTCCATCACCTCGCACTCCCCCGTATGGATGCCGACGCGTACCTCCAGCCCGACCGCGCGGGCGGATGCGCGGATCGCGAGCGCACACCGGACCGCTCGAGCCGGGCCGTCGAAGGTTGCCAGAACACCGTCACCGCTCCACTTCACGAGCCGGCCGCGGAAGCTCGCCAGCTCTCGCTCGACCAACCGCCGGTACTGACCGAGCAGTTCGCGCCAAAGACGGTCTCCGAGTTCGACCGCGTGATCGGTCGATCTAACGATGTCGGTGAAGAGAACCGTCGCGAGCATCCGGTGGCTGACCGCGGCGGTGCGCCGTCCCGTGATGAACTCCTCGATCTCGCCGATCATCGCGTCCTGATCCCCCGCCACCCAAAGATGATCGGCGCCCGCAAGCTCGACCTCCCGCGCGCCGGGGATCCCGCGCGCCACCGTGCGCGACAGCGCGGGCCGCACGAGCTCATCGTCGGAGCGGTAGAGCACAAGCGTCGGCACGTTCACCGCGGGTAGCAACGGGCGCACGTCGAGTTCCTCATACATCAGCCCGATCGTCCGCATGGTGCCCGGGCTCGCCCCGGACCGCAGCATCCGCGCCCACCATTCGCGCACCTCCGGATCGCGGGCCACGCTGGGTGCCCAGTCTTCGATGCTGCTCGGGTCCCCCCAGCTCTCGATCATCCGTCTCCAGAATCGGCGCTTGAGCTCGACCGGGATCCCCTCCGGGTAGTCCTCGGTGCGCGACATGCGCGCGTAAGTCCCGTACTGCACCATCGCCGTCACGCGGTCCGGGTACGTCGCCGCCAGCATCGTGGCCGCTGACCCCCCCTCAGATACCCCGAACACCGCCGTCCGCTCGACGCCGCACGCGTCGAGCACCGCGAGCGCGTCGCCCACGATGTTCTCGAGCGTGTAGGCGCCCGGGTCGGACACGCCCGTCCCCCGCTTGTCGAAGGCGATGACCCGGGCGAACGATCCGACGCGCTCCCAGAACTGGTCGGCCAGCGGCGGCTCCAGGCCGATCTCCAGGTGACCCACGAAGCCGCCCATGAACAGTAGGTCCACCGGGCCGTTACCCGCGACCCTGTACGCGATCGAAACGTCACCGTTTTGCGTGTAGCGGATCGGCGACCAGCGCAGCACGCGTCCAGCGTACCTCGCATGAGCCTCTGCTCCGCAGAAGGTCGAACTGGCGACCTCCCGGTTGTCACCCGCGGCGGCCGGATGGCACCGACACTACGGACGCGCTTGAAGAGGTCATAGCTGGTGATCTCGGCCCGGTTTTCGGAATATTGCTTAACGCCGCGGCTCCGACGACGGGGCCGGGAGTAGGGGTTGTCAGCTGGTGATGTCTGAGGTAGGGTCGCTGACGAGAGATTCGTCCAACGCCGAGTCCGAGGAGAGGGAAGATATGGGACGGCGTGTGATCTTGGGATCAGCCGTGTTCGTCACCCTGTTGCTGGCGGTGATGACGGTTGGGAGCGCCGGAGCCGACCGGCCCGGGACGGCGGGCAGCCGTCACCAAAAGCAAGCAGGTCAAGGCGGTGGGCACTCGCAGGGCGCTCCAAGTGGCGAGCGCGGAAGAGGGCGGGGCAACTCGTCGCCGATCAAGCACGTGGTCGTGATCTTCCAAGAGAACTCGTCGTTCGATCATTACTTCGGGACGTACCCGAACGCTGCTAATCCGGCTGGTGACCCGCGCTTCACGCCCGCGCCCGGGACTCCGCAGGTTCACACGATCCCGCCGGTTCTGCTGACGGCCAACCCCAACGGTGCCAATCCGCAGCGATTGGGACGCGCCGATTGGCCGCTCTGTGACATGTCGCACGATTACGACCCCGAATTGCGTGAATGGAATGGCGGCAAGATGGATCGCTTCATCACCGAGTCCATCGACTATGAGCGCAGTGATGACACGCGATCCCCCTCAACGTACGGGCATGTCCCGGCGGGTGTGACCGGTGGGGTGACCGCTGGCAACTGCACCACGCGACTGCCGGGCCATACCGCCGATCAGGATCAGGCCACCAACAAGCAGGTCATGGACTACTACGACGGCAACACGGTCACCGCGCTGTGGAACTATGCCCAGCATGGAGTGCTGTTCGATTCTGCCTTCGGTGCCACGTTCGGCCCGTCGACCCCCGGTGCCATCAACCTCGTGTCGGGACAGACCGGCGGAGTTCATGTGCCGGCGGGCTCGGATGACAATCACACCTGCGCCAACATGGTCTGGGTCATTGACAAGGGGCTTGACTGCATGGCGCCGAAGGGCATGCCGACGCTGTTTATCGGCGACACGGATATTCGTAACGGGACCCTCATCGGCGATCCCGATCCCGCCTTCGACGACTGCGCGTCCACCAATACCGTCTACTTCACCGGCCGCAATGTCGGCGACATCCTCAACCAGCAGGGCACCACGTGGGGATGGTTCCAGGGCGGCTTCCGGCCCAACGTGCCGGCTACGACGGGACACCCGGCTCAGTGCACTCAGACGCATCAAGTGCAGAGCCCTAACGGCATCAAGGGGCCCAACAAGAAGGACTACAACCCCCACCACGAGCCGTTCCAGTACTACGCATCGACGGCCAATCCGCATCATCTGCCGCCGACGTCAGTCGCAATGATCGGACGAACCGATCGGGCGAACCATCAGTACGACCTGAGCGACTTCTCGGCGGCGCTGGCGGCGCACCACATGCCGGCGGTGTCGTTCCTCAAGGCTCCGAACTATCAGGACGGCCACCCGGGATATTCCGACCCGCTGGACGAGCAGCGGTTCCTGACCGAGATGATCAATCAGATCCAGCGGTCTTCGTTCTGGAAGTCGACGGCGATCGTCATCGCATATGACGATTCGGGCGGCTTCTATGACCACGTGGCACCGCCGATCCTCAACTACGACACCGAGAATGTCGCGGGCCCCGTGGTTGACGGGCAGCAGTGGCCAGGCGATCAGTGTGGACCCCCGGTTCCTTCGACGGGCCAGACGATTGATCCAAATACGGGACGCTGCGGCCTTGGTCCGCGGCTACCCCTGCTCGTCATCAGCCCGTGGGCGAAGGTCAACGCGGTCGATCACACCCTCGTCGACACGACGTCGATCCTTCGCTTCATCGAGGATCGCTTTGGCGGAGGTCAGCGGATCGGTGGCGGGTCGTTCGACACTCGCGCGGGAAGTCTCGCCAGCGCGTTCGACTTCAGCCACGGCCACGACCGACGCTTGATTCTGGATCCAACAACGGGGCAACCGACTCGAGGCTAATCGAACGCGACATCTGAGGACGGAGGAGGCTGATGACTGACGGCGACCAATTCACGCGCGGCACGTTCCTTAAGAAGGCCGGCACCGCAGGGGCGGCGGTCGTCGGGGGGTCGCTCTGGGCTGGATCGCCAGCCGCCGCGCGGTCACGGCGGCGGAAACACCACGGGCCGCCGATCAGGAACCTGGTCATCTCCTGCCAGGAGAATCGCTCCTTCGACCACTACTTCGGCTATGCGCGACAGGTGCAGCGAAGAGGGTTCGGGCCTCCTCCCGGGTACACGCAGCCCGACGCGAGCGGAGGCCGACACGCACCGTTCGAATTCACGAGTCTCTCCACCCCTGACATCCCGCATGGTTGGGCTGCGGTGCACCAGCAGTGGGACGGCGGGCGCATGGACGGCTTCTACGTGACCGACGGTGCGGACGGTCTGGGGTACTACACCGCGAAGGAGCTTCCGTTCTACTACAGCCTGTTCGAGAACTCGGGCCTGTGCGCGAACTACTTCTGTTCGATGCTCGGACCCACGTGGCCGAACCGGTTCTACCTGATGTCCGGGACCTCGGGCGGGATCACGAACAATGGTTTCTGGGGCTACGGGATCTTCCAGTCACCGTCTTGGCCGATCATCCTCGACCTGCTCGAGGATGCCGGCGTAACGTGGAAGATCTACAACCTCGGCCAGATCGATGATGTCCCAAGCGGTGAGTCTGACAACGTCGCAGTGTTCTGGAGCCGCTGGGCGAATGATCCTCGTACGACGGCGTCGCAACAGGATTACCTGGACGACTGCCGCACTGGGAATCTGCCTCAGGTGTCATGGCTAATCCCCAGTTTCACAACCGGGCTCGATGAGCACCCGCCGGCCGACGTCTCGGTAGGGATGAGGCTGCAGGAACAGATGATCAACGCGCTGCGCCGCTCGCCGCTGTGGCACCGGTCCGCGTTCCTGCTGACCTACGACGAGCACGGCGGATACTTCGATCACGTCGCGCCGCCGCAGGTCGACGCGTACGGCCTCGGCGTGCGTGTGCCTCTCTGGGTCATCTCGCCGATGGCGCGCAAGGGTGTCATCACGTCACGCAAGCCAGCGGAGCATGTCTCGACCTTGAAGCTAATCGAGCGGCTATACGACCTGCCGACGCTCGCCTCACGCAACCACACGTTCGACGCATGGACGCCGAGCGGGACATCCGGCTACGACACCCATGGCGCACCTGCACCCCCGCGGGACCGGCTCACCTCGATCAGCGACCTGTACGACCTGTTCGATTTCGATCGCCACCACGCCGACCACGGCGACCGAAGGACGCTCGTCACGCGGCGATGAGCGCCGGCGGCGCTCAGGGGAGCCGCGGCAGTTCGTCGCGTGCGGCGTGGCTGAGGGTTTTGAGCGTCGCGATGAACGCATCGCGTTCCTGCGGTGCGACTGGTCCGAGGAAGTAGCGGCGAACGTTCTCGGCGTGGCTGTGCGAGGCGCGTGCGGTAAGCCGCTCGCCGGCCGGGGTGAGGCGTACACGGCGGCCGCGCCGGTCGTCGGGATCTGCGTGGCGGGCGACGAGGCCGGCGGCTTCCATGCGGTCGATCAGCCGGGTCACGCCGCCGGTTGACAGCACTTGTTCCTGGCCGATCGAGCGCATCGAGAGCCCATCGGCATCGGCCTGAGCGAGGATGACGAGGACCTCGAAGGTCTGGTGACTGATCTGGAACTCCTGCTCGAGCGCGCGTCCGAGGATGTATCCGAGCCGGTTCGCGGCGCCGACCAAGTGCCCGAAGGCGAGCACCGCTGCGTCATCCCCCGCCCGGTCGGCAGCGGAGGGAGGGAGATCGGGGGTCCGTGGATTGCGGCTCATCGTCTCGATCAGCGTGGGACGCCAAGCTTGACAGATATCTGCTTAGTCAGGTAAGTTACCTGCGCAGTCAGATGCTGTGCGCTCAGATAAATCATACTGGAGGGACGAACATGAGCAAGTTGGAGCTCGAGGTCATCGATCTGGACTTTCCGGTCGGATCGAAGAACAAGACGGCGACGTTGATCACAGGAGAGCGGGAGGCGCTGCTGGTGGACGCGGGGTTCACGCGGGCCGACGGACATCGACTCGTCGCGAAGGTGCTCGACTCCGGAAAGACGCTGAGGACCGTGTTCGTGAGCCACGCCGACCCGGACTACTACTGGGGCGCAGAGGTGCTGGCAGACGCGTTCCCGCACGCCAAACTGGTGGCGACACCGCCGGTGATCGAAGCGATCTCCAAGAAGTACGACAGCAAGCTGAAGGCGTGGGAGCCCGTCGGCGTGAACCGTCCCACCCGCCTGGTGGAACTCGAGGCTCTGACGGAAGCCGTGAAGCTCGAGGGCCATCGCTTCGAGCTCAAGGGCGGCCATCCCGCTATCCCGGACCGCCATTACCTCTGGCAGCCCGAGGTCCAGGCGATCCTCGGCGGTGTGCTGGTGTTCAGCGACGAGCACGTGTGGACCGCGGACACGCCAGGCCCTGAGCATCGCGCCGCCTGGATCGGCCTGCTCGACGAGATGGCTGCGCTCCAGCCAGAGCTGGTCGTGCCGGGCCACCGCCGGCCCGACGCGGCCGCTGACGCGACGGCGATCCGCTACACGCGTGATTACCTGACCTTCTTCGGCGATGCGATCGAGAGCGCGGCCGACGCGGCGGCCCTCAAGGACACGCTCGTCGAGCGCTACCCCAGCGCCGGGATGCTGATCGCGGCTGACATCGGCTCCAAGGTCGCCAAGGGCGAGATGCAGTGGGGCTGACAGTGAGCGACGAATTCGGCACATCCCAGGCGCCGGCCGATGTCGTTCGCCGCCAGTATCTGGCCTCGGCGGCGGGCGACCTCGAAGGGCTGCGGGCCACGCTCGCCCCTGACGTTGAGTGGACCGAGATGGCCGGCTTTCCCTTGGCCGGCACCTACCGCACCCCAGACGGCGTGACCGCCGCGGTGATGGAGGCACTGGCGCGCGACTGGGAAGACTGGACCGCGCACGACGACACCTACGTCGTCGACCGCGAGAACGTCGTCGTTCTCGCGCGCTACACAGCCACGAACAAGGCCACCGGCGAGGACATCGCGGTGCGGGTCGCGCACCACTTCGTAGTGCGCGGCGGCCTGATCGTGCGCTTCGAGCAGTTCGTCGACACCGCGAAGGTCCGCGACGCGATGCCGGCAGGCGGCTGACAGCCGCCACGGTCCTCGATTCGGAACGCCGGTTTAGCCGGGCAGATCTTCCGGCCGCTTCTTGGCGAGTCTGCCTTGTAGCAGCCCGGTGGATTGGCCGACTTCGATCATGTAGCCGTCGGGGTCCCGCATGTAGCAGCGGATCTCGGCACCGCGATGGATCGGCGGCGTCAGGAACTCGGCCCCCTTGCCGCGCCATTGTTCGTAGCATGCGTGGATGTCGGCGACGCGCAGGTTCATGAAGGTAGAGACCGTGTTGCCTGGCTCGTAGTTGATGAGCGAGATGTCGGGCTTGTCGGGGGTGGGGCCACCGCCTGGGTTCAGGATCAGCCACGAGTTCGAGAGCTTGATGATGCATGGGTTCTCCTCCAGCACGACTTGGCCGCCGAGTACCTCGGAGTAGTACGCGCGGGAGCGGGCGACGCTTCGCACCGTGATGAACTGGGTTACGAGGAAGCCGTCGCTCGGCGCCGGGAGGTTCTCGAAGTTGATGTATGGCGTGTGTTCGCTCATGGTTGTGCGCTTCTCCCTGTGGCGGCCGGCGTCATGTGGTCGTGAGGATCGGGCTGAGGGGGCTGAGCGACAGCGGGCCTGCGCGAAGTGTGGCCTGGTCGCTTTCAGACAGTGACGTAGCGGTTGGGCTGAGGGGATCGAGCCCAAGCGGGTCGCGTTTATCGTCGGGGAGCGACTCTGGCGTCGCCGCACCGTCGTCCACGGACACGTCTTCGTCTGGAGTTTTCATGTCATGTCCTCTGCTCAGCAAACCGTGAGTGGGTGGCTGTCGCGTCAACGTCCACTGGCGGGGATTCGGGCGCCGGCAGCATTGCTAACAGGTCGGCGGGCAGGTTCCGGCTGGCCTGCCAGTACTGAAGGCCGACGACCTCACCGCGGGCGATGTCAAGTTCACGGAATCCGTAATCAGTCATTTCCGGGAGCGCAGTGGCGGGGTCGTAACGTGCGAATCGCAGCGATGCGATGTCGGCGTTCGCGTCGTAGTGGCCGTCGAGCTTCATTACCTTTGAGCGGCGGGAGCCGCCCGGGCCGATAACCAGGATCTTCATGGTCGTGCCTCTCTTTGGGATTCGTGTCGACGCGCGGCCTGATCGCGGTCGCTCTAGCGACCGTGCGTCAGGGATGCTCGAGTAGGCGCTCGGCTCGAGCGAGCGCTTGAGCGAGGCTGCGCGCGCCGACGACAACTGCGGTTCGGTCCTGCCGCGGCTCGATGCGCAGCATCAGGTCGCTGTTCATGCATGGCTGCGTTCCGGGGCCGTTGCGGCGTCGCGCGCCGCTTTGGCCGTGCCGTTCCTGAGCCAGTCACCGAGGCGGGTGGTGCCCAGACGTGCGTCATCGGCGGGAAGCAGAGTGCGCTCGCTGGGCGAGATTCCGAAGTACTGCGCCTGCGGGTCGGTGATGACCTCGCGAGGATCGTTGCGCTGCTTCAGCACCTCGCGGATGAGCTCGTCGAGTCCGAACTGATCGGGTCCCGCAATCTCCACGGTGCCGTTCAGCGGCGCGCCGACCGCGACCTTGGCGACTCCGCTGGCGA
Organism: Solirubrobacteraceae bacterium; assembly: GCA_045805545.1. GTDB lineage: Bacteria > Actinomycetota > Thermoleophilia > Solirubrobacterales > Solirubrobacteraceae > Palsa-465. Next base: position 26,656 of record JBJMLD010000230.1, on the reverse strand, counting down.
CGTCATTGGCGGCCATGGGCTGGATGAGCGCCGGCGGGAGCTTGACCGTGTTGCCGTCGGTGGCGGCCCCGGCGATCCTGTCGAGGAACTCGAAGAACTGCGTCGCGTGAACGATCGAATAGGGGATCGAGGAGTCACGGATCAGCTTCTCTTGGGCGATCTTCGCGCGGAAGTAGCCGCTCTCGGCCAGGCGCTCGGTGCCGACCACCGATAGGGCGACGTGATGTACGACGCTCGCTGCCGCTTCGGCGGCGAGCAGGTTGCGAGATGACGTCTGGAAGAAGTGCATCACTGCGTCCTCGTCCCAGTCCGGCGCGTTGGAGACGTCGATGACGACCTGCGCGCCCTGGAGGACTTCGCGCAGTCCCTCACCGGTCACGGTGTTCACACCCGAGTTCGGTGACGCCGCCACGGGTTCATGTCCGGCCTGGGCGAGTTTCTCGACGACCTTTGACCCGATCAGGCCGCTGCCGCCAATAACCACGATCTTCATCTGAGGCACCTTTCGTTTGGGACCGATTGACGCGCTCGCTGGCGTCGCTGGTCGTGTGCAGATCAGCCTGCACCGATGCGTCGCCGACCGCATCCGTCAGATCCCCCAGTCGGGTGCCTAGGCGGCGTGAGTTTGGGCACCCGCCAGGGCCTGGCGGAGCTCCTTGCGCGAGGTGATGTCGAGCTTCGCGAACACCTTGCGCAGGTGGTACTCGACGGTGCGCGGGCTGATGAATAGCTCAGCGCCGATCTCGGGGTTGGTACGCCCGTCGCCTGCGAGCCGGGCGATGTGTGCCTCTTGCGGCGTGAGGGCGTCACGCGTGCCGAGGGTGCGCTGGGGCAAGGTTTCGCCGGTGGCGAGCAGCTCGCGACGGGCGCGATCGGCGAACGCCCGCGCCCCGAAGCGGCTGAAGCTCTCATGTGCCGCCCGGAGCTGGAGGCGTGCGTCGACGCGCCGGTTCTCGCGACGCAGCCATTCACCGTAGACGAGCTGGGCGCGGGCGAGGTGAAGCGCGACGCGGCCAGGAGTCAACCGCTTGATCGCTTCCTCGTAGAGCGTTTCCGCCGGCTCGCCGGCGCCCAGCAAGGCGCGCGAGCGCGCTTCCATGCCGAGCGCCCAGTCAGTGCCGCTTGCTTGGGTTCGGTCGCTCAGGCGCTCCAACGCCGCGGCGGCGAGTTGTGGCCGGCCGCTGCGGACGCCCGCCTCGACGAGCTCGACCAAGGTCAGCGCGTACAGGCTAAGTCCCTCGTGCGCTGCGCCCCGCTCTGCTGCGGCGAGTGCCTCCTCGTAGCGTCCGAGCCCATTGAAGAGCACGGCGGCTGAGCATTCGATCATGCTCAGGGCCTGGCCTTGGCCCCTGGTCGTTGCGTCTCGCCGGGCGGCGTCGAGCAGCCGAACCGCGAGGCCCTCGTCGCCGCGATAGGCGGCGAGCAACGGCGTGGTGTAGATCAACGGCGCGGTGCGTGTCGTCTGCGTGATCGCGGAAGAGTCCTCCATCAGCGCCGCCGCGGCGGCGAACTCGCCGGCGTGGAGATGCACGCCGGCGCGGTAGCTGTCCGCGAGGGGGAGGACGCTCAGCGCGCCCGTCTCGCGGGCGAGCTGCTCCCCGCGAGTGGCCAGCAGGCCCCACAGCTCGTCGTCCCACAGGTCTGAGGCGATCCGGCAGGCCAGCCAGAGCCAGCGATTCACCTGTGCACTTCGCGTATCGTCGCGGCGGAAGGCGTCCAGCGCCGCCCACAGCGCCGGCACGCCACGTACATAGCCGTCCGAGATCACGCTCGCCAGCGCGTGTATGAGCAGGTCGATCGGCCCCGGTGGCTGGGATGCTGGTGGGATGAGAAGCGCCGCCGCGGCGAGCGCTCGTACGTCTTCCGCCTTGCTAAGTCGCCCGGCGAAGATCGCAGCTGCGAGCGCTTCAAGGTATGTCTCGCGCGCGAGCCCGGAGTCGAGTGCCACCAGTCGCTTGGCGGCGTCGAGCAACAGGGGCAGGGCGTCGTTGCCACGGTTGCGAGCGAACGCGATCTGCGCAGCGAGCCGCTGCCGGCGCGCGCGTTGGAGCTCGTCGAGCGGCCCGAGCTCCGTGGCGGACAGCAATGCGTCCGCCACGTCGGGTGCGCCCGCGTCGAGCTGGGCCTCGGCGGCTGCGAGCGCCCGCGCCGCGCGACGGGGCGGCTCGGCGGTCAGCTCGGCGGCTCGCTGCAGGAAAGCGGCCGCCGCCGCAATACCGCCACGGCCCTGCGCCCGACTGGCTGAGCGCTCCAACTCCTCCGCGACCGCCTCGTCCAGACCGGCCGTCGCCTGTGCGCGATGCCATGCCCGCCGATCCGGATCCACGGCGGCGTCCGTTGCGTCGGCCAGCGCCCGATGCGCCTCGCGGCGCTCAGGCAGGGGGGCCGCCCTGTAGACCGCCGAGCGCACCAGGGGATGGCGGAATCGCACGCGAGCACCGAGTTCGATCAGCCCCGCGGCCTCGGCCGGCGCGATCGCGTCGGCTCCGATGCCGAGTCGCCGGGCCGCGCGCCAGAGTAGCGGCACATCGCCAACCGGCTCAGCCGCCGCGGTGAGCAGCAGTCGCTGCGTTTCGAGCGGTAGCGCCTGCACCCGGCCCAGAAAGCTCTGCTCGATGCGGCTCGCCAGCCCTCCTGGGTCCGAGACACCGAACCCGCCCGCGAGCTCAGCCGGCGCCAACCCCCGGGGAAGCTCCAGTAGCGCAAGCGGATTGCCGCGGGTCTCGGCGACGATGCGATCGCGGACCCGCTCGTCCAGCCGCCCCCGGATCACCGACCCCAACAACACGCGCGCGTCGCTGTCGGCGAGACCTTCGATAGCCATCTGCGGCAGGCCGGCGAACTGGTCTTCCTGGCCAGTCTCGCGGGCGGCGAAGAAGAACGCGATTCGCTCCGCTTGCAAGCGTCGAGCGACGAACACCAGTGTCTGCGCCGAGGCACGATCGAGCCAGTGAGCATCATCGACCAGGCACACCAGCGGGCGCGGCTCGGCGGCCGCAGCCAGCAGGCCGAGGACAGCCAGCGCCACCAAGAAGCGATCCGGAACTGCCGTGCCGTCGGTCTGTAGCCCGAACGCCACCCTCAGCGCGCTCTGCTGGGGGCCGGGCAGCCGGTCCACTCCATCCAGCATCGGCGCGCACAGCTGGTGCAGCCCGGCGAAGTCAAGCTCCATCTCTGACTGCACGCCGGCAGCTCGCACGACGCGACATCCCGACGCCCGCTCGGCGACGTACTGCAGCAGCGCGGTTTTGCCAACCCCCGGCTCGCCCCGTAGTACCTGCACCGAGCTGCGCCCCACTCGGATTTCGGCCAACGCCCGATCGAGCAGTTCGCGCTCACTGCGACGGCCCAGAAGCACTAACACCGCCCCGCGGTGGACGGTGCCTCGTGCGCCGTTACGACCACCGACATCACCCCAAGTCTACGTCTCGCCCGGTGATCGACCGGGCAACCAGCCGCGGCGGACTGGGGACCCGACCCGGGACTAGCCCCGACGCGGATTCGCTCAGGCCAGAGCAAGCTGGCACCCATGAACACCACCGAACTGATCAAATCGCCGCCGCCACGAAGCGCCGGCCACCACCGGAGCGCGACGCCCAACGCTCCCCCCTCCGACCTGGCGCCGCCAACCGCCGGAGCGCTGCTCGATGAGGTGCTGCCACTGATCGGCGTCGTCGTCATGGCAGGACCCCCGGCAGTCTTCGTCGTGGTCCCGTGGCTGCTCTTCGCGCTCATGCTCGTCGGACCGTTCCTGATCCTGGTCACCTTCGCGCTCGCTGCGGTGACCTTCTTCGCGCTCACCGCGGCGATCCTCTCGCCGCCGTACCTACTCGTCCGCCACCTCCGCACGCACCGGACACGTCGGCCCGAGCGGCGCCGGTTCGCTCGCCGGCTCGGCGTACGTCACGCAACCGGCTTCAACCGGCTCGGCCCGGGCCGCGGCGCGCGCATCACCGTGCTCACACCCAACTCAGACGGACCTAACGCAGCGGGATCGTCTCGCGTCGGGTCGCCCGCGTGCGACCAGGTTCTCACTGGCGCGTGACGCCGGTCCACATCTGGACGTGATCCCGCTCCGACCGTCCCAGTCCCGCAGCCCGAAGCGACTCAGCGCGAGCTCGACCCTCGTCTCCCACTCTGCATGACCCACGCGAAAGGAAATGCCCCATGCACCCCACCATCATCCTCGTCCACGGCGCGTTCGCCGAATCGGCCAGCTGGGACCGCGTCATCGACCCGCTGCTCAGGGCCGACCACCACGTAATCGCGGCCGCCAACCCACTGCGGGGACTCGCGGCTGACGCCCACGCCGTCAGCGACCTCCTCCGCAGCGTCGAGGGACCGGTCCTGCTCGTCGGTCACTCCTACGGCGGCGCCGTGATCACCAACGTCGACGCCGACGCCGCCGAGATCACCGGTCTCGTCTACGTCTGCGGGTTCGCGCCCGAGGCCGGCGAGAGCTGCCTTACTCTCGCGTCGAGGTTCCCGGGCAGCACGCTCGGCGACACCCTGCAGTCTGTCCCGCGCGGCGACGGCACGACCGACCTGTACATCACCTCGGACCGCTTCCACGCGCAGTTCTGCGCTGACGTCGCGGCCGGGGAGGCCGCCGGGATGGCGGCCACGCAGCGGCCGGTCACGCAAGAAGCGCTCGCCGAGCCTTCCAGCGAGCGACCGCTCTGGAAGGAGCTCCCCTCATGGTTCCTGATCGGCGAACAGGACCGCAACATCCCTCCCGCGCTGCAGCAGTTCATGGCGGACCGCGCCGAGGCGCAACACACCGTGAGAGTTCCCGGCGCCTCGCATGCCAGCGCCGTCTCACACCCCGACGCAACGGCGCAGCTGATCCTCGACGCCGCCGCAGCGCGTGTAGCCGCCTGACGCCGTTCGTACACGAGACGGACTCGACAGGTCCCTCGCAACACACACCCCTCCGACGACTCGACGCCCCGAGGCGTCGCCCCGCTGCCCCACCCAACCACCACGTGAAAAGGAGCTCCACATGTCCGCCATCAAGACGCCCCCATCGGGAGAAATCAGCATCGAGATCCCGCCACCACTCGACCCCTCCGGTGCCGACGACAAGCTCGCCAGCCGTGTCGACACCCTACTCACACGCACCGGCCGGATCGCTCGTGCGCTGACCGGAGCCGAACAGGCCGCGCTCAAGCTTTGGGTCGACGCAGATGCCACCAAGATGTGGAAGTACTACAACCTGAGCAAGAAATACGAGGGCTACCGAGACTTCCGGGTAGATGCCCAAGGCGTCGGGCTACACGGCATCACGATCCCGCCGGGCGAGGTGGTGCGGCTCACTCAGGAGCAAGTCGCCAACCATCCGCTATGGCGGAACTTCGGCGCGGTCGCGCCCGAGCACCCGCCGATGCGCGGCTGGCTTGCCACCAGCGTCCCAACAGACGACGGCCAGATCTACGGTCTCCTCCAGCTCAGCGACAAGAGCGAAGGACGCGACTTCGACCTCGACGACGAAGAGCGCATCCGCGAACTCGCGGCGCTCGTCGGAGAGGCGCTCGACGCCATCCGCGCTGCCTAACTCCCGAGCCGTCAGCGACCGGCGTCGCAACCAACAAGCACAAGCCCGCGCCTAAGCACGTGCAACTGGTCGCTGAGCAACCGGCGACTCGCCGACGAGTATTTGCAGCACTGTCCTACAGTGGAGCCAGCCGGGATCGAACCGGCGACCTCCTGCTTGCAAAGCAGGCGCTCTCCCAACTGAGCTATGGCCCCGTCGGCGCCGAGTTTAGTCCCCGGCCGCGGCAGCTCAGCCGTCGAAGTCGAAATCCTTGGGAGGCTTCTGCTCGAACCAAAGGCGGTCGTGGTCGGGCGTGTCCTGGAGGAATTCGGGCGTCTCCTCGAGTACGTCCTCTTCGTCCTTGCCACCCTTGCCGGTGGCGGCACCCTCCACGTCGTACTCGACCGTCTCGCCGCCTGATGGATGTGCGCCGTGCCCGGTGGGCTCGTCAGCTTGCGCCGGATGTGGCGGCGGCGTGGCGGCCTGCGGCTCGTCGAACGGATCTTCCTCGTCGAAATCGAGTGACATGTGCTGCGTTGGCTGGTCCTCGATCACGCCGCGGGCCTCGGGCTCGTCGTGCCGAGGGTCAGACTCGCGCACTGGCTCTTCCTCGTCGGCGAACGGGTCGTCGTACCGGGCGTGGCCGCCGGACTCGCGTTCGTTATCGAACGCCTCGCCCCAGTCGCCGCCTTGGCGCTCGTCATACGGAGCCGCTCGCCGATCGTCGTATGCGCCGTTCTCGGCGTCAAACGGACCGGCCGCAGACGGCTCCTCGTCGTACGGCGCCGCGTGCTCATCCTCGTAAGCCAGCCCCTCTTCGAACTGGGGCTCTTCCGTCTCGGTTTCTTCGGGACCGCGGCGCACTGGCCCGAGCGCCTCGCGCTCGGCCCGCTCGATATCGGCCGGGTCAGCCCCGCGCCGGCGTTTGAGGTCCAGGTGCTCGCGGATCGCGTCGTCCAACAGACCCATGGCTTTAAGCCTACTCGGCGGCGAACACGTTCGCCGGTGTTGGTTGGGCCTTAACAGTCTGGTTCTTGCCCTGCCGCTTGGCTCCGTACAGGGCTGCGTCGGCCTCCCCGATCAGCGAGTCCTTGACCCCGTCGGAGGTGGCTGTGACGCCGAGGCTCGCGGTGACGCTGAGGAATCCCTCGCCATCGAGACGCGGAATCCGCAGCGCGCTGATCGCCGTGCGTAGGCGCTCGGCGATGGCATAGGTACCGCCGAGATCCGTGTGCGGCAGGATGAGCGCCATCTCTTCTCCACCGTAGCGAGCGGGGGTGTCGACATCGCGCGAGGTGTCCCGCAGCACTTTGGCGACCTGCTTGAGCACGACGTCGCCCTGCTGGTGGCCGTACGTATCGTTGATCGACTTGAAGTCGTCGATGTCGAGCATGATCAGGCCGACCGGATAGTGATAGCGGCGCACCTCCTCGACCTCGGCGCCCAGAAGGTCCTGGAAATGGCCGTGGTTGGCGAGGCCGGTGAGCTCGTCCGTGACGGCTTGACGCTGGACCTGGTGGTGGAGCTCGATGTTCTCGAGGGCCAGGGTCGCCTGAGCGGCAAGCGAACGGAGGACCTCACGGTCGTCATTGCTGAAGGAACGCTCGGCTCGGCTGACGGTGATCACTCCGCGAGCGCGGTCGCTGCCCTCGAGCGGACCGAGCGCGATCGACACGACATTGCCGCCATCGGACGCTGCCTCCCCCAGTGACCCGCCGGCCAAGGCCGTGCGCTCCGCATCGAAGATCTGGTCCTTCAGGGATGTGAGCGATCCGACTCGCGCAATCTCGGACAACGGCTCATCGGCCGCGGATCGCGCGGTCAGCCGCCCCGCTTCGGCGTGAACGGCGTCCAGCGCTGTCTTGAGCGCGAGCTCAAGCAGTGCCGGGCGGTCGAGGTTTGAGGCGAATGTCTCGCCAATCCTGCGGATCGACTCGCGCAGCCTGCCGCGCTCTTGGGAGAGCTCGTCGAGCCGTCGCTTTAGCTGGGTCGACATGCTGTTGAACTCCGCTCCGAGCGCCGCGAACTCGTCGTTGCCTTCGGTCGGGATCGAAGAGGAGAAGTCCCCGCCACCGAGGCGCCGCGCGGCGTCGAGAAAGCGACGGATTTGTCCTTCCAGGGCACGCGAGGCGAGGATCGAGAACGAGAACGCGAGCAGGAGGAAGCCGACGATGAAGATTGCCGCGACTAGCCGGCTCGTGCCTACCGAGCTCGACGTCGCGGACACGTCGGAGAGCATCGTCACGCGCACCGGCGCCGGGCCGAAGCCGACGAAGGCTTGGGTCACGACCCGGAATGAATGCCCGCCGGCGCTGAACGAGCCGCGGCGAGGCATGGCGCGACTGCCGATGTTCGGCAGCGTCGAGTACAGGGACGCCGCACCCTGGCGGACGACCACCTCGACGTCGGGCGAGGTGCCCAGGTCGCGGGCGAATTCCGACGCCGTCACGGTTGAGACCCTGACCGTTACCGGCGCGCCACCGGCCGCATTGCGCACGGTCGCCAGGCCCGGGGCCACGGCGGCGTGGTTGCCAACATCGGCGATCACGTGGCCGCGCCGAGTCAGCGTGACGCGCGCCAGTCCGGCCTGCGCCGCGAATCCCGCCAGCTGCGAACGGAGGGCCCGTCCCGTTAGCAGTCCGCTATTGCGGGCGACCGTCTGGGCGGCGGCCCGCGCGCTGGCGCTCTGACTGGTGTACAGGCTGGCGGCGGCGGTCGCCAGGCCGTTCACGCGGGCATCGGCCTTCCCCTGCTCGCTGTCGCTGATCAGCCGGAACACCAGAAACGCAACTGCGATCATCGGCACGACGACGATCAGGACGAAAAAGCTCGTTAGGCGCGTACGAAAACTCATGAGTAGCCCGACCCGTGCTCAGCCTATCGGCCAAAACGTCCCATCCCGCAAGCACCGAACCGCCCCGCCGATGCCAGCCTAAGGCGTATCCAGGGCTAAACTTGGCCAAACCGCGCGGCATCCGCCGCCGCACGGGGCTATAGCTCAGTTGGGAGAGCGCCTGGATCGCACCCAGGAGGTCGGGGGTTCGAGTCCCCCTAGCTCCACTTCACGAATCGCCCGCGGCTGCGGGCGATTCGTTTGCAGCGTCGTCCGCGCGACCCGGTCAACCCGCAATTGGGCATCATTGCTGGGCATCAGTTCGGCAGTCGCACGTGTGGACCGGCCAGAGCGCTCGAGCCCGGCCATACGACCGAGTTGCCTCGGCACGCGGCACGCGGCGCCGGGACTAGGGCTCGACGCGGGACTCACCCGCCGAGAAACTGGAGAAGCACGCGTTGCTGCTAGGCGAACCAGCCGCTGGTGCACTCCAGGCCGTCGACGTGGCGGCCGTCGTGCTCATCGGGCTCTTGGTGGTGCCGCCGCTGGCGATCTCTGTCTTGCTCGTGGTTGGCCCACTCCTCGTGATGACACTCGTCCTCGGGCTCTTCGCCGCGGTTCTCTCGAGGCCCTACCTCCTACTCCAGCATTTCCGCGGGCATTATCGTGACCACCGGTTGGAGCGGACGAATTGGCGGGAACGTCGTCCGCCGACTTGTCTCACACGGACACACGCGGTTCGCGTGTCGCCGTCTCGTGGCGTTGACACGGCACCGGGAGAGGCTCACTGACGTGATGGCCGGCGCCGACGCCGTCGTCGACGTCTCCAACGCGCCGGTCTGGGAACGTCGTCCTGTCGACGAGGAGCTGTATCAGCTGCTCCTTGACGACCACTTCGCCGGGGAGGTCCTCGTGGTTCAGGGCGACGGTGCCCACTCGTGCCGCGCACGTCCTGGCTCGGCTCACTGGACGCGAGCGACTGGTTCCTTGACGGTGAACGCGGGATGACGCGGCAGTGCTGTCGCGCCCTGGGCGCCAGAACGTACGATCGGGGCCTCACCGTCCACAGAGGAGAGGGATGCATGCGTGCAATCAGACGGATCCGCGTCATGACGGGCGTCCTGCTGGCGGGTGCCTCTATCGGTGTTTACGCCGCGGCCGTGAGCGCGAGCGCGAGCGCAGGATCAGGTCATCACCGCTCGGCCGTCTCCGAGCGCCACCATGGCTTCCGTGGCCAGGGCGCAAACCGCCCGAGCATCACCCGGTTCAACCTCGCGGGTTACGTCATCGACACGGACTATTCGCTTGGCCGTAACACCGGTAACACGTTCCAGCAGACCTACGGCGACTCGACCGTTCAGGGCGTTCCAATCAAGGGCCCGTTCGTCGGAACTACTTTTCCGCCCGAGGCCTACGTCGCGATGCCCATCGGGCATCACGAGCTCTATGTCGCTTGGCTTGATCCTTCCAACAACAACGCACTCGTCGACGTGTTCGTCATGAACTTCAAGACGCGTGTGGTGTTCGACTATGCGCCTGGGAGCAACGCGCCGGAAAGCTCCGGCCGTGTGACCGTCGTACATCGTGGGTCGCAGCCGTTGCCCTAGGGTGCGCGAATCGTACGGCCGTGCTCGCAGCGCCCCGGGAACGCCGGCGGTCCGATGTGGGCCGCTGGCTAGGTTAGGACGGCGAGTCGCAATGCGCCGCCTTCGAGGACCGGACGCTGACCGTCGTGCTCGCCCGACGGTAGCCGACCTCTACGAGTGCGTTAGCCCCCGCGCTTGGCAGTGGCTGCTCGCGGCGGTCGATCGGCGATCGCACTACGGGCACAACCTGGTGGTCGCCCAACGGCGTCGGTCCCCTCGCACCTGTTAGACGTGCAGTGGAGGATGACCTGGTAGGAGTTCGGGCCTCCGCGGCCGCCCATGCCGAGGTCCCAGAGCCAGTTTGTGGCGCTGGAATCGGGAAAACCGGTGAGCGTTCCGCTGAACAGGTTCGGGCGGGTCGCCTCGTTGAAATACGACTTGCCTGTGATCGTGACCTGAATTGGGTAGCCCAGATCGCGGTACTGGTTGCGCTGGATCTCCACGCCCGGTCCCCAGGTCGCACCGCCAGGCGCGTAGTTCTTGTTGAGCAGATACGGGAAGGAGCCCGGACACTTATAGGCAGGCACGTACTCGTTTGCCCAGGCGCCCTTCAGCGTGCGCGCAGGAAATGCGACGGCGCACCCCGCTCCGGGAGAGTTGCAGTAGGCGGTGAACGGGTTGCCGTTGCTGCCGTCGCCTGTGACGTCGCCGGCCGTCGCGCGGGCTGTGTGTCGCACGGATCTCGAGCGTCCCAAGGGGAGTACGTGGCCGTGACCGGTCCGGCACGCAGAACTGACCGAGTCACTCCTGCCGGCGTACACGGTGACGTTACGAGAGCCTCGCGAGCACACCACGCGATCGTGACGGCCCTCGGCGATCACGACGTCTCCGCTGTCGGCGTTGATGGTCGCATTCGCGCCGCGATCGGTGAGCAGGTCGTGACCCTTGCCCCCGATCAACGTCGCATCCCGGCCCCCGTAGAGGAGATCATCTCCGGCGCCGCCGATGATCGTCACACCGTCGCCCAGTGCAGCCAGGTTGTCGTCACGGTTACCCCCGACGATCGTCTCGTGGGCGCCCAGCGCCGCGATGAAGTCGGGGCGGCCACGAGCGCCGTACACCCGCGCTCCCGCGCCGCTCACGACAATCGTGTCTCCGTTGACCCGAGCTCCCGGATCGCGAGCTACCAGGCGGGCCGGTCCCGCGATCCCGACTGACGAGGCCCCCAACGCCACGAACAGCACTACACCCACCACAGCCCCAGGGCGACCGAGGAGGTGTCCGCGACGGCTTCTTTCGCTCGAAGCACCGGCGGGCTCGACAGCCCCCGCCCCTCGCTCGCTTCCTACGCTGCCTTCCGCGAAATCGCTCACGTCGTTCCCCCTCAGCGTTAGCCACCAGCCAACCTACCAGCCAGCTGGCGAACACTGGGTTTTGTTGCTCGCGCCCGATGCGCCCGCCGAGCGTCACCGGGTTGCACGGGCATGGGGGCTCAAGTAACCTCGCGCCATCGCGGAGGGCGGGCGGAGGGGCCTCGTCTCCATCAGGTGTCGAGAGGAGACAACATGCTTGGGTTGGTGAAGCGTCGGTGGGCTGCGAGGGCTGCCGGCATGGGCGTAGCCATGGCAGCGGTTCTTGCCGTGCCGGCAGTGGCGGGAGCCGCCGCGCTGCAGATCGGGGCTGACCCGTTCACGCAAGCGACGTGTGCCGCGTCGACGACGACAAACCATCGCACCGAGGTCGAGCCCGACAGCTACGCCAACGGCTCGACGATCGTGGGCGCCTTTCAGGTCGGCCGCATCTATGACGGTGGCGCGTGCGCGATCGGATTCGCCACGTCAACCAACAACGGCGCGACGTGGACGAACGGCCTGCTCCCGGGGATCACCAAGTATTCCGGTGGCGGTCACAACGACCGGGCGACGGATGCTTCGGTCGCCTACGACGCCAGGCACAACGTCTGGCTGGTCTCCTCGCTCACGCTGCTCGAGGCAGGCGGGGTCCACGGCAATGCGGTCGTGACGAGCCGGTCGACAGACGGCGGAGTGACGTGGAGCAACCCGTCAACGACGGCGACCGGAGGCGACCTCGACAAGAACTGGATCGTGTGTGACAACACGTCGACCAGCCCGTTCTACGGTCATTGCTACACCGAATGGGACAACCACGGCGCCGGCAATCTGCTGCAGATGAGCACTTCGACCGACGGCGGATTGACCTGGTCTGCTGCCTCGACGAACAACACCGGCGTGATCGGTGGTCAACCGGTCGTGCGGCCGGACGGCACGGTGATCGTCCCGATCGACAACGCGAACGAGACCGCACTGGGAGCGTTCTCCTCCACGAACGGCGGTGCCAGCTGGAGCGCGGCCACGACGATCACGACGATCAGGCATCACACGGTGGCCGGGAGCCTGCGCGAAGGGCCGCTGCCCTCAGCGGAGATCGACGGCTCCGGCACGGTGTACATCGCGTGGGCCGACTGCCGCTTCCGCAGATCCTGCAAGACCAACGACATCGTGATGACGCACTCGCTCAACTCGACGGGGACCAGCTGGGCAGCTGTGGCTCGCGTGCCGATCGACGGGACCAGCAGTGGGATCGACCACTTCATCCCAGGGCTGGCGGTCAACAAGGCGACCTCCAGCTCGGGCGGACAGCTGGGCCTGACCTACTACTTCTATCCGTCACGCAGCACGCAGCTCAGCGTGGGCTTCATCTCCTCGGCGAACGGCGGCAGCACATGGAGCGCGCCGAGCACGCAGGCCAGCGGGATGCCGTCGACGTGGGTGGCGACGACCAGCCAGGGTCGGATGGTCGGGGACTACATCTCGACCTCGTACGGCTCTGACAACCTCGCGCACGGGATCTTCAGCACCGCGTCGGCACCTACTACCGGCTCCGGGACCAGCTGCTCGACGACCGCGCTCGATAACTGCGTCGAACCGACGGACACCTTCACGAGTAGCCTGGGCGGCGGAAGTGCGTCGGGTGCGAATTCGCCGGTGCTGTTCTCCGGGAGCAATGGGAACGCCCAGAGCCTCTGGAAGGTCGTGAACAACAACGGATCCAAGCACCGCGATTAGCAGCAGCACCGAAGCAGTGAGATAACGTCGTGCTGGCGTACGGGTGGATTCGCGGATCGCCATCAGGCTGCTCGGTCACCTCGAGGTCGAGGTCGATGGCGAGCCCGTGCGCTTGGAGGGCGTCAAGCAGCGTCGGCTGCTTGGCGCCTTGGCGCTGCGGGCCCCGGAGGCTGTCTCCGCCGACCAGCTGATCGAGGCTCTGTGGGGTGAGCGGCCGCCTGCGGGCGCCGCGCAGGCTCTGCAGAAGCAGATCTCACGCCTTCGCCAGCGGTTGGCGAGTGCCGGGCCGCTGCTCGTCCACCGCTCGCCCGGCTACGCGCTGGACATCGATCCGCTGGACATCGACTCGCGTCGGTTTGAGCAGCTGCTGCGGCGGGCGAGGATCGCGCTTGGCCAGGACGACCCGGAACGGGCCGCGGGGGATCTGCAGACGGCGCTGGCGTTGTGGCGAGGTGAGCCGCTGGCCGACTACCGCTTCGATGAATTCGCCCAGCGGGAGATCGCCCGTCTACAGGAGCTCGGCCTGGAGGCGATCGAGGAGCGGCTGGCAGCCGAGCTGGCCACCGGCGGCGGTGAGGAGCTCGTCGGCGAGCTCCAGGCCTTGGTGGCCGAGCATCCGCTGCGCGAGCGGCTGCGCGCGCAGTTGATGGTCGCGCTGTACCGGGCGGGCCGACAGGCCGACGCGCTCGAGACGATGCGGACGGGGCGCCAGCTGTTGGTGGAGGAGCTCGGGATCGAGCCCGGACCGGAGCTGAGGCGCCTCGAGCGGATGATCCTCACGCAAGATCCAGGGCTGCGCGGCGAGCGCCCGGCCGCGAGGCTCGAGGGCCGGCTTCCGGCGCCCGCGAACGAGACGATCGGCCGTGGCGGCGATGTCGCCGAGATCGCGGGGTTGCTCGTGGACCCAGCCGTGCGGCTGGTGACGTTGCTCGGTCCCGGCGGAGTGGGAAAGTCGCGCCTCGCGGTGGAAGCGGCGCGCGCCGCCGCGTCGCAATTTCCTGCCGGCGTGGTTCATGTGGGACTTCATGGCGCCGAGGGCGCCGGCGGGCTCATCGTCGAGTCGGCAACGGCGCTCGGCGTCGTCGCCGGAACGCCAGCCGACCTGGCAGCTCGCCTGGCCACACTGACCCGCGGGGCGTCGGCACTGCTGATCTTGGACGGATTTGAACGGTATGTGCGGGACGCCGTCCAAGTGGGCGAACTGCTGGCGACGGTGGCCAATCTCACGCTGCTGGCCACCAGTCGGGCACCGCTGCGAGTCACGGCGGAGCACGTCTATCGCGTGCAGCCGCTGGCGCCCCCGAACGCCGCCGAGCTGTTCAGAGCACGTGCGCAGGCGCTCCGCGCCGACGCGACACGCGAGGAGGACCAGGCGATCGTAGATGCCATCTGTGCGCGCTTGGATGGCCTGCCACTCGCCATCGAGCTCGCTGCCGACCGGGCGCGACTGCTGCCGCTCCCGGCCCTGCTGGAGCGACTCGACGCCCGGCTCGAGCTGCTGATCGCCGGGCCGCGCGATCTGCCGGCGAGACAGCAGTCGCTGCGCGCGACGCTCGAGTGGTCATGGGAGGTGCTCGACGAGCCCGAACAGGTACTGCTCGGGCGGCTGACCGTGTTCGAGGGTGGCGCCTCGCTGGACGCTGCCGAGGCGGTGTGCGCCGGCGAACCTTGCCACGGCGTTGAGGGGCTCGTGTCCTCGCTGCTGGAGAAGTGCTCGCTGCTGCGAACCGGTGCCGGGCGCGACGGCCAGCCGCGGTTTGCCATGCTCGACTCGATTCGCGAGTTCGCCGCCGAGCGAGCTGCCGAGCACGAGGATCTCGCCGGACCACAGCGTCGACACGCGCGCTACTTCCTGGACTACTGCGAACGCGCCGCGGAGCAGGCGCTGCACTCCGATCAGCGCGAGTGGCTCGACCGGCTCGCGGAGGAGCGCGGCAACATCCACGTGGCGTTCGAATCGTTGCTGCGAGCTGGGGAGACGGACGACGCGCTGCGCCTGGCCATCGCCTTCGCGCAGGCGCTGCCGTGGGACTCCCATGCCCACCGGGTGCGGGGTTGGCTGCGCCAGGCGCTCGAAACGTCTGCCGCCGAGCCGACGGAACGTCGCGCACAAGGCTGGTACTGGGCCGGGATGCTGGCGCTCTCACAGGACCGTTTCACCGATGCCCAGGCGCATCTCGAGACTGCGGTGACGGCGGCTCGTGAGGCGCTGGATACCTCGATCGAGGCAGCCGCCATGTGCGCCCTCGGAAGATGCGCGGTGCTCCTCGACGCTCCGGACGCGGTGGCGAGATGCGATGCGGCGGTGAGCGCGGCGCGCCGCGCCGGCGATCGGACGCTGATCGCTGACGCGCTGCTGGCTTGCACCGGAGCATGCGAGCGGACACAGGCCTGGGCGCGGGGCGGAGAGCTGGCCAGCGAGGCGCTAGAGCTGTACCGGGCCGCGGGAGACTCCTACGGGGTCGCGTCGGCCTTGGCCGAACAAGGCTGGAACGACCTGGTGCACGGGCGCCTGGACGAGTCGGAACGGAGGCTCGATGAGGCGCTGGAGCTGCGTCGCAGGCGTGGCGACGATCGAAGGCTCGTCGAGCCGTTGAGCGACTACGGCTGGCTGTTGCTCGCGCGCGCGCGCGCCGATGCCGCCCAGGCCTGCTTCCTCGACTGCCTCGCGCTGGCGCGGCACGTTGGGGATCGATTCATCGTCGGCGAGGCGCTTGCCGGTCTCTCCGCGCACGCGGCAAGGCACGCTCATTGGTCGGACGCGGCTCGGCTGGCTGGTGCCTCAGCTGCCGTCCACGAGGAGATCGGGGCGCCGGCGTGGACGTCGGTGCTCGCGATGCAGGATCGCGCTCTCGCCGCGGCGCGTGACGCGCTTGGCAGCGGGTACGCAGCCGAATTCGCGGCGGGGCGCCGGCTGACGGCCGAGGACGCCGTCGCCCAGGTTCGTCGCGAGTCGTCAGCCATCGCCGCCAGCGCGGCGCGCTGACGATCCACTCCCGGCGCGCGTCAGCCAGACGTCAGCGGCAGGTCAGCGCCTCGTGGTCTTATTGAGCCACGACAAAGACAGAGGCAAAGGAGACAAAAGGAAATGTTCGCCGCCAACACATATCGCATCCACCTCGCCACCGACGAGGACGCCGCCACTCTGGGCGATCTGGCTTATCGCACGGCACAGCGCCCGCTCGAGGGCCGTGTACTGGTCGGCGAACTCGATGGGACGAGCGCCGCCGCACTGTCGCTGAGCGACGGCCGGGTCATCGCCGACGATTCGCCAGGCGCCGACCATCTGGTTGCCAACCTGCGGATCCGCGCCATCTCGATGTGGGCGCATGACGACACGCCGGACTTGCGCGAGCGGATGCTCAGCGGTCTGCCCGCTTGGTACCGGGCGGTCGCTGTGCCGACGCCGGCAGCGGATGAGCACGGCGAGCGCGAGGCAGAGCTTTCCTACGCCATGCGTCGGGCGTAGAAATCGGGGGCACGGGGCACCGGGGGCAAGGGGCGCAGGGCAGGGCGCGGGGGCAACGGCAGGGCAAAGGAGGCACAGGGGCGATGGGGGCAACAACGCGCGAGGGGGCGGCCACTGGCCGCCCCCTCGGGCTGTCATGCCACCGACACGATTGCGAGCTATGTCAGGCGGCGCGAGGCGTCCCGGTGCGGGTCGCGCGGGCGTAGCTCGAGAGGTCGCTCGCGAGCGTGTTGATCACCTGGTTGCGGCGGTGATCTGCCAGCGGCGCGATCAGAACCCCTCCGGCAACCTCGCTCGGAGCCGTGCTCAGGATGCCCTGTATCGCCAGCTCGAGTCCGGGCCGCCCCACCCCAAGCCGCTTCAGCTCACCTCGCAGCGGCGCTGACAACCCGTGCGTCCGAATGTCAGCCTGCAGTCGCGCCACCTGATCGGCAGTCACTGTCACCTCACGCGTCCTCGTGCCACGCAGCGTCCGAGCCGCAGCGAGTCTCATTGCAGGCAGTCGCTTCAGCGCCGTCGCGCCCCGACCCGCGAACCGGGACGCCGCCCGGATCTGGCGCTTCGTCATCGCGCTGTCATTGGCGTGCTCAGCTGCTCGCGCCCGCGCCCGGCAGCGTGACGCCGCGTCGAGCAATCCGAACGCCTTGGTCTCGGCGGCGATCAGGCGATCCAGCGCCGTGGCTGCGTTCTTACTCAGGCCCGGGCCGTGCGGCAGTTTCGGCAGCGACGGCGTATGGAGAAAGACGGCGCGCCGATAAGAGGAGTCGCGTCGGTTGCTGACGAAGTCGGCCGCGACCGCCGACCCCAGGGTCGCTACGGCGGCCAGCGCCAGCTCGGCGACCTTCAGCGGACTAGCCGCGGCGCCGGCGTAGTCGATCGCCTTTTGCTGCCCGAATCGGTTCCCGGCCTGCGTGCCCGCCGAGTCCTTGTTGCCGAAGCTGAAAAGGCTGTCCAAAAAGCCCGGCTTCTCTGGGCACTTTCCGCCCGCCTTGATGCATGGACCGCCAACCCCCGGACAACGGGTCTGGCCGAACGGACACTTCCGTACGCAGCCCTTGGTGTCGAAGATGACGCCCTCGGCCACCACCACGCAGTCCTCAAGACATTTACAGCAGCTGCCGTCGCACTCAGTCTCGCCGCTCTTGCACGTGACCGCCGCGCAGGCGTTGCAGTGATCGGCGATCGGGCCAGGAACGCAGTGGCCGTCGGGCCCGCATTGCGAGCTCGTCGGGCTGCATGGGTCGCAGCAGTAGACCCCGCAATCGTTCTCTGGTTTATGTAGAAGGTTGGGGGCGTGGCAGCATGTCGACGCCGGTGCCTCGCAGGTTATCGCGCGGCAGTTCTGGCCCGGGCCAATGCAATTGCCCGAGCCGCCCTGGGCGAACGCGGTGGGCGGGGCGAAAGCGGTGCGCGGGAGGAGGGCGCCTATGGCCATTCCGCCAAACGCGCCTGCGCCGACTCTGAGCGCACGTCGGCGGGAAACCGGCGAAGCCACCAAGCGAGCGATGTCGTCCATCGCGTACGGCCCGCCGGCATGCGACGCTTGCCGTTCTCTCACGCCCTCCGTCTTGAAACGGTCCGTCCAGGAAGACCGGCCCACTGTTGCGCCAGCTTAACTCCGCTTCGACGCCGCGGTCAAGGCCCCTGCGCAGTGGGCCGCGTGGCGCTCGATCAGGCCTAACGCACCGCGACCCGCGGCTCGAACGGTCCTGTCGAACCGCGCGCCACCAAGACCGGCGCGACGACCTCGCGGAGCGTCGCCTGGGGACCTTCGGCTTGGATCGCGGTGAGGAGGAAGCTGGTCGCCATCTCCGCCGCCTGCTCGACGTCCCAGAACGTTGACGTCAGCGACGGCGTTAGCAGCCTGGAGATCGGGTGATCGCCGAAGCCGGCAACTGACAGGTCGTCTGGAATCGAGAGGCCGAGTTCGCTGCAGGCCGCGTACACGCCGTACGCGATCGAGTCCGAGAGGCACAAGATCGCCGAGGGGCGGTCAGGGCCGCGCAGCAGTTCCACGGCAAGCGGCCGCGAGCCGTTGAGCGAGTAGGCGCAGGCCACGACTTGGCAATCGAGGCCCAAGGTGTTGGCGGAGGCCCTGACCGCGAGTTCAGCGCCGCGATTCGGCGAGGTCCTGACGGCCCAGGACAGGACCGTGATGCGGCTGTGCCCCAGCGCGCTGAGATGCTCAAGACTCCCCTGCACCCCGCGCTCGTTGTCGAACACGACTTCTCCGGCCGGGGACACGCCGGGGAGCGCGTCGCCGATCGTGACCAGCGGGATCTCCCGCGCGAGCGATGCCCAGCTCCCGCTCGCGGGTCCGATGGGCACGACGACGAGGCCATCCACGCGGTGGTCGATCAGCCGCTTGGCCAGCTCGAGCTCGCGCGCCGGCTCTCCGTCCGCGTCGGCGACGAGCGTGCTGCGGTCAACGTCATAGAGCTCGCGCTGCACCGCGCGCACGAGCTCCTGGTTCCAGAAGTCGGCCAGACTGCCGACGAGCAGGCCGACGACCGCGGTGGCTCCGCCGGCTAGAGCCCGGGCAATCGGGTCTGCCTCGTAGCCGAGTTCCTCGGCAGCTTCCCGCACGCGCTGCTGGGTTTCAGCGGATACCTGCAGTCCGCGCAGTGCGTAGCTGACCGCGGCTGGCGAGAGGCCGGTGTACTCCGCCAATTCGCGGATCGTGGTGCGGCGCCGCTCCGGGCCGGGCACGGATGCAGCGTACTGCTCTTGACAGCGGATAAAGGCCGCGCGCATAATGTGAAGCGGTTCAGTGAACCGGTTCAGTGAACCGCTTCACGATGCCAATGAGAAAGCATCCAGACGACGGAGGTCTTGCATGATTGAGGACGTGCCCGGGGCCGCGGCCGACCAGGATCTCGACCGCGTCGAATTGCAAAAGCTCGTCAGCACCATCGCCGCAGACCGGCGCCGCTGGGAGCCGCTGGTCTGCTTCGACACCGCAGAGCGGCATTTCGAACAGCTTTGGCGCGACAAGCACGTCGACGTGTGGGTGATCTCCTGGGTCAGCGGCAACGACACGGGCTTTCACGATCACGACACGTCAAACGGTGCCGTTGCGGTGGTCGAAGGAGAGGTGATCGAGGAGCGGCTAGCGCTGGGCGCCGCGCCGCACCGGGTCACCCATCGAGCAGGCGAGACGTTCGACTTCGACGCATCGCACGTTCATCGGATGCTCAAGGACGCCGCGGGACATGCCGTGACGATTCACGCTTACTCCCCGCCGCTGTGGCGGATGGGGACCTACACGACCTCTCCCGATGGTGAGCTGCGACGCCAGTCGATCTCCTACGTCGAGGAGCTGCGCCCGGTCAACGCTTTCGCTTAGCCCGAGCCCCTGGCCGCGTCGCCGAAACGGCGACGTTGGGACGGGACGGGGTCGGTGACGTTGACCGATGAGAACCGCGGGGGAGTCCGGTCTCAGCTGATGATGGACGTCGACGAGACCACGTTCGCCGCGCTGTTCGAGCGCCACCGGCGCGAGCTGCGGGCTCACTGCTACCGAATGGTGGGGTCGTTCGAGGACTCCGAGGACCTTGTGCAGGAGACGTTCACGCGCGCCTGGCGGGCGCGGGCGCGGTTCAGGCGCGGCGGGCAGTCGTCGTTTCGGGCCTGGCTGTATCGCATCGCGACGAACGTGTGCCTCGACTACATGGCGCGTCGCGGCCGCCGGGTGCTGCCGGTCGATGTCGTGCCCGCCGCCGATCCCGACGGTGACGTGCCGCCGAGCAGCGAAGAGGTGCGGTGGCTGGAGCCGTATCCCGATCGGCTGGTGGACCCCCACGAGGCTGCGGTGGCTCGCGAGACGCTCGAGATCGGATTCGTGGCCGCTGTCCAGCACCTGCCACCGCGGCAGCGGGCGGCGCTGGTCCTCCGCGACGTGGCGGGGTTCTCGGCGCGCGAGACGGCAGAGCTGCTCGGGACCAGCGTGCCCGCTGTCAACAGCGCGCTGCAGCGGGCCCGCGCTCGACTACGCGAGCGCCTGCCGTCGCGGCGCGAGGAGTGGACGCGCCCCGACTCGACCGCCGAACACGAGGAGATCGCTCGACGCTACATCGATGCCATCGAGCGCCGCGACTTCGAGGCGCTGGCCGCGCTCGTTCGCGCGGATGTGCGGTTCTCGTTCCCGCCGCATCCGTTGTGGTACGACGGGCTCGACGCGTTCCGGCGCGGCAGCGAGAAGCACGCCGCAGCCGGCGAATACCTGTTCGTGCCGACAGGGGCGAACTTGCAGCCGGCATTGGCGATCTACCTCCTGCGACCCGGCGAGACGCACTACCGCCCCCTCACGCTCGAGCTGCTCCGTGTGGTCGAGGGGCAAGTCGTCGAGGTCGTGGACTGGAGCATGCCGGAGCTGTTCGAGGCGTTCGGCCTGCCGATGAGTTTTCCAGCGTCACACGGGTTCTAACGAGGACGAGGCAGACGCGAAGGAGGTCCGATGAAGATTGGAACGGAGCAGGAGTGGCAGGCGGCGCGCAAAGAGCTGCTGGGCGCCGAACGTGAGCTGGAGGAGCACGCCAAGCGCGTCACGCAGCAGCGACGCGAACTGCCATGGGTCCCGGTCGAGAAGGAGTACACGTTCGCCACCGACGAGGGGCCCAAGTCGCTGCCCGAGCTGTTCGAAGGACGCTCGCGGCTGCTCGTCTACCACCTCATGTTCGGGGAGGAGTGGGCGGTGGCATGCCCCGGCTGCTCGTCGCTCGCCGACGGGCTGGGCGGCGCGGTCAGGCACGTGAACGATCGCGACGTGACGCTGCTGTGCATGTCGCTCGCGCCGCTCGAGAGGCTCATCGAGTACAAGACGAGTCGCGGATGGACAGTTCCATACGTGTCGGCGCACGGCGACGATTTCCTGTTCGACTACGGCTTCGCGTTCCGCCGTGAGGAGATGTCGGGCATCGTTCGAGAAGAGTTCGACATGGGCCAGCTACTCCGCGAGGCGGCGCAATGGCTGCGCGACTACCGCGAGGAGGTCGGGGCGCCAGACCTCGAATCAGCCGTGTCGGTGAGCGCCGGCTGGAGCGTGTTCGCGATGCGGGACGCTGCGGTCTACAACACGTATCGCGTGTATCCGCATTCGCGGATCATCGCCCCGCCGTTCTCCGTACTGCTCGAGCTGCTGCCGAACAGCTAAAACCTGCAAGCCGGGTCAGGCGACATTAGGCTCCGACAATGACCACCGCCCTGCTGATCGCTCGAGTGCTCCTGGCGGGCGTGTTCCTTGTCGCGGCGCTCGGCAAGCTCGCGGACCTCGACGGTTCGCGAGGAGCGCTCGCGGAGTTCGGAGTGCCTGCGCGTCTCGCGCCCACCCTCGGCGTGGCGCTGCCGCTGATCGAGATCGGGATCGCGGCGGCGCTGCTTCCGGCTAGCAGCGCGCCGTACGGCGCTGCGGCAGCGACCGTGCTGCTGGCGGCCTTCGCTGCGGCGATCGCGCGGAGCATTGCCCGTGGAGAGGCTCCGGACTGCCACTGTTTCGGCGTGCTCCACTCGGAGCCAGCGGGTGGACGAACGCTGGTGCGCAACGGCGTGCTGCTCGCGTTGGCGGCGTTCGTGCTCGTGGCCGGCTGGCACGACGCTGGTACGAGCGCCACGGCGTGGGTCAGCCACCTCGGCGGCACCGCAGTGGTTGCGCTCGCCGGCGGCATCCTCATCCTGGCGCTCGCCGCAGCAATGGCGGCCGCCGTGCTCGCGCTGGTGCGACAGAACGGGAGACTGCTGCTGCGCCTCGATGAGCTCGAGGCCCGCGTAGGCGGCGAGGGCGACGCCGGCTGCGCAGAGCCAGAGGCGCACGACGGACTTCCCATCGGCACGCCCGTCCCGGCGTTCAGCTTGTCCGGGCTCTACGGCGAGACCATCACGCTGGGCGCACTCATAGCGGCCGAGAAGCCGGTGCTGCTTGTGTTCACCGATCCGGCCTGCGGCCCGTGCAACGCGCTGCTGCCGGAGATCGCGGCCTGGCAGACGGAGCATGCCGACGATCTGACGTTCGCCGTGCTGACCCGGGGTAGCGCCGACGACAACCGCGCGAAGATTCGCGAGCATGGCGTCATGGGCGTTTGGCTCGACGCCGACCTCACGGTCTACAGCTCGCTTCAGGCAATCGGGACGCCGAGTGCGACGCTGATCGATGTGGACGGACGGATCGCGAGCCCGGTCGTGGCGGGCGAAAAGGCGATCGCGCAGCTCGTCAAGCAGGCGGCCGGCGGGTTCCCGATCCTGCAGGTTGGGGTGCAAGCGCCGCAGCATCCCCCGCCTCCACCGCGCCTTGAAGTCGGCGCGCCGGTGCCCGGGATCGAGCTGCCCGACCTCAACGGGCATACGGTCGAGCTCGCGGTGGTGGACCGCGACACGCTCGTGCTGTTCTGGAACCCGGGCTGCTCGTTCTGCCGCCAGATGCTCGACGAGCTGCGCGAATGGGAGTCGGCGCCACCGCCGAATGCACCTCGGCTGGTACTGGTCTCGACCGGCACCGTGGAGGACAACGTCGAGATGAACCTCGCGTCCGAAGTCCTGCTCGATCAGGCCTTCGCAGCCGGTGCGGCATTCGGCACGACCGGAACCCCATCGGCCGTGCTCGTCGGCCGCGACGGACGGATCGCCTCAGCGCTGGCCGTCGGCGCCACCGAGGTCATGTCGCTCGCGCGGCGCGAGTAGCGGTCGCGATCCGAGGGCATCGCCGACGAGAGTCTCAGCGCGCGATCGGGTGCCTGCGCGCCCGCGCCGAGAAGGACGAAAGCTCGGAGATCAGAGACTTCAGCGCCTTGGCCCGCCCGGCGTCCTGCAGCGGTGCGATCAGCACCGGCCCGGCTGCGGACGTCACGCTCTGGTCGCGAACCCCCGTGCGCAGGTGCTGCAAGTCCGTGCTGCCGACACCTAGCTTGCCCATTGGCTTTCCCAGGTAGGCGGGGATGCCATGGGACTTGACCGTCGCGATGAACGCCTGGACCTCCGCGTCGGACGCGAGCACCTCGGCGACACCGCCTGATGTCAGCGTCTTGGCGGCGGAGGCGCGCAAGGTCCCGACGCGCCTGAACGCGGTCGCCGCCTGCCCGGCGAAGCGGGCCGAGGCGCGCAGCTGGCTCTTTGCAGCCGCGCGGTTGTGTTTGGCGTGTGCGGCGCGTGCGCGCCACAACGCCTTCGCCATCGCGGCGACGAGTGCGTTGGCCCCGGCCTCGGCTCCCAGTAGCCGGTTGAGCGCGGCGACGGATGTAGCGTCGAGTCCAGGGCCTGCAGACACCCTGGGTGGCTTCACCCGCGCGACGGCGATCCGATGATTGAAAGCGGGATCGCGCTTGCCCTCACGAATCGCGAGCATCGCTGCCGCGCCCTGGCCGCTGACTGCCGCGAGCGCGTCCAGCGCTCCGCCGATGCCGACAGAGCCCGATGCGGAGACATGGGCCATGACGTCACTCGCCTTGCCGCCGCCGTGTGATGCCCCCGACATGCCCATCATGTTCCACATGTTGAGGAACGGGTTGTTGGTCGGCTTGGGATCGCCCGGATCCTCCTTAGGCGGAACGCAATTGCCAACGCCCGCCGAAACGAACCCGGGCGCGCACGAGCAGCCCGTCAGACCGCAAACCTCGTTCTGTGTGCAGCAGTTCCCGTCGCCACACCGCGGACGGGCAGGGACTCCTGAATGGGTAGGCGCGCACGCCTTCATGCACGTGAACTGCGCCACGCCGAAGAAGCTCGCACACGTCTCCCCGACGCCGCAACACTTCTCGCCGCAGCTCTCATGCCCGCTCAGGCAGTTGCATTCGTTGGTGCTGCCGCACTCGGATCCGGACCCGCAGCACCACCCGATCCGCTTGATCCGTCGGTCGCCGCAGATGCCTCCTTGGACGACGACGTCCTCGTAGCAGAACTTGTACTTCTTCTGGCCGGCGTAAGGGCTTTTCGGGTCCGTGCACAAGGCCGGTCCGTCGTCGCAGCTCGCCGCCTGAGTGCCCGCCTGGCTACACACCTTCCACGATCCGGCACAGGCGCCCGCGCAGGTCACGCTGTTGCAGCATGGCCAATCCGGCTCGACGCACACGAACGCGCCGCCGGGGGCGGAACATATCTTCTGAGTGCACGCGGCCTGCGCGGCGGCCGGACGCAGCACGCTCCCCGTGACCAGTGCGCCGACGCTGACGCCGATCGCTCGCCGCCGGGAGATCGGGCTCGCGAGCGTGCGGGCGAATTGGTCAAAGAGGTGATCGCTCAACGTGTAACCGGGGTTGCTTCGCTGTGCTGCGGCAACCGCCGACTGCGGTCGAGGACCACTTGTCGCAGATCGCACTTGCCACACTACGCCACCCGAGCCCGCGGATGGAGATAGATCAGCCCCGATCAGTCGAGCGAGTCGATCCAGCGTTCCAGGCGTCGTCCCTCGCGGGTCATGAGCTCCGGATTGCGCAGGGTGTTGGTGAGTAGGGCGATCCCTTGGTAGGACGCGATCAGGCCGACGGCTAGATCCCGCGCGTCGCGCCGTCCCAGCTCGCGGAACTGCCGCTCGGCCCACGCGATCGGAAGACGGATCAGCTGCGCACAGTCGCTGGCCAGGGCGTCCTCGCGTTTGTCCAGCTCAGAGCAGAGCGTTCCCTGCGGACAGCCGTAGCGCGCCGTGAGCTCACGTTGGTCGACGAGCATCCGCACGAACGCCTTGAGACGTGCCTTCGGCGTGCGGTGGCGATCGAGCGACGCGAGCGCGGTCTCGACCTCCCGAGCGTGAGAGTCGATCGCCGCGGCGACGAGTTCGTCCTTGGTCTTGAAGTAGTAGTAGACGTTGCCAACCGGTACCTCGGCCACAGCGGCGATGTCCGCCAGCGTGGTCGTCTCGACGCCCTGCTCGTGCAGGACCCGGCGTGCGCCTTCGATCAGCCGCTCGCGCTTTCCTGGTTTTGGCGTCCGCCCGGTCGGGCGATCCTCATGCGCTAAGTCAGTCATCTCACTGGAGAGGATAGCGCTGCTCACCGGGCCCGGCGCCGTATGCTAAGTTAGCTGACTCACTTAGGGATCGCGACACTGGAGGTCAGCCGGCATGGCAGCAGCGCCCCCCGCAGCATCATTCCTGGCAACCCGACAGGGCAAGCTCACGCTGGCTCTGCTCTGCGCGGTCGGGTTCCTCGATTTCGTCGACGCGTCGATCGTCAACGTCGCGCTGCCGTCGATCCGGACCCACCTCCACTTCTCCGTGCAGAGCCTGCAGTGGGTGCTCAGCGGCTACCTGCTCACCTACGGCGGGTTCATGCTGCTCGGCGGCCGCGCGGCCGACCTGATCGGTCGCCGTCAATTGCTGGTCGCCGGCACCTTGGTGTTTGCGGTCTCGTCTCTCGTCGGCGGGCTCTCAGGCAGCGAGGGAATGCTCGTAGGGGCCCGCCTCGCCCAGGGGCTCGGAGCGGCGATGATGATGCCGGCCGCACTCTCGATCCTCACGACGTCGTTTCACGAGGGGAGCGACCGCAACACGGCGCTAGGGGTGTGGGGCGGATTGGCCGGGCTGGCATCGGCCGTCGGAGTGTTTCTCGGCGGCGTCCTCTCCGAGGGGCCGGGATGGCGGTGGGTGTTCTTCGTAAACCTGCCTGTCTGCGCGCTGATACTCCGTGCGACGTACCGGCTCATCTCCGCCGAGCGACGCCGCCCCGGGCTCGCCGACTTCGACACCGTCGGAGCGATCCTGCTCACCGCCGGCATGCTGCTGCTGGTCTACGCGCTCGTTCGCGCACCCGACGTCGGCTGGGGCAAGGCCGCGACGATCGGAGAGCTCGCCGGCGCGGCGGCCCTGCTGAGCGCCTTCGTGGTCAACGAGCGGCGGCACCGAAACCCGCTATTCCCGTTCTCGATCTTCCGGATCAACGGCCTGGCGGCTGCGGACGCGACGCAGGTGGCCGCGATGGCCGGCTTCTACTCGATGTTCTTCTTCATCACCCTGTACATGCAGAACGTGCTCGGCTACTCGCAGATCCAGGCGGGCTCGGCCTATATCCCGGTCACGTTCGGTGTCGCGATCTCGTCCGGACTCTCCTCGCAGCTGGTCGCCCGCACCGGCACGCGTCCGATCATCGTCGCCGGCGCGCTGCTGGGCGCGGGCGGCCTCTTCTGGCTCTCCCGTATCCCGGTCCACGGCTCCTACCAGACCGACCTGCT
>JBJMLD010000229.1:0-10243 GCA_045805545.1 Solirubrobacteraceae bacterium | reverse complement strand
GGGCGCGACCGCGCCGTCCGGGTCGAGATCGAGATGTCGAACAGCGCGGGGATCTACCAGGTGGACGAGCTGCTGGCCACCAAGCTACGAGGCTCCGGGCTGGAGCAGCACATCGAGGTGATCGCGCGGATTGACGCCGAGCACGAACAGCGCCTGATCCCCGTGTTCCGTATTTAGTCTCGGCAAAGCCGTAACAAATACGGACCTGGCTGCGGGATGGCCGGTCGATGAAAACCGCAATGCCAGCACGTGCTCAGCCCGGCCGCAGCGGTACCACGCGACCCGCGGCGCCTGCTGGCCAGGGCCGGCGGCGGTGGATTCTTCGCGGCTTTGCCGCGCTTGGGCTACTCGCGCTCGCCTTTCACATCGCCCACGGCGAGCTCGGCCTGGGCGGACACTCCCTCGACAGGTTCACCGACGACTGGCTGTATGACGCGATCGTCGTCGGCGCAGCCGTGGCGTGCTTCGCCCGCGGCCTGCTGGTCCGCGGCGAGCGCGTCGCGTGGCTGCTGCTCGGAGTGGGCATCGCCTTCGATGCGGCCGGCGAGATCTACTACTCGCTGGCCTTCGGCGAATCGGGCACGCCGCCGATCCCCTCGGTCGCTGACGTCCTGTACCTCCTCTACTACCCCTTCTCCTACGCCGGGCTGGTGCTGCTCGTGCGCGCGCGGGTTGACCGCGTTCGCCCGAGCATGTGGCTCGACGGAGCGATCGCCGCGACCACCTCGGCGGCGCTGATCACGGCGCTGGCCTTCGACGCGATCATGCGCGGCGCCGCCCACGAGAATCTGCTCGCCATCGCAACCACGCTCGCCTATCCGGTGGGCGACCTGATCCTGCTTGCCATCGCCGTTGGGTCCATGGCGCTGGTCGGCTGGCGGCCCGGCCGGGCGTGGTTGCTGCTCGTCACGGGCCTGGTCGTGTGGGCCGTGGCCGACACGACGTTTGCTGCGCAGAGCGCGGATGGAACATACGCCGTCGGCGGACTCCTCGACACGCTGTGGATCGCGGCCGCGTTCGTGGTCGGCGTCGCGGCCTGGCAGCGTCCGCCGGCCGTGGCCTCGATTCAACTGAAGGCCGGGCGACTGATGGCCATGCCCGCCCTGTTCGCCGGCATCGCGCTGGGTCTGCTCCTGTACGGGGGCTTCAACCACGTCCATCCGCTGGCGCTGGTGCTGGCCGGCGTCACCGTGCTGCTCGTAATCACCCGTGCCGTATGGACGTTTCGCGAGAACATCAAGCTGCTCGAGACCTCGCAGCGCGACGCGATCACCGACGCCCTCACCGGTCTCGGCAACCGCCGGCAGATGAATCTGGAGCTGGCGGCGGCGCTGGCCGATGGGCCCGAGTCAGCACGAGCCGTCCTGCTGATGTTCGACCTCGACGGCTTCAAGCTCTACAACGACGAGTTCGGTCACATGGCCGGCGACACGATGCTCGCCCACCTCGGTCACCGGCTACAGGAAGCAGTCGTCGGCGTCGGGCAGGCATACCGCCTCGGCGGAGACGAGTTCTGCGTGCTGCTGCGCTGCGAGCCGGCCGACGCCGACGTGCACGTCGCGGCGGTGGTCGCGGCGCTCACCTCCTCCGGCGAGGGTTTTTCCGTAGGCGCCTCGCACGGCCTGGTCGAGATCCCGGCCGAAGCCGAGTCGCCGGCTCTGGCGCTGCGCCTGGCCGACCACCGCATGTATGCCAAGAAGGGCAGCCGCCGCGGCTCGGCGCGCGAGCAGACCCACAACGTGCTCCTCGGTCTGCTGAAGGAGCGCGAGCCGGACCTGCACGACCATCTCCGTCACGTGGGCGAGCTGGCCGCCGACGTCGCCCGCAAGCTCGGCCTGGACAAGGACCAGGCCGACGACATCCGCCGCGGCGCCGAGCTGCACGACATCGGCAAGGCCGCCGTGCCCGACGCGATCCTCAACAAGCCCGGTCCGCTGAACGAGCACGAGTGGGCGTTCATGCGCCGGCACACCTACGTCGGTGAGCGGATCCTGGCCGCCGCGCCGTCGCTCAGCGGGGTGGCCTCGCTCGTACGCTCGAGTCACGAGCGTTGGGACGGCAAGGGCTATCCGGACGGCCTGATCGGCGACTCGATCCCGTTCGGCGCGCGGATCATCGCCGTGTGCGACGCCTTCGACGCGATGACGAGCAACCGGCCCTACGCCACCGCCCGGCCGGCCGACTTGGCGATCGCCGAGCTACGGCGCGTGGCCGGGACACAGTTCGATCCGGATGTGGTCGAGGCGTTCGTGCTCGCCTGGCACGAGCGCGACCAGCTGCGCGGCGACGAAGACGTCGTCGAAGCCGCCGCCTGAGCCGCAGGACCCGCTACCAGTGCACGCCGCGCATGAGGTGCGCGAGCGCCACCTGCTCGGTCGAGGCCTGCTCGTCGGGGTCCTGTTTGCCCTTGGCCGCGGCCGAATCGGGAAACACCTTGTATGCCGTGGAGAGGATCTGGTCGACGGCCTTGGGGAAGAGGGCGTAGGCCACCTCGCCGAACGTCCCCAGGCGAGTGTTGATCTGCTTTGGCTTGGCCCGGATCGCCTCGCAGATCAGATCGGCCGCCTCGTCCGGGGAGATCGTGGGGAAGCTGTCGTAGATCTTCGTCGGCGCGATCATCGGGGTGCGGACGAGCGGCATGTGAATCGTCGTGAAATGGACGTTGTCGCTGATCGTCTCCGAGCCGACCACGCGCGTCCAGGCGTCGAGCGCCGCCTTCGATGCGACGTAGGCGCTGAAGCGCGGCGGGTTCGTCTGGACCCCGATCGAGGACACGTTGACGATCAGACCGGACTTGCGGTCGCGCATATGCGGCAGCAGCCCCATGATCAGCTTGATCGTGCCGAGGTAGTTGAGCTGGATCGTGCGCTCGAAGTCGTGGAAGCGGTCATAGGAGAGCGCGATCGAGCGGCGGATCGAGCGTCCGGCGTTGTTGACCAGGACATCGACGGCGGGGTGATCGGCCAGCACCTGCTCGACCAGCTGGTCGACCGAGTCCGGATCGGACACGTCGGCTGAGTACGCGTAGGCGGTGCCGCCGTTGTCCTCGATCTGGCGCCTGGTCTCCTCCAGCTTGTCGGCGCTGCGCGCCACGAGCAGCGGGATCCCGCCGGCGCGCGCCACCTTGAACGCAGCGGCCTTGCCGATCCCGCTCGACGCGCCGGTGATCAGCACCGTTTTGCCGTTGACCGCGCCCTCGAAGCTGCGGTCCTTGAACAGGTCTGGATCGAGGTTGCGCTCCCAGTAATCCCACAGCTTGGCGGCGTAGGTGTCGAGCGGCGGGACGCTGATGCCGGTGCCCTCGAGCGCGCGCTCGGTATCGCGCGTGTCGAACTCCGGCCGGAGCCCGATGTAGCCGAGCACCTCTTCGGGGATCCCGAAGTCGGCCAGGATCGCGCGCCGGACGCCGCGCGCGGCGGGGAGCTGCATGAGCATGCCCAGCGTCCCCTTGGGCAGGGCCTGGAGCAGCCGGGTGTCGACCCGCATCGTCAGCTGGGGCGCATGGGCGGCCCGGGCGAACGCGTTCATCACGTCGCCCGAGCGCTGACGCTTCGGGTTGCACAGGTGGAACGCCTGTCCGTCGAGCCCCGGTTGATGCGCGATGTGGTCCATCGTCGCCGCGACGTAGTCGACCGGGACGATGTTCGTGTAGCCGAACTCGGGGCCGATCAGCGGGAACCAGCCGGGCAGGTAGTGGCGGGCCAGCTTGATCGCCGTGAAGAAGTAGTACGGGCCGTCGATCTTGTCCATCTCGCCCGTCTGCGAGTTCCCGACGACGATCGCCGGGCGGTACACCCGCCACGGGACCTGGGTCTGGGTTCGAGCGATCTTCTCCGCCTCGAACTTGGTCCGGTGATACGGGTGCTCGAGCTTCTGGCCCTCGTCGAACATGTCCTCTCGGAACAGGCCCTTGTACTGGCCGGCGGCGGCGATCGACGAGGTGTGGTGAAAGCAGCCGGCCTTGATCGCGTTGGCCAATTCAACGGCGTGCCGTGTGCCCTCGACGTTGGCGATCCGGTTGCGTTCCTCGTCGGCTGCCATGTCGTAGATCGCAGCGAGATGGAAGAAGTGATCGATGTTCCCTGTGAGCTCGGCGACTACGTCGTCGCCGGCGCCGAGGCGCGGCTGCGACAGGTCGCCGATGACTGGCGTGATGCGATGGCGTGCGCCGGCGTGCGCCGGCTCCCACTTCTCCTCGATCAGCTGGTCGAGCTTGTCCCGGGAGCCCTCGCGGACCAGGACGTAGATGTCTCCCTCGCGGTCGAGCAGGCGCTCGACGAGGTGGCGCCCGATGAAGCCGGTCGCGCCGGTGACGAAGTAGCTCATGCCGGGGCTGAGATCACCAGCCGCCGCGCCAGTCGGCGTTGGCGGCGCGGCGCTTGGCGGCGTCCATCTTCGCGTGCTTGCGCTTGTCCAGGCGCCATTGGATGACCGTGAAGACAACGATCACGACCGGGAAGAAGGCGATCACGATGAACATCGCGTTGGTGATCACCTTGTCGCTGGTCTCGCCGTACCAGCCTTGGCCGCCGCCGTTCTCCCCCGCGCCCTGAGCCAACGCCGCCGGCGCCAGCGTCAGCAGCGTGACGCTGAACACGAGCAGGGCGGTCATGATCCGGGTCCGGCGCATTCGGCGCCAAGCGTATCGGACTCCAGCGGTCTCCGGCGGGGGCCGCTTAGGCCGCCTTCACGTCGCCCTGGCGGGGCGAAACGGCGGCGATCGCCTGGAGCAGCGCGGGGTTGTATTCCTGCGCGCGCTCGGCGAGCTCGATGTGCCTGACCGGGGCCTCGAACACCTTCGCCCCGTAGGTCTCGGCCAGCTGGCGCTGTTTGCGCGGCGGCACCAGTTCGTCCTTGGTCGTGAGCGCCACGGCGACCGGGGCCCGCACCGTCGAGGCCCATGGCCGGGCGTCGAAGCGGCCGATCTCGCGGCCGGCTTCGGTGATGTCGCTGGCGGAGTGGCGCATCAGCTCGGACTGAAGCCAGGCCGTCTGCGGGGAGCGGCGCAACCCGACGGCGCGGAAGCCCATCTGCCACGACAGGCGCGGCGCCACCGAGAGCGACAGGCCGAACACGCCGAGCGCGCGGAAGCGGCGCTGGACTTCCTTCTCCTGCCAGTGCAGCGCGGTGCCGCTGAGGACGAGACCACTCACCACGTCGGAGTGCTCGTAGGCGACAAGTTGGGCGATCGCTCCGCCCATCGAGTAGCCGACCACGGTCGCCGGCGCGAGGCCGAGGTGCCGCAGGACGGCCGCGGCATCGGCGGCGCAGTCTCTGAGCCGGAAGCGCTCCATCGGCCGCAGTCCGCGGCCATGCCCGCGATGGTCGATGGCCAGCAGGCGGTAGCCGGCGCGCTCTAGGTCGCCGTAGGCCGCCGCCCAGTTGAGATCGGCCGAGGCCATCCAGCCGTGCAGCAGCATCACGACCGGGCCGTCGCCACCCGTGTCGCGCAGGAAGAACTCTCCCCGGTCCGGCAGGCGGACCGTCCGGGCCGGCGGCATGTCAAACGGGGGGACGGGGGGCCAAGTCGGCTTCGGCACGGCCGTGATGCTACTTCCCGCCGAGGGTGGCCGAAAAACGTCAGCATGCTTGACGTTTCTCGGCCAACCCCCGGTTCGTACCATCAACGTCATGGCCGTAGTGATCGCGTCAGACGTTGGCAAGGACATCGCCGGCGAGCCGCTGCTGCGCTCGATCTCGTTCAAGCTCGAGCGCCGCGAGCGGATGACCCTGTCCGGGCGCAACGGCGCCGGCAAGACCACGCTGCTGCGGATGCTGGCGGGCGAAGCGTCGGTCGACTTCGGCGAGATCGTGTTCGCCAAGGGGGCGAAGGTTGCGCTTCACGACCAGCGCCCGCCGCGCGAGCGGGGGCTGTCGCTGCGGGACTACGTGCTAGGCGGAGCCCGCGAGCTGGTGGCGATAGAGCAGGAGCTGGCGTCCTTGGAGCAGGCAATGGCCGGCGGCGCGCACGACGAGGCGACGCTGACCCGTTACGCAGGGGCTCAGGCGAGGCTCGAGCACGCCGGCGGCTACACCTGGCGCGACCGCGCGCTGGCCACGCTGCACGGCCTCGGCTTCCGCGACGACACCGACCTCGACCGCTCACTGCAGACGTTCTCAGGCGGCGAGCTCACCCGCGCCTCGCTGGGGCGCGCGCTGGCCGGCGACCCCGACCTGTTGCTCCTCGATGAGCCGACCAACCACCTCGACATCGAGTCGCTCGAATGGCTCGAGGCACACCTGAACAGCCTCGACGCGGCGATCGTGCTCGTGGCCCACGACCGCTGGTTCCTGGAGGCGGTCGGAACATCCGTCCTGGAGCTCGAGGCCGGGCGCGGGAAGTTCTTCCCCGGGCCGTGGCACGCCTGGCGGCGCGAGCGGGCGGCGCGCGAGCTGGCGCTGGGCCGGGCGATCGAGCGCCAGCAGGCCGAGATCGAGCGCCTCGAGCGCTTCGTCACCCGCTTCCGGGCCGGGACCCGAGCCCGGCAGGCCCAATCGCGGGCCAAGAAGCTCCAGCGGATGGACCGCCTGAACCGTGATCCGCGCGACGGCGCGGCGCTCGAGTTCGCGTTCAAGCCGCCCGAGCGTTCCGGCCGGGTCGTGTTCGAGCTCGAGCACGGGCGGATCGCCGCCGGCGAAAAGCTGCTGCTCGAGGACGCCGAGCTCTGGCTTGAACGGGGCGAGCACGTGTCACTGGTGGGTCCGAACGGGGCCGGCAAGACCACGCTGATCGAGACGCTGGCCGGCCGGCGCGAGCTGGAGCAGGGCAAGCTGCGAACCGGGCACAACGTCAAGCTCGGCTATCTGTCCCAGCACGCCGAGGAGCTAAACGCCGGAAGCGCGCGCACGGTAGTCGAGGCGACCACCCACCTGACCGGCCTCCCACCGAACAAGGCCCGGGCGCTGCTCGGCCGGTTCATGTTCTCCGGCGAGGAGGCCGAGAAGCCGCTCGACGGCCTGTCCGGCGGCGAGCGCCGGCGCCTGTCGCTGGCCATCCTCGTGCACTCCGGCGCCAACGTCCTGATCCTCGACGAGCCGACCAACCACCTCGACCTGGAGAGCCGCGAGGCGCTCGAGCGCGCGCTCGACGAGTTCAAGGGCTCGCTGCTGCTCGTCTCCCACGACCGGGCGCTGCTCGACGCCGTGGGCAAGCGCACGGTGGCGTTCGAGGACGGGCATCTGCACAGTTACGTGGGTGGCTGGCCCGAGTACGTCCGGGCCCGCGAGGAACGAGCGGCCGAACGGGCGGCCGCGCGCGCAGCGAAGAGGGCAGCCAAGCCGCGAGCGGCCCGCGCGCGCCCCGTCGCCGCCAAGCCCGGCAACGGCTCGGGGCGCGAGCAGCAGCGCCTCGAAGTCGAGATCGAAGCCGCGGAGGCCGCGCTCCGCGCCGTCGAGGACGAGCTGTCGGCGCCGGCGGCTTGGTCGACGCCGGACAAGACCGCGGAGTCGCAGGCCCGCCACGAAGCGGCCAAGCGCGCGGTCGAGCAGCTATACGAGCGCTGGGAGACGATCGCCGGCTAACTGTCGGCAGGTGCCGGCTCACGGACCGCCGGCCGAAATCGGCTTGCCGAGGGCCGACCCGCACGCCTGCTGGGCGGCCTTGAACGCCGGCGACTGCGGATTGACGCCCATCGACTTGTCGATTCGAATCTGTGCGCCGCCGCCACCGGGGAAGGTCGGGTCGGGGAAGCCGGTCACGCCGTGCGCCCGCATGCATTGCGAGAACCGGAGCATGGCTTGCTTGCGGGCGGCATTGAGCGGCTCCGCCTTGCCACCGTTTGGCAGCTTGGAGCGGCAGCTCTGCATCGCGCGTTGAAACGCCGGGCCGTTGACAGAGACGCCGTTCACCGAGGTGTGGCCCGGCGTCGACTGGAACTGGAGGTTGCCCTCGCTGCCGGTCTTGGGGTCCGGGAAGTTCGAGACGCCGTGGCTGCGCATGCAGGTGGCGAACGCGACGCCCTGGGCGTGCTTGTCGGATGACGGGCCGCTGCCGGAACCGGTGCTCCCGGAGGCGGCGGCGCCACAGCCAGCGAGCAGCGCGCCGGCGCTGAGCAGGAGCGGGATGGTGTGGTTTCGCATGCCGCAAGTGGTACGCCTCGGGCGGTTACCGCACGGGAACGGGGGCTGTTACCGACGCGTAACCCGGTCCGGGCCATCCTCAGCAGGACTTCAGGAGCTCTTACCTGGCTGAGAGACAGTTGCGAGGCGCATGCGCGTGTTGGTCGTGGAGGATCATGAGGAGCTGGCCGAAACGCTGGCCATCGGGCTGCGGCGCGAGGGCATGGCCGTCGACGTCGCATTCGACGGCGCCGGCGCGCTGCAGCGGACCGGCGTCTACGGCTACGACGTGATCGTGCTCGACCGCGATCTCCCTGAGATCCACGGTGACCGCGTGTGCCAGCTTCTCGCCGAGCGCGGCGAGCGCGCGCGTGTGCTGATGCTTACCGCGTCGGCCGGGATCGAGGATCGGGTTGTCGGCCTCGGCCTCGGAGCCGACGATTACCTGCCCAAGCCGTTCGCCTTCGCCGAGCTCGTGGCGAGGGTCAGGGCGCTGGCCCGGCGAGCCCAGCCGGCCCTGCCGCCCGTCCTGGCCAAAGGGGATCTACGGCTCGATCCGGCGCAGCGCGTGGCGCACAGGGCCGGCCGGCGGCTCGAGCTGAGCACCAAGGAGCTCGCCGTGCTGGAGCTGCTCCTCGGCGCTCGTGGTGCAGTGCTGTCGGCCGAGGATCTCCTCGCGCGCGCCTGGGACGAGGCAGCCGATCCGTTCTCGGGCGTGGTCAAGGTGACGGTGAGCCGGCTGCGGCGCAAGCTCGGCGACCCGCCGGTGATCGAGACGGTGCCGGGTGCGGGCTATCGCATTTGAGCCCCGCTGGACGCTGCGGCTCCGGCTGACGATGCTCTACGGCGCCCTGTTCATCGTGGCCGGCGCGATTCTGCTCGCCATCACGTACGGGCTCGTGGCCCACAGCGTGTCCGACCAGAGCAAGCGGACAGTGGTGTTCAGCGGTGTTTCGGCGGCGGCGCCGGTGACGAAAGGCGGCGCGGCTCAGACCCCGAAGACCCTGCCGAGCGGGCAGCGGTCGATGATCTATTTCTCCGAGCACGGCAAGGCGCCAATGCCGCCGCCTCCCGGATCGAGGCGCTTCCAGGTGTTCGCGTCGAAGATCGAGGCCCAGGCCCGCGCCAAGCTCGATCAGCAGCGCAGCGCCCAGCTGAACGCGCTGCTCACTCGCTCCGGGCTGGCCCTGGGCATCATGGCCATCGTCTCGATCGGTCTCGGCTGGCTGATGGCCGGCCGCGCGCTGCGCCCGATGCGCACCATGGCCACGCGCGCCCGCGGGATCACCGAGCGCAATCTGCACGAGCGGCTGGCGGTCGACGGACCGACCGACGAGCTGAAGGAGCTGGGGGACACGTTCGACGGGCTGCTCGGGCGGCTCGAGTCGGCTTTCGAGTCGCAGCGCCGCTTCGTGGCCAACGCGTCGCACGAGC
The DNA here is from genome assembly GCA_045805545.1 of Solirubrobacteraceae bacterium. Taxonomy (GTDB): domain Bacteria; phylum Actinomycetota; class Thermoleophilia; order Solirubrobacterales; family Solirubrobacteraceae; genus Palsa-465. Next base: position 751 of record JBJMLD010000229.1, on the reverse strand, counting down.
TGCGCACGCCGATCACGGTCGAGCGGACGCTGGTCGAGGTGGCGCTCGCCGATCCGCACGCCACCGCCGGGTCGCTGCGCGCCACCTGCGAACGGGTTCTGGCGGCCGGCGAACAGCAGGAGCGGCTGATCGAGTCGCTGCTAACGCTGGCCCGCAGCCAGCGCGGGCTCGAGTCCCGCCGGTCGGTCGATCTGGCCGCGGTTACACGGGAAGTCGTGCGCGGGGCGACGGCGCGCGACGTGGCGATCTCGGCGGATCTGCATGCGGCCGGGGTGAGCGGCGATCCGGCTCTGGTCGAGCGGCTGGTGGCCAACCTGGTCGAGAACGCGATCCACCACAACCAGCCCGGCGGGTTTGTTCGGGTCCGGACCTCGGCCAACGGATCCGGCGCCGTTCTCCGGGTCAGCAACGCCGGCCAAGTGGTCCCGGCAGCGGAGGCGGCCCAGCTGGTCGAGCCGTTCCGCCGGCGAAACGGCGCGCGGACTCGGCACGCCAACGGCGTCGGCCTCGGGCTGTCGATCGTGCAAGCGATCGCCGTCGCGCACGACGCGTCCCTGCGGGTGCAGCCACGGGCCGAGGGCGGGTTGGAGGTCGAGGTGGCGTTCCCGCCGGTGTGAGACGGGCGTACGCTTAAGTCCTGATGACGATCAATAAGAACGTCCGCAACGTGATCATCGTGCTGGTGATCGCCGCTCTGGTCGTGTTGCTCCCCGGCGGCGGCAAGGGCGCCAACGTGGCCATCCAGGCCGTG
>JBJMLD010000228.1:0-7505 GCA_045805545.1 Solirubrobacteraceae bacterium | reverse complement strand
GGGCTCGATCTCCGAGCCCATCACAAATTCCCCGCGGTCCGACTGGGAGATGTAGACGTGCATCTGCGAGGAGACGATCACCACGTCGAGTAGCGGCTTGACCGGCTCGGTCACGCAGGCCTGGAGGATGTGGGTGGTGATCGGCAGCTCGACGCCGGCCATCGCACAGAGCAGCGTGCTCCAGCCGGCAGTCGCGCTGATCACTTGCCCGGCCCGGACAATGCCCCGGTTCGTCTGCACCGCGGTAACCCGGCCGTTCGAGCGCTCGAACCCGGTCACTTCGGTGTACGGGTGGATCTCGACGCCCGCCCGGTCCGCGCCCCGCGCGTAGCCCCAGACGACCGCGTCGTGGCGGATGATCCCGCCGGGCGGGTGATAGAGAGCGCCGTAGATCGGATACGTGGCGTCCGGCGAGACGTTGAGCTGCGGGCACAGCCGCTTGACCTCGGCGGCATCGACGAGCTGCGAGTCGATTCCGTAGGTGCGGTTGACCTCGGCCCGGTTGGCCATCACGAACATCGCCCGGTCGGAATGGGCGAGCGTCAGGTGTCCGCACTGCGAGAACAGCAGGTTGAAATCGAGCTCGGCCGAGAGCCGCTCGTACATCTTCACGCTGGCGTCGTAGAAGCGCGCGCCCTCGGGCGTCTTGTAGTTGGAGCGGAGGATCGTCGTGTTGCGGCCGGCCGCGCCCGAACCGATGTAGCTCTGCTCCAAAACAGCCACGTTCCGCACGCCCAGCTGGCCCAAGTAGTAAGCCGTGGCCAGGCCGTGCGCGCCGCCCCCGACGATCACGACGTCATACGAATCCCGGAGCTCGCCGGGCTTTCGCCACATGCGCCGGGTGCGGAACAGGTCACGCATTGGCCACCGCCGAAAGCGCGTCGACACCGACAGGCCCGCCACCGAGGTGCTCCGCCGCGTCGGCCACTACCTCGTACAGGTACTGCCCGAGCGCCCAGCCGACCATGATCAGCAGCCGGTCCTCGCCCTCGACCAACACGTACCCGGGGGTCCGCGCCACCGACCCGGGCCGGAACGAGGCGACGGGCGAAACCGCCGATCGAACGTCGATGGCGCAGAAGCGGGCCAGCAGCTCACGGCAGAGCGGGCCGGCCAAGACAAGCGCGGCGAGCCCGCAAGTGACATCGACGACCCGCCCGCCAAGCGTGTCCGCACGAGCGCGCAAGCCCACGTCCCCCGGCTCGCCCAGCACAAGCACCCGCTCGGGCGTCACCGGGCACCACCACGCGCCCCCGCGCAGCTCAGCCACGCCGGGCGACAGCTCCAGCCCGGCGACAGCCTCAGCCGACGCGCTCACTTCAAGCTTGACCAGCCAAGACCGGTCCGCGAAACCGACGAATCGATCGATCCGCTCCGCCTCAACCCGCGGCTCGCCGAACGCCACCGGGACGTTCCACCCGTCTCGGACCTCAAAGCGAGCTCCGGCCGCGCGGGCCAAGCGCTCCATCGGCGAGCGTGCCAGCACATCCCCGGCCGCCGGCGCGGACGGCGTCAAGAAGTCGAGCGCGCTCATGAGCGCAACAGCTCCCCCTGCGGGTCATAGAACGGCTCGGTCATGACCGAGGCGACGAGACGCGATCCGTTGTCGGCGATCGTGATGCTGGCGCCGTCGCTGGCCAGCGCGGCCGGCACCCACGCCATCCCGATCACCTTGCCCAGCCGGCGCGACATCCGCGCGCTCGTGACCTGGCCGGCCGCGGACCCGTCAGACCCCAGCACCACCGCACCCTCAGTCGGCACATGGCCATCGCCCAACGTGAAGCCAACAAGGGCCACCCCAGCCGAAGCAGAAGCCGAAGCCGAAGCCACTCGCTCGAGCGCCCACTTGCCGATGAACGCCTCTTCCTTGTCGAGCTTGACCGCCCAGGGCATGGCGGCCCCGAACGGGGTCGACTCGGAGTCCGTGTCCTGGCCGACGATGATGTGCTGCTTCTGCAGGCGCAGCACCCGCTGTGGCTCTAGGCCGAACGGCTTGATCCCGAACGGCTCGCCGGCGCGCAGCAGCGCATCCCAGACGTCCTCGCCGTAGGCCGTCGGAAAGTGGATCTCGTAGCCGAGCTCGCCGACGAAGCCGATCCGCAGGAGCAGACACGGCACCCCGGCGACCGGCGCCTGACGAGCGTCCAGATACACGAAGCCTTCCGCCGAGACGTCGGCGTCGGTCAATCCCGTCAGGATCTCCCGCGCGCGCGGACCGGCCAAGTTCACGGCCGAAAGGCCCTGGGTGACGTCCGTCAGCGTCACGTCCATACCCCAATCGGCCAGCCACCACGAGAACCACTGCTCGACCGCGCCCGCCCCGCTCGACGTCGTCGTCACGTAGAAGGTCTCGTCGTCGAGCCGGCTCGTCGTGCCGTCGTCCATGATCCGCCCGGCGTCGCTCGTCAGCACGCCGTAGCGCACGCGCCCCGGCTTCAGGGTCGACATGCGGTTCGGGTAGAGCCGATCGAGGAACTCGCCGGCCTGCGGCCCGCGGACGAGCAACTTGCCCAAGGTCGAGACGTCGATCAGCCCGGCTCGCTCGTGCACGGCCTGGACCTCGGCCTCGGGATCGCCGTAGTCGTAGGGGCGGCGCCAGTCGCCGGCCCACATCACGTTCGCGCCGAGCTCGCGGTGACGGCCGTGGATCGAGGAGCGCTTGGCCGGCTCGAACGGGCGGCCGGCCAGCGCCGCGAGCGGCACCGTCGACCAAGGCGGTCGCGCCGTCGTCGTGCCCACCTTGGCCAGCGACTGGCCGGTCTCGCGCGCCATCAGGCGGATCGCGGGCAGCTGGCACATACGGCCCTGGCACGGGCCCATGGTCACGGTCGTGTAGCGCTTGCACAGCTCGATCGAGTCATAGCCCTCGGTCACGCTGCGCTTGATGTCCTTGGCGCTCACGTCCTCGCAGAAGCACGCAAAGGCGCGGGCACTCGAACCCTCGCCGGTGACGGGCGGTGGCACTGCCACCGGTTCCCGCGCCGCGACCCTGAGCCGGTTGCGCAATTCGTCGCGGCGCCCGGACGAGCCGTTCTCGGCCAAACCGAGGCCGTGGGCGGCGTTCAGCCCGGCCAGCTCGCCGGACTCCGCCGCGATGCCCCAGGGCCCTTCGCCAGCGAGCTGTCCGGCGATCGACACTCCGGGCGGCAGATCGGTGACGCGGAAATGTCCGAGCGCCTCGTCGTACACGGTCTTGGCGCCGGCCTGGAGGACGAGCGAGCTCGCCGGGGCGTCTCCGCCCGAGACCACGAGCAGGTCGCACTGGATCTCGCGCCGGTCGGCGGTCGACCCCAGTCCGCTCAAAGGTGCCAGCGCGACGCCCGTGACCGCGCGCTTGCCCCGCGCCGCCACGACGGTCCAGCCGTGGACGGACTCGATGCCGTTGGCCTGCAGCCGAGCGGCTGCCCGCGAGGGCTCGCGCCGCAGGTCGGCGAGGAGCGCCACCTCGACGCCGGCGCTCTGGAGGGCCAGCGCGACGCGGATGCCACGATCAGACGTCGTGACGATCACGGCGCGGCGCCCCGGCGCCACCGCGTAGAGCGCGGCCAGTCGGCGGGCGCCGCTGGACAGCATCACACCCGGCAGATCGTTGCCGGCGAACACCAGCGGCTGCTCGACGGCACCGGTGGCGAAGATGTGGTGCGCGGCACGGATCTGGTGGAGCGTGTCGCCCTGCCAGACGGCAACGAGCCCATCGAAGTAGCCCATGGCGGACGCACTGGAGAGGATCTCGACGCCAGCCTTGCGCGCGCCCAGAAGCAGCGTGCGCGCATGCTCCTGTCCGCCCTCCCACAGCAGCCGGCCACCGGGGCGCGGGCCTTCGTCGACGAGGACCACGTCGGCACCCCGACCGGCGGCTGCGGTGGCGGCGGCCAGCCCGGCCGCGCCCCCGCCGACGACGAGAATGTCGGCGTGCCGGCGCCGGTACTCGGTGCGCCAGGTCCGCTCCGCCTGCGTCTCGGGGAGTCGGCCGAGACCGGCGGCGTTGCGCAAGACCTTCTCGAAGGTCGGCCACAGCCGGCGCGGACGGATGAACGTCTTGTAGTAGAAGCCGGGCGGCGTGAACGGCCCGCCGACGGCGTCGGTCACGCCCATGAAGTCGTGCTCGAGGCTCGGGCTGGCGTTCAGGTGCTCGACGCGGATGCCGTCGCGGACGGGCTCGGTGCAAGCGCGCACGCCGGGAGCGCCGTCGACCGCGACCAGACAGTTGGGGCAGTTACCCGCGCAGCACATCAGTCCGCGGCGGCGGTGGTACTTGAAGCTGCGCGAGAACACCCGCCGCCCGGCGGCATACAGCGCCGAACCGATCGTGTCCCCTTCCAAGGCAGCGATCGACTTGCCGTCGAAGGTGAACTTGACCGGCTTGTTGCGGTCGATCTGCTCGGCGGGCTGCGGCGGGAGCCGGCTCACGATCGGGTCTCCAGCGCGGCGAGCTTTCCGGCAAGTCCGACCTGGAGCACCTCGTTCGTGCGCGTGTCGCGGTCGGCCTGGAACCAGGTCCGGCAGCCGGAGCGGTGATACCACCACTCGCGCTGCACGCCCGCCACGTTGCGGCGGAAGTAGTTGTACTGCGAGAGCTCGCGCAGCGAGGGCTGCTCACGTGGCCGAGCGGTCACCTCGCCACCGAACGCGAAGTCCGCCACCTCTCGGACCCCGCAAAACGGACAATTCAGAACGAACGACAAGGTCGAGGCCATCCTAGACAACTGTCGCGCTGCACGCAATACTGTTGCGTATGGCGCAATATGGACCGGTCGCTTCGGTCGCCCGCGCGCTCGCCGTACTCGATGAGCTGCGTGACAGCGCCGACGGGCTCGGCGTCAACGAGCTGGCCCGGCGGATCGCTGTGAACCCGAGCACGGCCTCGCGCCTGCTGGCCACGCTCGAGTCCGCCGGACTCGTCCAGCGCGACGGTCAGGGCCCCTACCGGCTCGGTCTGTCGCTCGTCACGCTGGCCAACCGCGTACTGGCCCGGCTCGATGTGCAGGTGCTGGCCCGCCCGGTGCTCGTCGAGCTGATGGAGCGCACGGGCGAGACTTCGACGTTGTCACTGCCCGGTGAGCGCGAGGCGATCACGGTCGACTCGGCGCCGTCGCGCTCAAGCGTCGTCTCGATGGCCCGCCTCGGTCAGCCGAGCGTCGCCCACGCCACGGCGGTGGGCAAGGTGATGCTGGCCTTCGGCGGGGGGCCGCTTCCCCGCGAGCGCGACCTCATCGCCCTGACCGACCGCACCATCACCGACCGCACGCAACTGAGCAACGAGATAGCCCGCGTGCGCGAGCGCGGTTACGGCACCGTGTTCGGCGAGCGCGACGCCGACGTCAACGCGATTGCCGCGCCGGTGTGGGGGCGCGAGTACCGCCTGGCCGCGATCCTCGGAATCCAGGGGCCGGCCAACAGGCTCGAGGACCCGGTCATGCTGCTCGGAGTGCTGCGCGAGGAAGCCGGCAAGCTGACCCGCGCCCTCGGCGGCAACGGCGACGGCGCCGCCCCCGGCGCGCCGTAGCCACCCGACGGCGCCGCGGCGCTACCGCGTCATGCGTGGATCGATGTACAGGTTGTAGAGCTGGAACTCGCTGGTCTTCCCGCCCGCAATCAACGAAATCCGCATCGGCTGCCAGCCGGCGACGGAGTTGGGCTGGATCTTGACCGGAGTCCCGAGCGTCCAAGCGTTGCCGTTGCCGTGAACTTGGCCGGTGTTCTTCGGGGTGTCCCACGTCTTGGTGCCTTGGTAGGACACGTAGAAGTACACGCCTTCGGACCCGACGACGTTGCGGACCATTGTCCGGGCGGTCGGGTAGCTCGACATGACGCAGATCGTCGGGCTGACCGCTGTCGATCCGCTCGGTAGGTCGAGGACGGATGCCCTGGACCCGTCGGCGAGCTGGGTCGAGACGACCTTCGCCCCGCCGCTCAACGTCCATCCGGCACCGTCGAAGCCGTTGTCGCTCTGTCCGGGGACCAGCGTGTACCAGTTGCTGTCACCGGCCGTTAGGAACGGCTGGGAGAACGCTTGGTCCAAGCAGATCGACGTGTCGAGCGTGGTGGCGAGCGTGGTGGCGGCCTGCGCCGGTAGCGCTGTCAGGCCAGCGAGCAACGCGCCTAGTGTCAGGGCGCGGAGGCTGAAAAGGCACTTCTTCATTTCGTACGCACCTTCCGTGGTGTGCACTGGCAGCCGAGCTATCTCGCAACCCCACGAGACCTCTGGCTTTGCGTCCCCGGCTCGCGCCGGGTTTGCCCTTTTCAGTTAGGTTTTCAGCCTGGTCATCGGACGCATGTGGCCGGGCTTGCGCCGAAATGCCGGAAACTGGACGAACGTCCGAGGCGAGCAGGCCGATTACCTCAGGGAGCGCCCGCGCGATCCGGCGCGGCCACGCCGGCTAGGTTACGCGGCCCGGCACCCAGCTCGTCCCCGCCAGTGGCACGCGCGCCATCGCGGCCGCCTCGATCGTGAGCGCGACGAGATCCTCAGGCTCCAGGTTGTGCACGTGCGACTTGCCGCACGCGCGCGCCAGCGTCTGCGTCTCGAGCACGAGCGTGCGCAGGTAGTTGGCCAGCCGCCGGCCGGCCTCGATCGGGTCAAGCCGCGCCGCCAGCTCGGGCTCCTGGGTCGAGATGCCGGCCGGATCGAGTCCGGCCTGGTAGTCGTCGTAGTAGCCGGCCGCGGAGCCGATTCGCCGGTACTCGGCGTCGTGCTCGGGCGCGTTGTCACCCAGTGCGATCAACGCCGCCACGCCGATCGAGACCGCGTCGGCGCCGAGCGCCAGCGCCTTGGCCACGTCGGCCCCGGTCCTGATCCCGCCCGAGACGATCAGCTGCACCCGCCGGTGCATGCCGAGTTCCTGGAGCGACTCGACGGCCTGCGGGATCGCGGCCAGGATCGGGATCCCGACGTGCTCGATGAACACCTCCTGGGTGGCCGCCGTGCCGCCCTGCATCCCGTCCAGCACGATCGCGTCGGCGCCGGCCTTGACGGCCAGCGCCACGTCGTAGTACGTACGCGTCGCACCGACCTTGACGTAGACCGGGATCCGCCAGTCGGTTATCTCCCGGAGCTCCTCGATCTTGATCTCCAGGTCGTCGGGACCCGTCCAGTCGGGGTGGCGGCAGGCGCTGCGCTGATCGATCCCGGTTGGCAGATCGCGCATCGACGCCACCCGGTCGGAGATCTTGTGCCCCAGCAGCATCCCGCCACCGCCCGGCTTGGCGCCCTGGCCGACCACGACCTCGATCGCGTCAGCGCGGCGCAGGTCATCGGGGTTCATCCCATACCGCGACGGCAGCAACTGGTAGACCAGCGTGTGCGAATGCTCGCGCTCTTCAGGCGTCATCCCGCCGTCGCCGGTCGTCGTGGAAGTGCCCATCTCGGTGGCCCCCCGTCCGAGCGCCTCCTTGGCCGGCCCGGACAGCGCCCCGAAGCTCATCCCGGCGATCGTGATCGGGATGTCGAGCTTGATCGGCTCGCGCGCGTAGCGGGTGCCGATCGTGACGTCGGTGGCGCAGCG
>JBJMLD010000227.1:0-10422 GCA_045805545.1 Solirubrobacteraceae bacterium | reverse complement strand
CCTAGCCGAGGGCGGTACCGCTCTCTATCGTGCATCTGGAATTGGCTCGTGGGTACCGGCTGAACGGCATCTTCGGAGGACGCACCATGCGCACCACGCGAGCAGCTCCGCGTGTACGGGCGCTTTCGTGATCACCTACGTCAACCCGAAGGACGACCCGCGAACCGCCTCGACGCATCGACCCGGCGAGTCATGGTCCGGGTAGCAAAGACCCCGCCGCGCGAACGACCGGTGGGCTCTCTCATCCCAGTACAACGTGGCGTTTCGTCATGAAGGGCGGCAAGATCGTGCGCGACCACGGAGCGCCGCCGGCCAAGTAGCACAGGAGGTCGCGGCATGCGTACGTTGGCGCTGCTCTCTCTCGGTGCCCTCGCGCTCACCACGCCAGCCGCCACGCGGGCGGCGGTCCAGACGCCATCGCGGCGGCAAATCCCGGCTGCTCTGAAAGCGACACAGGTCGCCATTGCTGATCCGATAGCCGACCCGGCCGCCACGGTCGTCGAGGGCCACGCGCGCTTCACCCTGCTCACGTCCCGGCTGGTACGGATGGAGTGGAGCGCGGACGGACACTTCGAGAACCGGGCGTCCCTCGTCTTCATCCACCGGCGCCTTGCCGTCCCCCACTACACCCTGCGCCGAACCGGCGGCTGGCTCACAGTCCAGACCGACAACCTCACGCTGCGCTACCTGCGCGGGAGCGGGCGCTTTCGGCCCGGCAACCTCGAGGTGCGGCTCCACGTGGACGGGCGCGATGTCGTCTGGAACCCGAGCGAGTCGGACAGTGCTAACCTCAAAGGCACGACACGCACGCTGGATGGTGCCAATGGTCCCGTCCCCCTGGAGCCCGGCCTGCTGTCGCGCGCGGGCTGGAGCGTGGTGGACGACAGCCAGCGGCCCTTGTTCGACCGGAGCGGCTGGGTCCTCGCGCGGCCGGAGGGCGAACGCCAGGATCTCTATTTCTTCGGCTATGGCCACGACTACAAGGGCGAGCTGGCCGACTTCATCAAGGTGGCGGGTCGGGTGCCAATGCCGCCGCGTTTCGCGTTCGGCGCCTGGTGGTCGCGCTACTGGGCCTATACCGACCAGGAGTTCACGGACCTGGTCCGCCAGTTCGACATCTTCGACGTGCCGCTCGACGTGCTCGTGATCGACATGGACTGGCACAACACCTTCGAGCTGCGCTGGGACAACGCGCCCAAGGACCAGGCGGGACAATCCAAGGGCTGGACGGGATACTCCTGGAACCCCGCCTATTTCCCAAATCCTGAAGCATTCCTCGACTGGACGGCGCAGCAGGGCCTGCGCACGCCCCTCAACCTGCATCCCGCCAGCGGCATCCAGCCGTGGGAGACGCATTACCCCGAGATGGCGCGGGATATGGGGATCGATCCCGCCGCCCGGCGGTACGTGCCGTTCCGCCCCACCGACAAGCGCTTCGCCGACGCTTACTTCAAGGACATTATCGCTCCGCTCGAACGGCAGGGCGTGGATTTCTGGTGGCTGGACTGGCAGCAGTGGGACACGACCGCCGTCGCCGGGCTCAACCCGACCTGGTGGATCAACTACCTCTTCTTCACCCACATGCAAGCGGAGGGCAAGGCGCGCCCGCTGATCTTCCATCGCTGGGGCGGGCTGGGCAACCACCGGTACCAGATCGGCTTTTCCGGCGACGCATTCTCCACCTGGGGCGCGCTCGCCTTCGAGCCGTATTTCACGGCCACCGCCGCGAACGTGGGCTTCGGCTACTGGAGTCACGACATCGGCGGGCACCTGAACGGCGAAGTCTCGCCCGAGCTGTACACGCGCTGGATCCAGTTCGGCATCTTCAGCCCGATCCTGCGCACACATACCACGAAGAATCCTGACGCCGAGCGCCGCATCTGGGCATATCCCACGGAATATTTCCGGGTTATGCGTCAGGCATTCATGCTGCGCTACGCCATGATTCCGTACATCTACACTGCTGCACGGCAGGCGTACGAGACCGGCATGGCTCTGGCGCATCCGTTGTACTACGACTGGCCCTCCGACAGCGCGGCGTATGACTTCGCGGACGAGTACGGCTTCGGCCCGGACATGATCGTGCGGCCGATCACCGCCCCGATGTCACCCGACACGCTGCTCGCGCACCAGCGCCTGTGGCTGCCGCCGGGAGACTGGTACGAGTGGTTCACCGGCACGCGCCTTCACGGCCCCGCGGTGGTCACCCGCGCGTTCGCGCTGGACGAGGTACCGGTGTACGTCCGGGCCGGCGCGATCGTCCCGATCGCGACCACCGCGCTCCGGAGCGACGCTCAGCGGAAAGACCTCCTCGCCCTCACCGTTTTTCCAGGCGACTCGGGGGATACCCGGGTCTACCAGGACGCCGGTGATGACCTGGGCTATCAGAGCGGGAGATTCGCGTGGACGCCCGTGAGCCAGCGGCACGCCGCGAATGGCACGGTGGACCTGCGCATCGGACCAACCATTGGCAACTTCAAAGGGCTACCCGCGAGACGCGGCTACATAATCCAGCTGGTGGGCAGCTGGCCGCCGAGGCGCGTGCTCTGGAACGGAAAGGAAATCCGCTACGTGGGCGGCAAGCAGGCGGCGGATGCCGCAACCCGGCAGCTGGCCATTGCGACCCCAGCCGGCGGGCCCGACGCCGAGCCGGTGCCGCCCGCCCCTGGCTGGAGCTACGACGGCAACGCGGCGAGCATCGTGATCCATGCGCCGGAGGCAGACATCCGTAGGGCCTCAACCCTCGAGGTCGAGCTGCCGGTCGGCCGCAATGACTCGCTGCTCGACGGCGTACCCGCTACACTCTCGCGGCTCGAGCGCGCCATTCACATCCTCGAGGGGCTCTGGCCCGCCGGCTGGCCGCCGGACTCCCTGATTGCGCTGCAGCAGACCGGCCATCGGATCACCCTGCAACCTCAGAGCGCCGCGGTAGAGCTGAAGGGACTGCGTGCCGGGCTCCAGGACGTGCTCGACCGGCTGAACGCTCTACAGGGCGATACCACGGCGATCCGCCGGGCACTGGCGCATCTTGGGAGGTGAGCTTGCTATGGACACCGGCACAATCCTTCATGCGGACCTCGACGCCTTCTACGCCTCAGTCGAACAGATGCTCGATCCGTCCCTCCAGGGGAAGCCGATCGCGGTAGGAGGCGGTGTGGTGCTCGCGGCCTCCTATGAAGCGAAGGCGTTCGGCGTCCACGGGGGCATGCCGGGCCGGCGGGCGCGAGCGCTTTGCCCCGACCTGGTCTTCGTCGGCGGGCATTTCGAGGAGTACCAACGGCTCGGCGACGCCGCGATCAGGATACTGGGAGACTTCACGCCGCTGGTCGAGCGGATCTCGATCGATGAAGCTTTCGCCGACGTTGCAGGCTGCACACACCTCTTCGGCAAGCCGGTCGAGATCGCCGCGGCGATTCGCCGACGCGTGCGCGACGAACTGACGCTGCCCATCTCGGTCGGCGTCGCCAGCACAAAACACCTCGCCAAGATCGCTTCGCAGGTCGCCAAGCCCGACGGGCTGGTTGTCGTCGAGCCGGGGACCGAGCTCGCCTTCCTTCATGATTTGCCGGTGGAGATGATGTGGGGTGTCGGCCCGGCGACCAGGGCGCGACTGGCCGAAAGCGGCATCGCTACCATCGGCGACCTGGCCAAGAGCTCCACAGGCGCGATTGCCCGGCTTCTCGGCCACGCCGCGGGCGAGAAGCTGGCAGCCCTTGCCTGGAACCGCGACCCCCGCGCCATCCGGACCCATGTCCGCGCCCGCTCGGCCGGAGCGCAATCGGCGCTCGGCCGAAGACCCGTCGAGGACCAGATCATCCGCCCAGCCCTCCGCCACCTTGCCGACCGGGTCAGCTCGCGCCTTCGGGCGAAGGGTAAATCCGGGCGGACGGTGACGGTGCGGGTGCGCTTCGCCGACCTCCGCTCGGTTACACACGCCGTGACGCTGCCGCAACCTGTCGCCGCGACTGCGATCCTCGCTGAGATCGCCGAGGACCTGGTGCGCGCCGTTCTCAAGAGCCATCCCGAAGAACGCGCGATCTCTCTGCTTGCCATCTCGGTATCGCATCTGGAGGAGCAGCCGGCCGTGCAACTGGATCTGCCGCTTGGCCTCGCCGACGAGGCCCGGCGCCCCGGCGCTGAGAGAGGGATGGCGCGCCTCCTCACCGACCGCGCCATCGATACGATCCGGGACCGTTTCGGCAGGGAATCCGTCGGATACGCCTCCGTCGCCCTCGGTGCCCGCCGCTCCGTTCCCGACGCCTTCCGCGGGCTGGCGGAGCGGGAGTTGTAGGGTCTACGCCGGTGCGAAAGCTGATCCACGACGAACAAATCTGCGGCAGACCATAACAAAACGGGTCGAACCAGGACTCTCCTGATTCAGAGGGACCGCTGTAACCACCAGAATCCAGCAACTTGCTACCCTGTACGCGAGTTCGCGTCACCCGATGCTGGGGTTTGCTGGGCTTGATGCTGGACTTTGCCGTACTTTACTCACTCAAATGTCGGAGTTTGCCGTAGCCAACTGGTCGCAGGCGGCAGTTCCGGGTTGCCGGTCTCGTCGGTGCCTGCTACCCGGTAAGTCACGCTGGCGGGGAATCGGGTGGAGTTGGTGGCCAGGAACTGGTTGCCGCAGACGTACAGCAGGTCGAGCGGCGCCAGATTGGAAGCTTCGGGTGAGTCCTCTGCTGGTACTTGGGCCGGCTGGGGGAGATTGGACGTTGTCCTGCAGGCTCCGACGAGAAGCGCGGCGGCAACGTGTTCACACGTGCCATGACAGTCTCCCTTCTCGTCGACTACTGTTCTGGTGCCGACGGATATCCTTCAGTCATCGCCGGCAGGAATCCTGATGGCGTGTACAGTGGCAATTGCTGGTCCGTCGCAACATGCTGAATCTAAATAGACTTAATCGCCACTACCCGTGACGGTATTGACCATGGTTAAATGCTGGACAATCAAGGAGGGACACAGGGTATGGATCAATCGCTTGGGGCACAGTTGCGAGCGACCCTCAATGTGATTCCGGCGTACACGTGGTACGCGGTGCCGTCCGGTGGACTCGCGTTCGTGAACGAACGATGTGCCGATTACCTTGGTCTCCCGAATGACCATCCTCTCCGGTTCGGTATCGATACGGATGCAGAGTGGGATTCCCATATCCCTTTACTACATCCGGACGATCGCGAAGAAACACGTCGAGTGTGGTCGAACTGTCTGAGCACGGGTCGCGCCAGTGAGGTGACGTTTCGAGTTCGTAACGCTGAAGGAGGGTATCGCTGGTTCCTCAGTCGCGCCGAACCACTGCAAGCGAGCGATGGCACGCTCCTCTGTTGGGTCGGGACCAACCTCGACATTGAAGAACGCCAGCGCGCCGAAGAACGGCTTCGCCACAGTGAGGAGAGGTTTCGCCTAGTCCTGGACAGCATCGACGCTCAGGTAGTTGCCACGACAGTGGAAGGCGAACTCGAGTTCGTCAACCAACAAGTCCTGGACTACTTCGGAAAGACCCTTGACCAAGTGAAGGGCTGGCGGACCGGCGATGTCCTTCATCCAGATGACCTCGCTAGTGCAATCGCAGTCTGGAGGCCATTAATTGAACAAGGGGTTTCGTACGACATTGACCACCGTTTTCGCCGCTCCGACGGTGTCTACCGTTGGTTTCACGTATGTGGGCGACCTCAGCGTGATGCGCAGGGCTCTATTGTTCGGTGGTATGGCTTGCTTACCGACATAGATGAGCGCAAGAAGGCTGAAGAAGAACTTGAAGAGCAGGAAATGGAGCTCCGGCAAATCCTGGACCTTACGCCACAAGTCATAGCTGTGTTTGGCCCCCGCCGTGAGCGTCTCTTTGTCAACCGCGTCGCACTTGACTACTTTGGCCTCACTCTTGAGGAGTGGCGCGACACCCCCCATGGCGCTCTGGGTCATCCCGATGATGTGGAACGGGTCCGGGCTAAATGGGATGGTGCGCTGTTGAGCGGCTCCGCTTTTGAAATCGAGGCGCGGCTGCGCAAGGGTGATGGAAACTATCGCTGGTTTCTGACTCGTTACAACCCCGTCCGCGACGATAAAGGACAAGCCCGCCGCTGGTACGTTGCGTGTACGGATATCGAGGAGCGCAAGAGAGCCGAGGAGCGACTGCAGCAAGAGAACGTCGCGCTTCGAGAGGAAATCGATAACACCTCCATGTTCGAGGAGATCGTGGGTACGTCACCTGCGCTGACTGCCGTACTGTCACGAGTCTCGAAAGTTGCCGGCAGCGATTCGACGGTACTCATCACCGGCGAGACCGGGACGGGAAAAGAACTCGTAGCGCGGGCGATTCACCGACTGTCCCGGCGCGGCCCGCGAGCGTTTGTGGCCGTGAACTGCGCTGCCATTCCCCGCGACCTGATTGCCTCTGAACTGTTCGGCCATGAGAAAGGCGCCTTTACAGGCGCCATTCAGCGACGCCTCGGGCGATTCGAGTTGGCGGATGGCGGTACGATCTTTCTCGACGAGGTCGGTGAGCTCTCGCCCGACATTCAGGTCGCGCTGCTGCGGGTGCTACAGGAACGGGAATTTGAGCGAGTTGGAGGACGGGACCGCGTCCAGGTCGATGTGCGCGTAATTGCCGCCACGAATCGTGACTTGTCAGCTGCAGTCACGGACGGGATCTACCGTCCAGACCTCTTTTATCGACTGAACGTTTTTCCGCTCGAAATGCCGGCGTTACGAGAACGGCCGGAAGACATCTCCGTCCTGGTGGAGTACTTCGTCGGCCGCTACGCGCGTAAAGCGGGCAAGACGTTTCGGCGCGTGGCCAAGCGGACACTGGACCGCCTCCAGTCATATCCCTGGCCTGGAAATGTTCGTGAACTGCAAAACGTGATCGAACGCTCAGTCATCGTTTCGGACACGGACGAATTTACGGTCGACGAGAGCTGGCTACCACCGACACACCCTGTCAAAAGCCGGCTCGGCCTGCCTGGCGCGTTGGCTGCACACGAGAAGGCGATCGTCGAAGACGCGTTAAGCGCCAGCGGCGGACGCGTGTTCGGGCCTGCGGGAGCAGCGGCGCGACTCGGGATCCCGCGGTCGACGCTCGAGGCGAGGATTCGCACGCTGAAGATCAACAAGAGCCGTTTCCGTACAAAAGCGCCAAAAAGCTCCTGACCTTGGCGTTGCACAGGTTTTCACCATTGGTCAGACTGCCCGCATTCTGCATTCTGCGGTTTCCAACGCGCAGGCAAATTCACGGGTTTCGATTGGACCGATAGTTGCGTTCGGCGCAGCCGTGTCGATGCTCAGGATCCAGCACACGACCGACGGCGCGATCACGGTGTTGACCGTCAGCGGCCGACTCGACGCAGAGAATATCAACGAGCTGCGTCAGTCGCTCGACATGGTACCTGACGGCGAAGCTGTCGCGCTCGACCTTGCGGATCTGCTCCTCGCGGATCGCGAGGCCGTACGCTTTCTGGGGGACCGCGAGGCCTCCGGGCGAATTGTGCTTCGACACTGTCCAGCGTACATCCGAAGGTGGCTGGAGAGTAGAAGCATCCGCCGAGATCGGCAGTGAACACTAGTCCGACAGCGGTTAGCGTCACCGCGGCATTCACCGGTCGTGCTACCCGGAACCTCCAACGCATCTCGCCCCAGTATTCCGTGTCCAAACCGACCCGTTTCCCGCGCAGGTGATCCACCTGAATCGAAAGTTCTGGCCACGGGTGTACAGCGCCACACGATAACACTCCCTGAGACGAAGCGTCGCGGCGGCGGCCAGCAAGTCTGCAACTCGTTACGTCCCTCCCTGATTGTTGTCCAGCATTTGACCATTGGCCAAATCTGGCCAGCGCATCACTGACTCAACGTTTTTAGATGCAGCATCTTACGATGGACCAGCAATTGCTCTGTGTGAAGGCCATCAGGACCTGTTCTGAAGGAATCTATTGACGCGCTGCTTGGGTGGCCGTCAATCCAAAGGGGGACAAGAATGTCATGGCGCCGCTCGCCTTTGCCCAGATGCAGGTGGTTGCTCAAGCCATGGACCACGAGTGGCTGTTCTGGGACAGCAACGACTTCATGAAGCGACTTGGGCTGGCGCAGTAGCTCCGGGATGAAGCGGTTTGGCGCCACAGATGAAAGCGTGCGTGAGCGAGTGCCCGGGCGGTGTCGGTGAAGTCATCCAGAAACGAGGACACAATGACAACGGCAATCATCGGAGTTGGGAAGATCGGGACGACAGTAGCGCGGCACCTCGTCAACGGCGGCGAGCGGGTGATCCTCGCCAGTCACGGGGCTGGGCAAGCTGAGGCGATGGCGAAGGAACTCGGCAAGAACGCCCGTGCTGCGACCGTGGAACAGGCGATCAATGATGCCGACGTCGTCGTGTTCGCGGTATGGTTCGACACGATCAAGGAGCTGATCAGCCAGCACGCCCGCTTGCTCGAGGGCAAGGTGGTCGTCGACCCGTCGAACCCGATCAAGGCCGGCGACGGCGGGAAGTTCGTGCGAACGCTTCCGGACGGCGTCTCGGGTGGGGCCGAGATTGCGAAGCGGCTGCCGAAGGGCGCGCACTACGTCAAGGCACTCGGCACGCTGGGCGCCGACTCGCTCGCGAGCAGCTCGAACCGTACCCCTTCTCGCGCCGCGCTCTACTACGCGACGGACGACCGGCGGGCGGCGACCGCGATCGAGCGCTTGATTACTGCCGCCGGGTTCGACGCCGTGAAGGCCGGCGGTGTTGACGCCTCGCTCCGCATCGAGATGTTCGGCGACCTCCACCAATACGGTGGCCTTAACGGCAAGGTTCCCGACCGCGCCGAGGCCGTCGCGGCCCTCGCCCGGAAGAAGGGAGCTTGAGATGACGACCGACCCGCAGACGCCCGTCGCCAGGCACTGGATCGACGGAAACTGGTGCGACTCCGCGAAACATCAGGACAGCTTCGATCCGGCGACAGGCGAGAAGATCGGCAGCTACGCGGTAGGCGGTGCAGATGAAGCAAGGGAAGCGGTGGCGGCCGCGCTCCGGGCATTCCGCGAGACCGACTGGAAGACCAATCGTGAGCTCCGCGCGCGAGTGTTGCTCGAAATGGCTGACGTCTTCGAGGCGCGCACGCCCGAGCTGATCCAGGCGATCTCCAAGGAGAACGGCAAGGTCGCCGGCGAGGCGGGCTTCGAAGCGTCGCTCGCAGCGCCGGGACTGCGGTACGCCGCATCGCTCGTGCTGCATGATTACGGACGTGCCGCGGAGTGGGGCGCCGGTCGGTTCTCGCTGTCGGTGCGCGAGCCGATCGGGGTCGCTGGAATCAGCGTGCCGTGGAATTCGCCCCTCGCACTCCTCATCCGGTCGCTCGCACCGGCGCTCGCCGCCGGTTGCACCACGGTGGTGAAGATGCCGGGGCAGACCGCACAGGTGAACGCGCTGATCAGCCAGGTGTTCACCGAAGTGAAGAGCCTGCCGCGCGGCGTGATCAACATGATCACCGGCGAGCGCGAGGTGCTGAGCTATCTCGTCGAGTCGCCGGACGTGCCGACGATCAGCTTCACCGGCAGCACGATCACCGGCCGCGCGATCTCGCAAGCGGGGGCCGCGCGCATCAAGCGCTTCGGCCTCGAGCTCGGTGGCAAGACGCCGATGGTCGTGTTCGACGACGCGGACGTCGATGCCGCGCTGCCCAAGCTCGAGAAGGCGCTGACTATCTTCGCGGGACAGTTCTGCATGACCGGCAGCCGCCTCCTCGTCCAGCGTGGCGTCGCCGACAAGCTGCGGCGCGGGCTCGCCGCCAGGCTCGAAGCGGTCAAGGTCGGTCCAGCGTCGGACCCGACGAGCGACATGGGGCCGGTGATCGACAAGGCCAACGTCCAGCGCATAGACAAGATGGTGAACGCGGCGATCGCCGCGGGCGCGCGCGTGATTGTTCGCGGCGGACCGATCACCGAGGAGCCGCTCTCTCGCGGCGCGTTCTATCGCCCGACACTGCTCGAGGTCACCGACGGCAAGGCGGACATCGTTCAGAAGGAAGTGTTCGGACCCGTGTTGACGATGCAGGTGTTCGACACCGAGGCGGAGGCGATCGCGCTGGCGAACGACAGCGAGTACGGCCTCGCGGCGAGCGTGTGGACGCGCGACGCCGACCGGCCGCTGCGGATCGCGCGCGAGCTCGAGGCGGGCACGATCTGGATCAACGACTGGGCGGCGATGCGCGACGAGTTCGAAGAAGGTGGCTACAAGCAGAGCGGGCGCGGCCGCCTTCGCGGCCTGGCGTCTCTGGACGACTTTGTCGAGTATAAGCACATCGTGTTGCAGCCCGGCGTCGCCGCAGCGTCTGCGTCAATGAAGGGAGCGCGAGTGTCATGAGTGCAATGCCAACGGATGTGGTGAAGGACTTCTTGCAGAACACCGCGCCGGACAAGGTGCAGGCCGCGGCACGCCGCCTCGTG
>JBJMLD010000226.1:0-15741 GCA_045805545.1 Solirubrobacteraceae bacterium | reverse complement strand
CGGCCGCGGCCTCGGCAGCGCGCGCGGGCCCGGCGTACACGTTGATGCAGATGAACCTCTGCCTATCCGGTCTGGCCGGCTGCTACCGCAAGGTGCACTACCCAGCCGGGCTCGCGGAGGCGGTAGCCCGCATCCGTGAAGCGCATCCAGACGCCGTCACCCTCAACGAGGCGTGCAGCGGTGATGTCGCCTGGATCGCCCGGCAGACCGGTTACCACCGGGGTTTCGTGAGGGTCATCTACTACGGCAAGCCGCTGCCGTGCGTCCGTCCGGGCGGCCGCGGACTGTTTGGCGACGCGATACTCACGAAGGCAGGCATCGAGAGCACCCACAGTCGCCCCTTCGAGACACAAGCCGGCCCGGAACGGCGCGAGTGGCTATGCGTCCGCACCCGCGTCGGCGTCGACGTTTGCACCGCGCACCTCGCCTCGCACGAAGTCGATGAGGCGGCCGCGAATGACCCGCAGTGCGCCGAGCTGAAAACGCTCCTTGCCCGTCGTGCGGCCATCCGCAGTGTCATCTTCGGGGGCGACCTCAACCATCGTGGCAGCTGCGCCCCGCACGGGTTCTGGAGGCGAACCGACGGTGCCGCGCGCCAGGACCCCGGCAATCAGCAGGTCTACGGAACCGGCGTCCTTCGCTCACCCTCGGCGCAGGTGCTGCCGGCCATGCACACCGATCACGACGTCCTCGTCGTCCGCACGCACCTCACTGCAGAGCGCTGATTGCGGCCTTTTCTGCGACGAATGCGAGCTTGCGCACCCGTCCCTCCCGCAGCCAGTCCGTCCAGAGGCGGTGCGCGGCAAGCAGTTCCTCCAGTGCGCGGCGTCCAATCTGGGCGGCGATCTCTTCGCCATCGGCGGCGAACGCGTCGAGCAGCGACTGCGCCGTAGCGAGATGGGACTGACTGCAATCCTCCTGCCAGCGGACCACCAGGCCAACCCGCTCCAAGCCTTCGCGCATCTCGGGTAGCGGGGTGAGCCACACCGTGTCGGCGTCGGGCATCGTCTCTCGCTCCGTCTCTGTGAGCGGTGAGCCTTCCTCCATCGTGAAGGCGAAGCGTCCCCCGGTGCTTAGCGCCGAGGAGACGCCTTGAAGCAGCGGCTCCTTTTCGGGGAAGGCGAGCATCGTCTCGAGCAGAAGCACCACATCGAACGGGCCGGTAGGGACCGGGGGGATTCGCACGACCTCGAAGCGACATGGAAGATCGCCGGCGCGATCGCGTGCGATGTCGATCGCGCTGGCGCTGGCGTCCACCCCCAGGTAGCTACAGCCCAGCTGCTGCGTGATGAAACGCCCTGGTCCGGCGACGCCGCAGCACAAGTCGAGCATCGAGACGCCGGGTGCAACACCCGCCTGGCGCGCGAGGGCATCGATCTCCTTGGCACCCATGAAGCTTTCCTGCTCCACGAATTCGCCGGCGGCGTACGCCGACAGACGCGCTCGACGGAGGGCCCGGACGAACGGAGTGCGCTCGTCCTGTCTCACCATCGCCCCTCATCCACACCGCTCACTGTGGGCAGGATGCCAGCAGGCGGCCGGGAAGTCTTGGCATCGTGCCCGCGTCCTCAGTGGCATGGAGCCAATGCCCGCAGCAGCCGCCGAGAATGAGGTGGCCTTGCCACACGCTCACTTAGGACCTACGGAGCGCATATCGGCGCCGCCGCGGGCGAAGCTCGCGGCGAGGCGCCCGCGACGGTCGATCCGAGCGGTGCACACCGGTCCGTTGACAGGGCTGATCGCGCAGCTGCTGCTGATCGCCGCGATCGCCGGGGCGGTTGCTGCCAGCGGCGTCAGCCTGAACGTGACAGGCTGGATCGTCGGAATCGCGGCTGGAGTGATCATGAATCTCGCGCTGGCGCACGGCCTCGCTCACTATCGGGCCGACCGGATGTCGCCGGCCGACTGGGTGACCCTCGCCCGGGCCACGCTCGCCGTCGGCGTTGCCGCGCTGGTCGCGGCCTCCTTTGGCGAGCATGTGCAGGTCGCGGTGCTGCTGTCACTCGCGACGCTCGCGCTCCTCTTGGACGCGGTCGACGGATGGGTCGCGCGGCGCACGAGAACCGAGGGGGCGTTGGGCGCCTGGTTCGATGGCGAGGTCGATGCGTTCCTGATCCTGGTTCTCAGCGTGTACGTCGCTCGCTCGGCGGGCGCGTGGGTGCTCGCGATCGGGGCGGCGCGCTACGTGTTCCTGGCGGCTGGGTGGCCGCTGGCTTGGATGCGCGCGCCGCTGCCGCCGCGCCATTGGCGCAAGGTCGTCTGCGCGATGGAGGGGGTCGTGCTGACCGTCGCGGCATCCGCCGTCCTCCCGCCGGCTCTCACCACGGTCGGCCTGCTCGTCGCGCTGGCGTTGCTCGGCGAGTCGTTCGGGCGCGATGCCTGGTGGCTGTGGAGCCAGCGGCCCGCCGCTGCATCCGCCAACACTGGCCCCGGCCGGGCGCGAAGCAGGATCGCCGGGCTCGTCACGATCCTGGCTGTACTGGTCGTGTGGGCCGCGCTGGTTGCCCCCGATCGGCCTGAGAATCTCACCCTGGTCGCCTTTCTCAGGCTGCCCTTGGAGGGACTCGTGCTCATCGCCTTGGCTGCGGTCCTGCCTGCCACGGCCCGGCGCATCATGGCTTCAGTCGCCGGACCCGTTCTCGGTCTGCTCGTGATCCTGAAGGTTCTCGACATCGCGTTCTTCTCCGCCTTTGCCCGCCCCTTCGACGTCATAGGGGACGCTGGCGACGCCGGCATCGGCATCGAAACGCTGCGCTCCGCCCTCGGTCACACCGAGGCGAACCTGATCATCTTCGGTGGCATCGCTCTCGCCATCACCGTGCTGGTGGGTACGACCATCGCGCTGTTTCGGCTAATGCGGGTCGCGGCCGGGAACCGCCGGTGGTCGCTGCGGGCCGTTGCGGGCCTCGGCGCAGTGTGGCTGCTCTGCGCCGTGCTCGGGGCCCAGCTTGGCGCCCACACATCCCTGGCCTCCACGAGTGCATCCAGCTATGTCGTCCACGAGGTAGGCGCGGTGCAAGCCGACATCCACGACGAGGGCGTGTTCGCCAACCAGATCAAGCACGACCCCTTCAGCAACGTCCCAGGCAGCCGGCTGCTGACTGGCCTGCGCGGCAAGAACGTCCTGCTCGTGTTCGTCGAGTCCTACGGCCGGGTTTCGGTCCAGGGGCCGTCCTTCGCGCCAGCCATCGATGGCGTTCTCAACAAGGGGACCAGCCGGTTGCACGCGGCCGGCTTCTCGGCTCGCAGCGCCTTCGTGACCGCGCCAGGGTTCGGCGGGATCAGCTGGCTCGCGCATTCCACGCTGCAGTCCGGCGTCTGGGCCAACAACCAACGGCGCTACGACCAGCTCGTCTCCACCCACCGTCTCACGCTCAGCCACGCGTTTGACAAGGCGGGGTGGCGGACGATCAACTTCGCGCCGGCGGACGATCGCTCCTGGCCGGAGGGATCGTCGTTCTACCACTACGACAAGCTCTACGACCGCCGTGACATGGGCTACCGGGGGCCGGGCTTCAACTACGCGCCCATGCCCGACCAGTACATGTTCGCGGCGCTCCAGCGCCTCGAGCTCGCGAAACCCCACAGCCGCCCCCTGTTCGCGGAGGTGGACACGGTATCGAGCCACATGCCGTGGGACCGCGTCCCGCAGATGGTCCCCTGGAACAGCTTGGGCAACGGCTCGATTTTCAACCACGTCCCGATGCACCGCGAGCCGAGCTCGTTCTGGTGGCACCCGGACCAGGTCAAGGCCGCCTACGCTCGTTCGCTCGAGTACTCGTTGAACGCGCTGATCTCCTTCGTCCAGCACTACGGCAAGAAGAACCTGGTGCTAGTCGTCGTGGGTGACGAGCAGCCGTTGGCGATCGTGAGCGGTCAGGGCGCCAGTCACGACGTGCCGATCTCCGTGATCGCCCGCGACCCATCGGTACTGAAGGGCATCGGCAGCTGGAAGTGGCAGTCCGGATTGCTGCCCAGTCCGCATGCGCCGGTGTGGTCGATGAGCTCCTTCCGCAACCGCTTCCTCACGGCATTCGGACAGCGGCAGGGGCGATGAGGAGCCAGCGGCTTGCCGGCTTGGACGGTATCCGCGGCCTCGCCGCGCTGTTCGTCGTCATCAACCACGTCTTCCTGCGCGCATTCCCCGGCTATCCCGTTGACCATGCCCCGTTCTGGGCCGCTTGGTTCATCTACGGCCGCTTCGCCGTCGTCGTGTTCATCGTGGTGTCCGGCTTCTCGCTGGCGCTCTCGCCGGCGCGCCGCGGATGGCATCTGGGCGGGGTCTCCCGCTTCGCGCAGCGGCGCGCGCGGCGCATACTCCCCGCCTACTGGGCGGCTCTCGGCTTCAGCCTCGTGGTGGCGTGGCTGGTCTTTCCTCAACCTGGGCAAGGGGTGCCGGGGACGAAGTCGGTCATCGTCAACGGCCTCCTGATCCAGAACATCGTCGGCGCGCCCAGCCCCAACCGCGCGTTCTGGTCGATGGCCGTTGAGGCCCAGCTGTACCTCCTGTTCCCACTGCTTTTGCTGATAGTCCGGCGGTGGAGCGCGGTCGCCATGCTCGCCGCCGTCACGCTCGTCGTGGCAGCGGTGGGGATCGCCGGCCCGCACATCTCGGGGCTCAAGACGTTCGTGGTCCAGTCTCCGCCCGACCTGGCCGCGCTATTCGCGGTCGGCATTGTTACCGCGGGTATCGTCGCCGGCAGCAGGGCGCGGAGGTCGTGGCCGTGGGGGTGGCTCGCGCTCGCCGCCGCTGCCCCTGTGCTCGCCACGATCGGTTGGCAGGGTTCGGTGTGGACACTTGACCACCTGTTCTGGGTGGACCTGGCGCTGGGCCCGGCGATCGCCTGCCTGCTGGCTGCGCTGGCCACTGGCCATGCCGCTCGGCTCGTGCGCCTGCTCGATGCGCGCCCGCTCAGGAACCTCGGCCTGTCCTCCTACAGCCTGTATCTGACGCACGCCCCGATCGTCGTCATCGTCTACGAGGGCGTCGTGGCCGGCCGGGTCCAGCAGGGCGTTGCCGCCTTCGTTGTCACGCTTGCCATTGCGCTGCCGCTGACGATCGCGTTCGCGCGGATCTTCGCGTCCGTGTTCGAAATCCCGTTCCTGCGGCATCGCAACTCAGCGGCGACGGCTCTCCCGCCGCTGCCTCAAGTGGAAGGGGCGCCAGGATGAGGCGGACCGTGTGGAGATGGGCTCGGCCGATCGGCTCGGCGCTGACGCTGGGCGTCCTGATCTGGCGGGTGGGCACAGGCCCGTTTCTCGACGGCCTGCGGATGGTTGATGGCCGCGCGCTCGCGGTAGCGGTAGGCATCGCCGTGCTGACCACGATCTGTTGCGCCTGGCGCTGGAAGACCGTCGCCGCCGGCCTCGGAATCGCCGTGTCGCTCCCCGCGGCCGTCGCGGCGTACTACCGCTCGCAGTTTCTCAACGTCACGCTGCCCGGCGGGGTCGTCGGGGACGTCCATCGCGGCGTCAGCCACGGTCGCACCGTCAGCGACGTCGGCCTGGGACTTCGAGCAGTCGTGTTGGAACGGTTCGCCGGACAGATCGTTCAGCTCCTACTGACGATCGTCGTCCTCCTTGTGTTTCCGTCGCCCGTGCAATCGTCCATGCCGGTGGTGGCGGTGGCCGTCGTCGTCTTGAGCGTCGTCGTCGTACTCGTGGCACGGGTGCGGCGTGCCAGCGCCCGGTCTCTGTGGGCGCGCCTGCGCAACGCGGCCGCCCGCGACATCCGCGACGGGCTGCTCGCCCGAAAAGCGTGGGCCGGCGTGGGATTGGCATCGGTATTGGTCGTGGCCGGCCACGCACTCACCTTCCTGTTCGCCGCCCAGACCGCCGGCACCACCGCATCACCGGGGCAGATGTTGCCGATAGCGTTGCTCGCGATGATGGCCATGGTGATCCCCAGTGCCGGTGGCTGGGGCCCACGCGAAGGTGTGACGGCCTGGGCGTTCGGCGCGGCCGGTCTCGGTGCCGGCCGCGGGGTGGCCACTGGTGTCGTCTACGGCATCATGGTCCTGGTCGCCACCCTGCCTGGCGCCGGCGTCCTCGTCGTGGCATGGTTCCGTGATACACGGCTTGCGAGACGGAAGCCATCACCGTTTCGGAAGGGAGCAGCACATGCCTGACCGTCCCTACATCCTGCTGAGCTGCGGCATGTCGATCGACGGCTATCTCGGTAGTGCCGCACCACGGCGCCTCGAGCTCTCCAACGACGCCGACTTCGACCGGGTCGACGCGGTGCGTGCCTCGTGCGACGCGATCATGGTGGGCGCGGCCACCGTGCGAATCGACAATCCGCGGTTGCTCGTGCGCTCGAAGGACCGCCGCCAGGAGCGGACGGCTCGTGGGCTGCCGCCATCGCCGATGAAGGTCACTTTGACCGAACGGGTCGAGTTGGACCCGCGCGCCGATTTCTTCACCACCGGCGAGATCGAGAAGCTCGTGTACTGCGCGAGCCCGCGCGTAACAGATGCCCGCACGCGACTCGGAAGGGTGGCGACCGTGGTCGACAGCGGCGAGCGCGTGAAGATGCGCCGCCTCACGCAGGACCTCGGCGAGCGCGGCGTAAGGCGGCTGATGGTCGAGGGTGGCGGGACGGTTCACACCCAGTTTCTGACCGGCGACCTCGTCGACGAGCTACAGCTGGTCGTCGCTCCGTTCTTTGTGGGCGATTCTCGTGCCACGCGGTTTGTGAGCGACGGCCGTTTCCCATGGAACCCAGGCCGGCGCGCGGAACTCGCCGACGTTCGGCAGATTGGTGACGTGGTGCTTTTGCGCTACGCGCTCTCGTCGCGGTTCGAGTGCTCCTGACGAACGCCCCGTAAAAGTGGCTCTACTGACTGATGTGTGGGCTGGTTCGGCGTGGGAGGGCGGGTTTGTGGCCGGCGAGGCTGATCATCGTGAGCGCGATGAGCGCTTGCGGGGAGCGCTCGACTAGGAGCTGTCGTTGGCGTAAAGGGCGGGCGAGGAGGGGTGGATGGGGCGCGGCGCCGGCTTGAAAGAGCCGTAACGCGAGTCAGCGGGCACGATCTGAGCGCTCACTCGACTTATGGTCGTTTTCTCGCCTTAGCTCGAGAAAGCGGTCAAGACGGCCGCCGCTGACTCGACTGATGGTCGTTTGGCCGGGAAGGGGGCGGGACCGGACGGCGCAAAACCGCCATGCCGCTCCCAGCGCCCCGACCTCGTTGCCCAAAAGCGCGGGCGGCGGCGGCTGTCAACCAAGCGCCAACCCCGCCCGCGAGCAGCCAAAACGCCTTAGGAACCGCCCCCACGCCGGGGGCGCTGCTTGATCAGTCGACGACGGCCGCGCTACCCGCGACCACCCACGGACACGTCACGAGAGCCGTAAAAGTGCGCTCTGCCTTCGCCTCTCGGGAGGCAAAGCGGCCTTGTGCGGCGTAGAGCCGTAAGAGCGCGCTTTGCCCCGCCGGGGCCTTGAGCAAAGCGGCGTTTTGCGGGCCGTCGGGCCAGCGCCTCGCACCACTCAGGGGAGGACCAGCAGGTCGGCGTGGTCGACGGTCACGGCGAGCTGCCCGGCGGTCAGTTGCGCTAGGCGTTGACGCGTGTAGAGCTCGCGGTCGGCCACAAGCTCGACTTCCTGCTCACACGCTGCTTCGAGCCACCCGGTGAACCACTCCGCGATGAGGCCGGCATCTGAGGACCCGAGCCGCCAAGGGCTCGGCCGGACCAGGACCTCGGCGCCCAGTCGGCCGAACTCGTGGGTCGCGTATGCGATGGCGTCGGGTCCGAGCAGCCGGCCCCGCTGCGTCGCGCGA
This sequence comes from Solirubrobacteraceae bacterium, assembly GCA_045805545.1. Lineage (GTDB taxonomy): Bacteria > Actinomycetota > Thermoleophilia > Solirubrobacterales > Solirubrobacteraceae > Palsa-465. The sequence continues at coordinate 7,963 of JBJMLD010000226.1, read as the reverse complement.
CGTTGGTCGTCATTGAACGCGGCGGCTACACGGCGGTCCAGCGGATCCCCGGGCGTGATCGCCACGCGACCTGTGACCGACAGAGTGAGCAGGACCGGGCAGCGTGCGCCGGCGCACGTGCCGGCCAGCCTCGACATCTCGTCCGCGGTCAGCATGTCCAGCAGCGCCGAGGCCGTGATCAGGGTCGCGTCCCCGAGCTCGTCCGGGCGCAGCTGAGAGATGTCCGTGCATCTCGCCTCCACGGTGACCGGGGTCCCATTGGCTGCTGGCCTGGGGACGTCGGCAGCGGCGAGCGCCAGCAGGTCTGGGTCCCGGTCGTGCGCGATCCAGTGTTGCGGCCCGGTCAGCTGTGGCGCGAGCCAGCGGCCCATCGCGCCGGTGCCGGAGCCGAGGTCGTGAATCACCATACGGTTGTTCGCCGGGAGGGCTCGCTTGAGATGGTCCACGAGGTCGCGTGACCGAGCGGCGGCGTCGGCTGGCTCACGGAGAGCAAGCCAGCTCGGATTGACGCGGACCGTGTCGGTCGTCATCGCGAGGCCTCGGCCAGCACGCCGGCCACGGTCGTGGCCGTGGCAGACCAGCCGGAGAGTGACTGCCGCCGCTCGCGGGCGGCCCGCCGCAAGCGCGCTCTCAGCTGTTCGTCGCCTAGCCAGGCTCGGAGCGCGGAGCCGAGTGCCACGGGGTCCTCGGGCGGGACGAGCAGACCGGGGCGGATTCCGTCTGCCCCCTGGCCGAGCGCCTCCGTGACGCCGCCGACCTCGACGGCTATGACCGGCAGGCCGTGCGCCAGCGCCTCGGTGACGACCATCCCGTACGTCTCAACACGCGATGCCAGCACCAGCGCATCCGCGGAGGCGTAGTGGCGGTCGAGCTCGGCCCTGGTCCGCGGACCAGTGAAGGAGAAGCGGTCGCCGAGTCGCACTTGTAGCGAGCGGCGACGGAGACTCTCGACGAAAGCCGGGTCGCGGTCCAAGCTGCCAACGCATATGCAGTGCCAGGAGAGATCCGAAATCGTCTCCAGCGCATCGAGCAGCACGTCCTGGCCCTTCTCGAGAGTCACCGCAGCGACGCAGAGCAGCACCCCGCCACTCGCGGTTCCGCCGGCGATGTCGGCGGCCTCGACGCCCGGCTGCGCCACGTGCACCTGGTCCGCGGGCAAGTCGTAAAGCTCGATCAGCCGGCGCCGGGACCAGGCGCTGGTCGTGATCACCTCGCCGGCGGCGGACAGGACGGTGCGCTCCCGCGCCCGGACGCTGTCATCCGGCGGGCGGTGACCAAACGGCATGTGGACGAGCACGACCAAGCGCAGGCGGCGGGCCTGCGGCACGAGCACCTCCGGTGCGCTCGAGGCGATCAGCCCGTCGATCATCGCGATGGCGTCGTCGGGGATCTTCTGAAGGCCGTGCTGGAGGGCGGCGAACGAGGCGGCGTCGGGACGGCGCGCCCAGAAGCCGGGGACGGCATGCTCGTGGACCGACCAGCCAAGCGAGCGGAGCTCTCGGCAGAGATGACGGTCGTACTCGTTGCCGCCGCTCGGGCGCGCCGGGTCGTGGGTCGCGTCGGGTACGACGACGTGCACCGCCGTCAAAGCGGGCGCTCGTAGCTCGCCCAGGCGACATGTGACTCCCGCAGGGTGACGAGCAGCCCATCGAGCTTGCGGGCGCTGTCGCCCAGGGCGCCTGCGTGCACCCGGTCGGCCAGGCGATCGGCTACGACCTGGGCGAGTACTTCGGTCGTCGTGTTGACACCGGCAAACGCGGGCTCGTCGTCGAGGTTGCGGTAGCTGAGCTCGGCCACGACGGCGTGCAACTCCTCTGCTGCTCGGCCGATGTCCACGACGATGCTGTCCGCGTCGAGGGTCGCGCGACGAAACGTGGCGTCGACGACATAGGTTGCGCCGTGCAGGCGCTGGGCGGGCCCGAACACCTCGCCCCGGAAGCTGTGGGCGATCATCATGTGGTCGCGGACTGTCACGCTGAACACGGCCTACTCTCCGTCGTAGCTGATCGTGTGGCAGAGCGCCGGCAGATTCCCAGTGGCCAGCTGGGCCATCACGTCGGGCAGCTCGCGGAAGCTGGACCGCCCGCTGATGAGCGCGTCGAAAGCAGGGTCGCGGAGCAGCTCGAGTGCCAGTGCCAATCGCTCGCCTGTGGTGCGGCGTCCGCGCCGCGCAGGGGAGAGGGTGCCGACCTGGCTGGCGCGGATGCCGAGGCGAGCGGAGTGGAACGCCCCGCCCAGTAAGAGCGTCACCTCGCTGTCGCCGTACCAGCTGAGGTCGATCACCGTGCCCTCGGGCGCGAGCAGCTCGAGCGAGCGCTGAAGCCCGGCGGACGTTGCGCTGGTGTGCACGACGAGGTCGCGACCGCCGGGGGCATCCGCCGGCGCTGCGAACTCCACGCCGAGTGCGGCTGCGACGTCGGATCGTCGGGGATCGACGTCAACGAGGGTGACCTGGACGCTCGGGAAGCGACTGAGCAGGCGCGCCACGCAGCAGCCGACCATTCCGGCTCCGACGACAGCGACACGATCACCGAGCAGCGGTCCCGCATCCCACAGCGCGTTGACGGCGGTCTCGACCGTGCCCGCGAGAACGGCCCGAGCGGGTGGCACGCCGTCAGGAACAATGGTCACAGCGCCGGCCGGCACGACGTACGCCGTCTGGTGCGGGTATAGACAGAAGACCGTGCGTCCGCGCAACTCCACTGGTCCCTGTTCCACGGTGCCGACGCTCAGATAGCCGTACTTGACCGGTCCTGGGAAGTCTCCCTCCTGAAACGGCGCCCGCATGGCGGCGTACTGGTCCGGCGGCACCCGGCCCGCGAACACCAAAGCCTCCGTTCCCCGGCTGACGCCAGACCGCACCGCGCGCACCATCACCTCGTCCCGCCCGGGCTCCGGCAAGCTAACGCGCCGGATTTCCCCGATCCCGGGCGCGCGCAGCCAGAATGCCTGCGCCTCGTGCATGCGCCTCACTCTAGTTGCGGTCCCCGACTTGTCTACGTCTCTCTGGGCGTGTAGAACGCGGTGGTCCGCGCCGCCGCTGCTTGAGCGGCAGCTTGGTCAGTGCCGGCGGCGAGGCTGGCCTTGCCCCACGCTTCGCTGCTGTGGGCGATGAACTGCACACCTTCCTCGGATGCGGTCCAGGCCATCGCCGCGCTCGGGTCGACGGGGTTCCCGGACTCCAGGTACATCGCGAGGCCTCTGAGCGCCAGATCCCAGCCGACGCCGACTGCACCGGGTCCAAATTGCGCCCAGCGCTCGTCCCCGACATGCGCGATGTGCTCGAGCACGAAACGAGTGCGGTTCTCGTGCTCTGCAATGAGCCGAAACTCGATCCAGCTCACCTCCCCGCCGTACTCCCAAGTCGCGGTGAAGCTCCGTGGCGGATCGCAGCTCTCGATCGTTCCGCTCGCGTTGCCCTTGAGCTCATACCGCCCACCAACGCGCAGGTCGCCCGAGACAGGCAGGAACCAGCGGGGGATGCGCTCGGCGTTCGTGACCGCGTCCCAAACGTCATCGAGAGGCGCTTCATAGGTGCGACTCACCGTGACCGTTCGCGCATCGCCGGCCTCCAGCACGCGCGTCCCCACCTGCCGTTGCGCGGCATTGATCTCGTGCACAACATCGATCATCGCGTCCTCCTCTGTTTTGTCGTTCCGCTGTCATCGCTCCGAAGGCGTCGTTGGCGCTTTCCGCGGGCGAGCTCGGTCTCCAGTGCATCGAGGTGCGGAGTCCAGAAGCGCCGGAAACGATCGAGCCAAGCCTCAACGTCGCGCAGGGGCTCGCCGTTGACGGCATACAGACGCCGCGTGCCTTCTGGACGCACGGAGGCGAAACCGCTCTCGCGTAGCACTCTGAGGTGTGCTGAGACGGCGGGCTGGCTGATCCCGAACTCCCCGCGAATGACGGCGCACACCGCCCCCGAGCTCAGCTCGTGGTCGGCCAGTAGCTCCAAGATTCGTCGCCGCACCGGATCACCAAGCACCTCAAATGCATTCACGCGGGGAACTATATCACCACAGGCTTATATAAATTAATATGGAATAAGCGCACTATTCTGTTCCTTCTGCGCTCATGCTCGGAACGACGGCCTGTATCGCAGGTTGACCGCCGAACTCGGGTCGCCGTGACCGAGCAGGTCCAGGCGGACCGGCTCGCCGCCCGGGTTGTCGTATAGCCGGATCCCCTGGCCGAGCAGTATCGGAGCGATGTGCAGGTCTATTTCGTCGATCAGACCTTGCTCAAAGAGCTGTCGGCCGATCGTCGGTGAGAACACCTCGACGTTCTTGCCGCCCGCCGCGTCAAGCGCGATCTGCACGGCCTCTTCGACCGGGCAGCTGAGAAACGTGATGCCCTCGGCTGGAGCCGCATCCTCAGGGTGATGTGTGAGCACGAAGATGGGGCCTTGCCACGCCCCACCGTAGGGCCGAGAGTCACCGATGGCGCTATCGAAGCCGCTGCGCCCAGCGAGGACGGCGCCGGTGGTCTCGATGTACTCGGCGTGGAGACCGGGTCTGACCGAGATGCCGGTCATCCAGCCCATGTCGTGATTCGGTCCCGCCACGAAGCCGTCCAGCGTCGTCAGGAAGTGCCAGAGCACCTTTCCGTCCGCAGTCTGCGGCTCTGTGTCGATCATTGCTCGCCTCCCATAATCTGCTTGCGGTTGCAATCGGTCCAGGGTCGGCGACGAGGGCGCCACGCGGGAACGGCGTCGCGATATAGCTCGTACTGCTCGCCGAAACGTGCGGCCAGTGTCGGCTCTTCATAGCCGTACACGAACGCGACCACCGCGACAAGAAACACGCACGCGTACAGCAGCAGAACGGCTTGGCCCAGCAGCAGGGCTTGTCCCAGAATCACCGCTGCCACGGCCAGGTACATCGGGTTGCGGACGTATCGATACGCCCCGCCAACGACAAGCTGCTGGGTTGGCGCGACCGGGGCCGGAGTACCGATGCCTTCCACGACGAAGCGCACGAACGCATGGAGCAGGATGAGAACCCCGGTTGCCAACATCACAGCGCCGAGCGCTCGAGCCGGAAACGACCAGTCATGCGACGCCCACCTCGTGACCAGCCATGGCCCGACGCCGGCGACGATCCCAGGGGCGACGATCAAGAAAACGAAGCTTCCGAGCGCGGCGCGGCGTTTCATGCAGGCCGCATCATTGCCGAGTTTGCGCCTCGGGCTTGGCCATAGCCCACGGCACGCTCAGCGTCTAGGTCTTGGGTTCTAGGCGTTCAGGCGCTTGCGCTCTCGATGTGCACGTACGCGACCGCGGCTCGCGCAGCCTGTCGAGCACCATCTCTGGCGACCCGTGGGATCGAGGAACACCCACCGGCAGTCTCGCTCGGCGCACTGCCGGAGATAACGACCCTCGGCACCCGTCATCTGATCGACCGCGGCACGGGCGATGCGCGCCAGCGCCGCGGAGGTGTCGGCCGGGCGCTCGCGCACGAGCCGGCCGGCCCGAACGACCGGCCTCGGAGGCGCGTCCGACCTCGTGAATGTTGCAATCGTCGCGACCGCTTTGCGGGGAGGGGGTGTGTGGTCGGTATGGGCAAGTGCCACCGAGCGGAGCGCCTCGCGGAGCGTGATGGCGCGGGCGAGATCCTCTTCGGTAGGTGCGCGGACCGGCTCCAATCCGGACTGCCGTAGCCACAAGCGAAGACGGTCGGGGCTGTCCAGTAGCTCGCGCGGCGCCGCGCCGAACGCGCTGCGCTTCGTGACCAACAGATTGGCCCACGTGGAGAACCCGTCCATGAGGAAATCCGTCGACATCTCGGCATTAAAGTGTAACGGGAAGCGCGTTACATACAAGCGTAACGGGTATACCGTTACAGATGCTTCCGATGGCGTTCGTCTTACTCTGGAGCTCGGGCTATGTCGTTGGGGAGATCGCCGTGCGCGCGGCGTCACCGCTGGGGCTCTTGAGCCTTCGCTTCGCGCTGGCGCTGGCGGTTGCAATCCCGCTTTCCGCGCGGCTGATCGCCTGGCGGCGGGCTCCCATCGCTCGGCTCGCGGTCATCGGGCTGCTGTTCCAGGGCGTGCAGTTCGCCGGTATCTACGGCGGTCTGGCGCTCGGTGTGCCAGCGCCGTTGTCCGCGCTGATAATGCTGGGGCTCAGTCCGGTCGCCACGACGATCCTGGCTCGAGCCAGTGGGATGGAACGACCATCACGGCGCACATGGATCCTGCTCGCGCTCGCCGTCGTCGGCGTAGGCGTGAGCGTGGCCCCCGACCTCGGTGGCGCTCGCCTGGGGGCGGGTATCGTGCTCACGTTGATCGGGATGCTCGGCCTTGCCACGGGCACGGTGCTACAGAAGCGATGGACGGCCGGGCTCGACAGCCGAATCGTCGTAACGTCCCAGCTCGCGACAGCTGCATTGGTGCTGATCCCGATCACCACGGTGGCGGGTCAATGGCACCTGCGGGCGTCGGTGGATCTGGCGTGGAGCGTTGGGTGGCTCGCATGGCCGCTCTCGATCGGCAGCATGATCCTGCTCGTCCAGCTGTTGCGGCGCTACGCGGCCAGCACCACGTCGATGCTCCTGCTCCTAGTTCCGGCGGCGACCGCGGTCCTTTCGCTGATCGTTCTGGGGCAGCGGCTGCCGCCGATGTCGCTCGTCGGGATGGCTCTCACGATCGGTGCCGTACTGCCAGTCGTGCGTCAGAAGCCGGCCGCCTCGCACCGCCTGGGCGAGGGCGGTGTGCGCCAGCACCCCGGTGGCGGCTCGCACAAATGCGTCGTCGGCTAGCGCTGATGCGGTTGCCGGGCTCAGGGCGAGCTTGGCTGAAGCGCCAGCGCTAGCCCCTCGAGCAGGCGCCGCACGTCTTCGTCGGTCGTGTGCAAGTGGGGCGCGATCCGCAGCGAGCCTCCACGTCTTGCGGCGTAGCAGTTGACGCTCGCGATCGCCTCGCCGGCCCGCGCGCGGGCGTGATCGGGGAGGTGAAGTCCGAGCAGGTGCGGTCCACGCTCGTCGTCGGGCGCGCACGAGACGCCCAGCGCCGTGGCTTGTCGAGCGATATCCGATGTGGTGTGGGCGAGAGTGGCGGCGATCCGCGCGACTCGCCACTCGAGGATCTGCTCGAGCGCTGCGATCGCCATCGGCACGAGCTCGAACTTCGTGCGCTGCCCGGAGTCGAACCGCCGCGCCCCCGGCTGATATTCGTCGCGATAGTCCACCAGCGCGGCGAAGTCCTCCGATCCAGCGCGACTGATCCAGTTCTCCTCGAGCGGCTCACCGGAATGATGGTGCTCCGCGACATAGAGGTAGCCGACGCTGAATGGGCCAAGCAGCCACTTGTAGCCGACCGAAACCAGGAAGTCCGGTCGCAGCGCGCCTACGTCGAGCGGCATCGCGCCCGCCGATTGGCTCGCATCGATCACCAAGGCTGCCTCCAGCTCGTGCGTACGGTGCGCAATCGCCGCCAAGTCCAAGAGCGCTCCGTCTGTCCAGTGCACGTTGGGCACGCTGACAATCGCGACGCGTTCATCGAGCGCGTCGAGCACGGCGTCGGTCCAACCTTGTCCCGGCCCGCGGGAGACGGTGAGGATCTCTGCATCCGATCGCTGTGCCGCAGCGCGCCACGTGTAGATCCCCGACGGGTACTCGTCCGCCAGCACCAGAACCCGGTCGCCGGCGCGTAACCGGAGGTTGCGCGCCGCGACTGCGAACCCATAGCTGGTCGCGGGCACGAGCGCGACCGCCTCGGCACTCGAGCCGATGATTGACGCGAACAGCGCGCGCAGCCGCTCCACGTCGGTGAACCAGTCCGACGCGGAGATCGTCCACGGTCTAGCGCGACGCTCGAGCGCCGCCTGTCCAGTCGCGCGGACGACGCCCGGCCCGGCTCATCGAACCGCCGCATCCGGAGCGCCCGAACGTAGCGTGCGGCGCCGGGCCCCGCCGTCACCTCGAGCCGGCGCTCCAGCTCGCGCAGCGTCGTGCCCGGGGGGAGG
>JBJMLD010000225.1:0-17304 GCA_045805545.1 Solirubrobacteraceae bacterium | reverse complement strand
GGCCGGCGCCCTGCTCGACGACCCAGGTGAGCTTCGGATCATCGGCCGCCGCGGCGTAGAAGCGGCTCAGGTCGTCATCGAGGCGCAGCATGTGCCGTACCTGCTCAAGCAGTTCCGGGCGCAGCTCCTTGGGCGGCGCGGTGCCCGGCGCTTGGAGCGTCGCCTCGTCGCCGCGCTTGGTCGGTCTCAGGCGCAGCACCCAGGCCCGGCCCCCGGCCGGCAGCACGGTCTCCATCTGCGAGCCGTCGCGCTCGATCGCGTTGGGCGGCAGGTCGGCGACGCCGTGGGAGAGCACGGTGCGGGCGAAATCGACCCGCTCCCCGCCCGCCCCGCGCAATTCAATCTTCCGCCGCCAGCTCAGTGTTTCACCACGCGCTGCCACATTTCCAGGTAGGCCTCGGCCGAGTCGAACAGGAGCGACAGCGCGCGGCGGCCGCCGGGCGCGCGTCCGGTGTCGGCGAGCAGGTCCGCCATCAGCCCGTAGTGGGCGACGCCGTCGGTGTTGAGGTCAAACGTGCGCGTGCCGGTGCGCTCGCGGGCGAACGTGACCTTGCCGTCGTAGGAGCGGAACGGATACGGCAGCGGGTTCGCTTTGGCGTCGCTCCGCGGTGCCGGGAGCGAGGAGAAGCCGCCCGTGTCGCTGCCGAGGCCGACACCTGGCAACCGCCGCCGTGGATCACGGAACCCAGCCATCGTGTTGATCTTGCTCGCCAGCGTGGGCGCCTGGGCGGGAGTCACGGCGGCGAACCCGCCGAGGCGGTAGAGGCGCCGGAGCTCGGCCGCCGTCCAGGTCCCGCCGGTGCCGTTGTGGCTCGAGACGAGCGGGTAGTGCGCGCGCTCCGCCATCGAGAGGACTGTGTTGCGTGCTCCCTCGCTCAGGTGATCGACCTCGATCAGCATGTGCCTGGCCATCATCCGATCGATCACGTAGCGCCCGAGCGACGTCAGCCCGTCCGGGTTGCACTGCAGTCCCGGTGGGTAATTCGGCATGCCCTTCCCGACGACCGACGCAGCGACCCGGAAGAACTTCGTCAGCGACACGAGCACGCTGGCCGGGAGCGTGAGGACGGTGGCGCCCTGGCCGGCGGCCGGGCACTTGCCCGTGGTGAAGTACGCGCCGGTCTGCAGGCGATTGAGGATGTTGATGAAGATGCCCTTGGCCCCGGCCTCGAGCGCGGTCCCCGTGAGCGCGTTGTTGACCCAGTGACCGACGAACATCCCGCGCACGCCGAGGCCGGCGTAGCGGCTGAGCACGCGGTCGACGCTCCGCCGGGTGCACCCCGGCTTGCCGTGGACCTCGGTACAGCCGAACAGGTCCGAGGACTCGATCCCGATGATCACGGCCAGCTTGCCGGCCGCGATCACGCTGCGCGCCTCGGCCGGGCTGTAGACGAGCCGGAACCACCCGCGCCCCGGACCGCCGTACTGGGCGTCGATGTAGTCCTGCATCGCGCGTAGCTCGCGTACCTGGTTCTGAATCGAGGACGTCTCGTCGCACACGGCGAGGCGCCGCGGCTCGAGCCGGCAGAGTGGCGCGTCATCGACCGTCTGTGCCACGACCAGCCGCTCGCCCGCCTCCCACGCCCGTTGCAGCCACACCCAGTAGGTCTGCTGGTGGGTCTGAGTGTTGTAGGTGGGCCAGCCGGTGAACGTCGGCCAGCCGTGCGTGTCGTTCTTGCCGACCGGATTGGCGGTTCGAAGCAGGTTGCCGGTGTAGTCGAGGTGACCGTCTGAGCCGTGCACCTTTGCGTCTTGCCCGAGCGCGGCCGCGATCCCGAAGCGGTCGAACGGCTCGCCTGAGATGACGAGACCGCCGGCGCGCATGAACGCGGTGATGTGCAGGTGGGCGTCGACGAAGCCGAACACGGTGCCGCCTGGGCGCCGGCCCTTGAAGAGCGTCCCGGTGGCGTTCACGTCGGCCTCCGGGAAGGCGCGGCAGCCGCGGGCGGCGGCGAGCTGGAACGCGGTGCGTCCGCCGAGGGACAGCGGCCCGCCGCCGCGGGCGGTCGAGCGGATCGTGACCTCGCCGGGCCGCGACCCCGGGATCACGCGCCATTCGCTCCGGGGTCCCGGCGTGCTGGTGCGGCCGCCCGAGCTGAGCAGCTTGCCGTCCTGGCCAAGGAGCAGGAACGTGTCGAACCCGGTGGGCTTCAGGTAGAAGCGCCCGCCTGGGCGGAGCTCGACGCAGCGGTTGGGAAGCGACGTCGTCGCCGCCACGGCGATCGCGGCCGAGGCGCAGGCCGCGGCAAACGCGCTGCCAACCGCGACGGCCAGCAGGAGCAGCACCCTCCTCCGAAGCATTCCCAGCACCCTCGCATAGAATCGCCCGGCCGGCAACCGAAGGAGAGAGGCGATGAGCGACAAGCAGGTGAAGTTCGTGCTCGGCGAGCAGGACATCCCCACGCACTGGGTCAACTTGATGCCGGACCTGCCCGGTCCGCCGCCACCGCCGCCGCTGCACCCCGGCACCAAGGAGCCGGCCGGCCCTGACGATCTCAGCCCGATCTTCCCCATGAATCTGATCCTCCAGGAGGTCTCGACCGATCCTGAGATCGAGATCCCCGAAGAGGTGCGCGAGGTCTACAAGCTGTGGCGCCCGACCCCGCTCTACCGCGCCTATCGCCTCGAGCGTGAGCTCGATACGCCGGCCCACATCTACTACAAGTACGAGGGCGTCTCGCCGGCCGGCTCGCACAAGCCGAACACCGCGGTGGCGCAGGCCTACGAGAACGCCGCGGCCGGGATCAAGAAGCTGACCACCGAGACCGGCGCCGGCCAGTGGGGCTCGGCGCTGGCCTTCGCCTGCCGGCTGTTCGGGCTCGAATGCGAGGTGTGGATGGTCGGCTCGAGCTACGACCAGAAGCCCTACCGCCGCTCGATGATGGAGACCTGGGGCGCGACCGTGCACCGCTCGCCCTCCGATGTCACCGAGGCCGGGCGCTCGCAGAAGGAACACCCGACCGGCTCGCTGGGGATCGCGATCTCCGAGGCGGTCGAGATCGCGGCGCAGAACTCCGACACGAACTACTCGCTCGGCTCGGTGCTTGGCCATGTGCTGCTGCATCAGACCGTGATCGGGCAGGAGGCTCTGGCCCAGATGGCGATGGCCGGCGAGGAGCCGGACGTCGTCGTGGCCTGCGTCGGCGGTGGCTCGAACTTCGGAGGGATCACAATCCCGTTCCTGCGCCGCGTGATCCGCGACGGAGCGAAGACCCGGTTCGTGGCCGCCGAGCCGGCGGCCTGCCCGACGCTGACCCGCGGCGTGTACGCGTATGACTTCGGCGACACGGTCGGGCTGACCCCGCTGATGCCGATGTACACGCTCGGTCACGACTTCGTCCCGCCCCCCGTTCACGCCGGCGGCCTGCGCTACCACGGCGATTCACCGCTCGTGTCGGGACTGGTCAAGGCGGGCTTGGTCGAGGCGCGCGCCTATCGCCAGAACGCCACGTTCGAGGCCGCCGTGCAGTTTGCCCGTTCAGAGGGGATCATCCCGGCGCCCGGGCCGGCGCACGCGATCCGGGCCGTGATCGAAGAGGCCGAGGCGGCGCGCGAGGCCGGCGAGCCGCGCGTGATCCTGTTCGGCCTGTGCGGCCACGGCAACTTCGATCTGAGCGCCTACGACGCGTACCTGAGCGGCAAGCTCGAGGATCCGGAGTTCTCCGACGACGACATGCAGGCGGCGCTGACCGCGCTGCCGGAGGCGCCGGCCCTGGCCTAGCCTTTCGGCGCGTAACGAACCCGTCGAATAGCGACGGTTACGTCACCTGAAGGCGGCGATCACCTCGGCGAAGCGCTCCACCGACTCGGCCCCCTCCGCGTCGGACAGCCCGACGATCTCCGTCTGCACGCCGGCCTCGGCCAGCTCGCGGCAGCGACCGATGTGCTCCTGGACGGTGCCGGCGCCCTGGCCGAGGCGCTCGGCTTCCGAGGCCACCACCCGGGCCGGCGCGAAATGCGTGACCTCGATCGCCGCCGGGTCGCGTCCCTCGGCGGCGCAATGCTCGTGCAGGACGGCGAGCTTGTGCCTGACCCGCTCGGGATCGCCGAACAGGTTGCAGGCGTCGGCGTGGCGCGCCACCAAACGCAGCGTCCGCTTCTCCCCGCCACCGCCGACGAGGATCGGGATCCGCTCCTGGAGCGGGCGCGGATAGCACGTGGCGGCGGTGACGCTGACCGTACGGCCGTCGAACTTGGGCGCGCCCGGCCCCCACAACAGCGGCAGCAGCTCGAGTGCGTCCTCCAGCACCTTGTAGCGCTCGGATAACGAAGGGAACGCCCAGCCGTACAACCGATGCTCGCGCTCGAACCACCCCGCGCCGAGGCCGCACCGCGCGCGTCCGCCGGACAGCACGTCGAGCGTGGCGATGATCTTGGCCAGGTGGGCGATGTTGCGGTAGGCGATCCCGGTGACCAGCACGCCGAGCCGGATCCGCTCGGTGACGCCGGCCAGGTAGGCGAGCGTCGTGTAGCTCTCGAGCATGTCCTCCCACTCGCGGCCGACCTGTGGGATCTGGATGAAGTGGTCCATCACCCACAGGCTGGTGAAGCCAGCCGCCTCGGCCGAGCGCGCCACGCGAGCCAGCGTGTCGCGCGTCGTCCCGGGATGGCCCTCCCAGTCGAAGCGCGAGAGCTGCAGGCCGAAGTCGAGCGTCATCGGATCGGCATGTTGGCGCGCCGCCGCGACGGGGGCGTCGACGAGCTCCGGCGGCACAAGCGACACGGGGCCTGCGCCGGCTTGACGCACACCGGCAAATGGCTCATCGCGCAGCGCCACCGCCGCGCCGGCGGTCGCCTCCAACTGGCCCGCCACGACCTTGCGCGGCACCGGCATGCCGCGCTCGCGATTGCGGGCGTGGACGACGTCGTCCGCCACATCGAACACGATCGCGTAGGCAGGCACCCCCGCGGCGGCGGCCTGCGCCAGCCACGCGGCTCTGCGGCCAGCCTCGAGCCCGGTCGAGTCGATCACGGTCGTCAGCCGGCGCCGCATCCGCTTCTCGACGATCAGCGAGAGCAGCTCGAAGGCGTCGCGGCTGGCCCGCTGGTCGCGCTCGCCCGTCCCGACGACAGCCCGCAGGCGGTCCGAGGAGACGATCTGATCGGGCGCGAACCACTGCGACGCCCAATGCGACTTGCCCGACGCGCTGGCGCCGACCAGGATGACCAGAGCCGGGTCCGGCAGGCGCAGCGCGTCGCTCGAGACGCCGGCGTTCAGTAGTAGTCCTGGACCCGGATCGACCACCGCGCGTCATCCGATCCCGGGGTGATCACGATCTCGTAGACGCCGGGAGAGGTCTTGAACGTCCACACGCGGGCGCTGCCCTCGTCCAGATCGAAGTGCTGGACCGTGGCGCCGGTGTTGACGTTGGTAACCGTGGCACTCGGGCCCGAGCAGATGAAGACCAACGAGCACGATCCGCGATAGCCCATGTCGTAGACCATCTGCCACTGCGTCCCGCGGATCCGGAACGGCACCGACCGCCCGCCCGCCAGGCCGCTGAAGCTGGTCAGCCCCCGCCACTGCGGCACCTCGGCGATCGACAGCGCCACCGTTGAGTGCGGCAGCAGCTTCGCGCCGGCGTGCGGCGACTGGGCCGTCACTTGGCCGGGGGCGATGCCGGGCGCCGGCACGTCGGTGATGCCGGCTCGTAGCTTCGCGTGGGCGAGCTCGGCGCTCGCCGAGCTCTCCGGCTGTCCGACGACGTCCGGCACGGGCACCGGCTCCGGCCCGGCGCTGAGCGTCACGCGGACGGTGGTTCCGTCCTTGACGCGGATGCCGCGTCCCGGCTCCTGCGAGATCACCGTCCCTTTCGCGGCGCGGCTGTAGCGATGATCGAAGCTTGCCTTGAGGTGGTCGCGTCGCAGCGTCGCGTCCACCCGCGCCCGGGTGAAGCCGTGGAGGCTCGGCACGCGGACCCGGCCCGGCGTTAGCGCAATCGCCGCCGCCACCATCCCGACGCCGAGCAGCAGCACGAAGGCGAGCAAGGCGATGCGCCGGCGCCGCCCTGACGGGTTGACGTTGCGCCGCGGGGAGTACGGCGCGGCGACTCGGGTGCTGCGTGGTTCGCGTGGGTGATCGACAGGCGGCGTGCCGGCCTCCGCGCGGGCGGGCGGCGGCGGTTCGAGGACGGCCGTGGCGCTTTCGCCGGTGGCGTGGCGCTGCCGCGCCCGGCTGATCACGATCTCATGCGTGCCCACCTCAGAAAGCGCCCGCGCCATCGCGGCGCCATCCGCGAAGCGCTCGTGGGGATCCTTGGCCAGCGCCCGGTCAACCACCTGCGCGAGCGGCGCGGGCACCTGGGCGGGCAGTGGCGGTGGCGAGTCGTGCACGTGACTGAAGGCCAGCTCCACAACGGAGCTGCCGGCGAACGGTGGGCGCCCCGCGAGCATCTCGTAGAGCACGACGCCCACGCCGTAGACGTCGGTGGCCGGCGTCGCGGCCAGGCCCCGCGCCTGCTCGGGCGCCATATAACGCGGCGTGCCGACGATCGTCCCGCCCGCGCCGTCTGTGCTTCCCTCGGCCAGCCGTGCCACCCCGAAGTCCGTCACCTTGACCTCACCGGTGCGGGAGATCAGTACGTTGGCCGGCTTCACGTCGCGGTGCACCACGCGCCGGATATGGGCGCCCGACAGAGCGCCGGCCATCTGCTCGGCTATCGCTCGAGCCTCGACGGGCGCCACGGGGCCCTCGCGCAGCCGCTCGACTAGGCTCCGACCATCGACCAGCTCGGCCACGTAGTAGAGGCCCTCCGGCGCCGAGCCCACATCGAAGATCTGGACGATCCCGGGATGGCTGACCGAGGCTAAGAGCTGGGCCTCGCGCTCGAATGCCGCCACCCACTCCGGGTCCTCGGCCCACCACGGCTTTATCACCTTGACCGCCACCGGACGAGCCAGCCGCCGGTCGCGCCCGCGATAGACGCGACCGAATGTGCCCTCGCCGATCAGGGCGTGGAGCTCGTAGCGCCCGTCGAGGGCGAGGCCGATGAGATCAGGTGCTTGCGGCATGAACGGGGGCGCGAAACGCCCCCATATCATGGCCGATGATGGAAGAGCTGCGGCGGCCTACAGGTGGACCGACGCCATTCCAGCCTCGTTGTAACGCTCGCCGGCCACGGGCGGCAGCTCGGCGTCGATCCGGGCCAGATCGTCCTCGGTCAGCTCGACGTCGACTGCGCCGGCGTTGTCCTCCAAGTACTTACGCCGCTTGGTGCCGGGGATCGGGACGAGATCCTCGCCCTGGGCCAGCACCCAGGCGATGGCCAGCTGGGCCGGCGTGATCTCCTTCTCCTCGGCGATCTCGCGCACCTTCGCGGCCAGCTGCAGGTTGGCCTCCAGGTTCTCGCCCGTGAACCGCGGCCCGCTGCGGCGGAAGTCGCCCTCCTCGAGCTCGTCCGGAGACGTGAACCGACCGGACAGGAAGCCACGTCCGAGCGGCGAGTACGGGACGAACCCGATGCCCAGCTCGCGGCAGGTCGGCAGCACCTCGGCCTCCGGGTCGCGCGTCCACATCGAGTACTCGGTCTGCACCGCGGTGATCGGATGCACGGCCTGAGCGCGGCGGATCGTGTCGGGCGCCGCCTCACTGAGGCCGATGTGGCGGACCTTTCCCTGCTCCACCAGCTCCGCCATCGCGCCCACCGTCTCCTCGATCGGCACGTTCGGGTCGACGCGATGCTGGTAGAAGAGATCGACGTAATCGGTCCCCAGACCCTTGAGGCTGATTTCGATCGAGCTGCGGACGTGCTCGGCCGAGCCGTCGAGCGGACCCGCCGTCGACATGTCGCCCGGCGTGGCGTTGTCCATCCGGCGGGCGAACTTGGTCGCGATCACGTATTCGTCGCGATGGCCCTTGATCGCGCGGCCGACCAGCTCCTCGTTGGTCAGCGGGCCGTACAGCTGCGCCGTGTCGAGGAAGTTGATGCCGAGCTCCAACGCGCGCTGGATCGTCGCGATCGACTCCTGCTCGTCGGTGGCTCCGTAGAAGGCGGACATCCCCATGCACCCGAGTCCGATCGCCGATACCTCCAGCGAGCCAAGCTTGCGTGTCTTCATTACTGCTCCAGTCGTTCCCGATAGAAATTGATCTTCCACTCGATCTGGTCGAGGTTTTTGGCCGTCTCCTCGAGCCGCGCCAGCACCCGCTTGCGATGCTCTTCGAGCAGCGCCAGGCGCTCGGCGTTGGTGCCGTCGCCCTCGCCCATCAGCTCGGCGTAGCGGCGAACTTCGCGGATCGGCATGCCGGTCGCGCGCAGCTTGGTCAGGAAGCGGATCCGGTCGAGGTCCTGGTCGCGGTAGCGGCGGTGGCCGCTGGCGTTGCGGTCGATCGGCTCCAGGAGCCCTGCCCGCTCGTAGTAGCGCAGCGCGTGCGCGCTCAGACCTGATGCCCGGGCGGCGTCGGCGATGGTCAAGGTCGTAGCCATACCGCCACGATACGACTTAGAGCGCGCTCTAAGTCAAGTGCCGCCTGTATGTTGCGTGCGCACGTGACCAATCAGTCCTCCGAACACAACCTGGCCCGCCTGGCCGAGGAGTCCTATCACCGGCGTGGCGACTACCCGGCGCTGCTGTTCGAAGGGCGCTGGCATGACTCCGGGGAGCTGTTCGACGGCGCCCGCCGCATGGCCGGAGGACTCATCGAGCTCGGCATCCGGCCAGGCGAACGGGTCGTGGTGACGATGGCCAACTGTCCCGAGGTCGGCATCACCTACAACGCGGTCTGGCGCGCCGGGGCCGTGGTGACGCCGGCCATGTTCCTGCTGCCGGTGGAGGACCTCCGCCATGTGATCGCCGACTCCGAGGCGTCGGCCGTCGTGACCACGCCCGAGTTCGTCGACAAGGTGCTGGAAGCGGTCGAGGGGCTCGAGTCGGTCAGGAGTGTCGTGTGCGCCGGCGGGTCGTCGGAGTGGGCTGGGGCCGTCGTGCCGATGTCCGTCCTGGCCGCTTCCGACCCGGCCCCGATCGTGGCGCGCGCGGACGACGAGCTGGCCGCGCTGCTCTACACGGGCGGCACCACAGGCCGCTCGAAGGGCGTGATGCTCTCGCACGCCAATCTCCATTTCACCGGCCGCGCCGCGCACGACGCCGGTCACATCCCCGGGATCAACCGCGCGCTGGGCACGCTGCCGCTGTCGCATGCCTACGGGATCCTGGTCACGCTGGCCGGCATGCACAACCGCGAGCAGACCGTCGCGGTGCTGCTCCGCTGGTTCGACCCGCAGGCGTTCCTGTCGCTGATACCCGAGCACAAGCTCCAGCTCTCCGCGGTCGTCCCGTCGATGCTCCAGATGCTTCTCTCCCAGCCGCTCGAGGACTACGACCTCTCGTCCCTGACCTATGTCAGCTCCGGCGGCGCACCGCTCGCGCCCGAGGTCGAGGCGGAGTTCTGCCGCCGCGTACCGAGCGTGACGATCCGTCAGGGCTACGGGCTGACCGAGACGGGCGCGCTGATCTCGACCAACCTGGTCGGGACCGAGAAGTCGGGCTCGGTGGGGAAGCCGGTGCCGGGCTGCACCGTCCGGATCGTCGACGACGAGGGCCGCGAGCTGCCGCCCGGCCAGCCGGGTGAGGTCGTTTGCACGTCGCCCGGCGTGATGAGCGGGTACTGGCGCTCGCCTGATGCCACGGCCTCGGCGCTGAGCGACGGGCAGCTGCACACCGGCGACATCGGATACGTCGACGAGGACGGCTACCTGTACATCGTCGACCGCAAGAAGGACCTGATCATCCGCGGAGGCTTCAACGTCTACCCGCGGGACGTCGAGGACGCCCTCGTGCAGCACCCGGCCGTCAGCCTGGCCGCCGTCGTCGGACGCCCCGACGAGCGTCACGGCGAGGAAGTGGTTGCATTCGTCTCCCTGCACCCAGGCGCCACGGTCGGCGCCGAGGAGTTGGTCGCCTGGGCGCGCGAGCACATCGGCGGCTACAAGTACCCCCGGGAACTCAAGATCGTCGACGAGATCCCCCTGACGCCGGTGGGCAAGGTCGACCGCAAGGCGCTTCGCGGGTCGGTCGTCTCGGTCAGCTGACGCCGGCGTCTGGGGGTCAGTCCGAGGTGAAAAGTGCACAAATCTGCCCGCGGCCGCCCGAGCGGGGTGAGAAAGTCCTCGTGGGCGTGAATAAGTGCACGACGCTCGCCGGTGTCGGTCGATTTGGTGCTTTTTGCACGCGGGTGCAACATGCCTACGTGGTTGTTGACGGCTTCCCACTCGCGTCCCGAGGCCTGTGAGCGAGGACCCGGACCGGGCGAAGCTGATCCGCTTCCTGGTCGAGCAGGGAGCCAGCGCCGCCGAGTTGGAGGAGGCACAGGCGACCGGGACGCTCGGACCCCTGGCGCTCGAGCTGGCCATACGGTCCCGCGGCGAGCGGATGACGTTCGCCGAGGCGGCGAAGCGGGCCGGCCTCGAGCTGGATTACGCGGCCGCGGTCTGGCGCGCCCTGGGCTTCCCGGATCCGCTGCTCGACGCCGCGCCAGACCTGACCGAAGATGAGGCGGCAACGCTGGAATTGCTGGCCCGGATGGCGGGGCCGGTGTTCGGTCAGGAGACCACGCTCCAGCTGGCCCGCGTGATCGGCGGATCGGTGGCGCAGATCGCGGAAGCGATTGTTGACGCGTTCCGGATCACCCAAGAGATGCCGCGCCGCGCCTCCGGCGAGCCGTCCTCGACCATCGTGGGGGACTACGCGCGGATGGCCGGCGCGATGATCCCGGTCCTCGGGAGCGCGATTACCGACACGCTGGCCGCGCACTTGGTCACGGTCTCCCGCGCCGGCTGGGCGCTCGACGCAGCCGGCGCGACGGTCACGCGCGAGCGCGCCGTCGGCTTCGTCGACCTGGTCGATTTCACCTCGCGCACCCGGCTGCTGGCGCCGGCCGAGCTGGCGGCCACGATCGGGTCCTTCGAAACCCTAGTGGCCGACCTGGTGTCGCGGGCGGGCGGGCGCCTGGTGAAGCTGATCGGCGACGAGGCGATGTTCGTGATCGGCGATCCGGCCGGCGCCTGCCGGCTGGCCGTGGAACTGCACGGCGCGCTCGCCCGGCAGCCGGAGGGGCCTCAGGCCCGCATCGGCCTAGCCGCCGGCCCGGTCGTCTCACACCGCGGCGACTACTTCGGCGATGTCGTCAACCTGGCCGCGCGCCTGGTCAAGGTGGCCGAGCCCGGCGCGGTGCTCGTGTCGGCGCCGCTCGCCACCGCGCTCGACGGCTGGGCACTCACGCCGGTCGAGGTGCCGCCGCTCAAGGGCTACGACGAGCCCGTGCCGGCCTACCGGCTGGAGCTGCCGAAGTCACGGTAGGTGCGCCGGCACCGGCGCCACCAGGTGCGCGATCCGCCCCACCGTCCGGGTCGTCCGGTCATACGACGCGTGCAGCACGCTCGCCGACTCCTCGTGGCGGCGCAGCGCGTCGCCGATGGGTAGCACGGTGTAATCCGGATGGCGATCCCAGGTCGGCATGTAGTCGATGTGCGTGACGCTGGCGTGCTTGCCGCGCACCGTGATGTGGAGGAACACCATCATCCCGTCCTCGGTCTGGACCGGGCAGCAGGCCGACGATTGGTTCGACATCAGCTGGCCCTCCCCGAACACGACCAGCTTGCCGCCGACGCGCTCGATCGGCTGCACGACGTGGACGTGCTGACCGACGATCGCCGTGATGTCGGGATCCCTCACCAGCGCCCGCGCCGTGCTGAGCTGAAAAGCGCTCGGCTGGGAGACGTACTCGTCGCCCCAGTGGAAGTTGACGATCACGACTTGGGCTCCGTGCCGCCGCGCAGCTCGCGCCGCGCTCTCCACCGCACTCACGTGCGCCAGGTTGAGCGACCAGGGGTGCGGGAGCGGAATCCCGTTCGTCATCTCCGCGTAGGCCAGGAACGCGACCTTCACGCCCTTGACGCGCACCATGAGGATCCGCCGCTGGGCCGACGGCGAACGGAACGACCCGGTGTGGAGGACGCCGGCCCGATCCAGCGCCAACCCGGTCTGGTCGATCCCGTACTGCCCGAGATCGACCGAGTGGTTCGAAGCCGTATCGCAGATCCGCCAACCGGCCTGCTTGATCGCGCGAGCCAGCTGCGTCGGCGTGTTGAACACCGGATAGCCCTGGGGCGGACGCGGCGACATCGGCGTCTCGACGTGGCAGATCGCCAGGTCGGCGCGCTTCACGTAGGGCCGGATCTCGCGCAGCATCGGCGAGAAGTCGTAGTTGCCATGGCCGTACTGGCGCGCGCGTTCCCACACCGCCGTGTGCACGAGCAGGTCGCCGTTGACTTCGACCGTGAGCTTGACCGTCTTCACTCGGTGCTTCGCCGGCGCCACCGCGGCCGCGGACGAGGATCCAGTGGCGGTGCTCGTCTGGGCCGCCGTCGAACTGCGGTGCGCCGCCGTCGACTTGCCCCCCGACCCGCCGGACCCGCAGCCGGCTAATACCGCCGCCGCCAGCAGCGCTGACATCGCCGCCCCTACACGAGCTCGGTCAACCACCACCCCCATCTTGCCGGATCGACGGCACTGATACGGCGTCGAACGTCCGGCCAGAGCGCCTCAAGTTCTCACTCGAACAGCCGTCCCTCGCCGAAACGGGGCTAGACGCAGCTGCTCGCCGGCGCAGGACCGCCAGGAGCGCTGCCAAGTCACGCCGGTGGCAAGGAAACCGACGCGCCGCTTCGCGGCAGGGGAGGAAGCATGATGCATTGGAGCATCTAAAGCTGCGAAAACGCCGCTATTTGAAGCAAAGCGTCAAGTCGCGGCGCCGCGCGACCGACAATGACAGTTGTGCGTCCTGGGCTAAATGCGGCCCTCAAGTACGCAGGGTCCGGACTCTTGGCTGTCACGGTCGCCGGCGCGGCGATCAGCTCTCGCGCGTCCGACTGGAGACCGCTGTGGCTGTTTCTCACGCTCGCCGTGCTCGGCGTGCTGGGGGACCGCGTGCACGCCCGGACCGGGCTCATGCGCCTGTCCGCCGGCCTGACCATCGTCGGGCTCGCCATGGCCCTGCTCGGACCGGCGCCGGCCGTGACCATCTGTTTCATCTCGCGGATCCTCGACGCCGTAGTCAGCGACGGCATCCGGCTGCGCGGCCGCCGGTTGGCGCTGATCTGGAACCTGGGGATGTATTCGGGCGTCCTGGTCGGGAGCCTGACCATCCGCGCCGCGACCGGGCACCCGCCGCACGGCGGCGCCGGCTTCGCGCTGATCGTCGTCGCCGGCGTCACGGTCGCCAACGTGATCAACTTCCTGCTCGCCGCCGTCTGGATCCGCGCGCACGGCGGTCCGAGCCTGCTCACGCAGTTCCGGCGGAGCTTCCTCCCGGCGCTGCCGTGGATCGCGGCGCCGAACTTCCTGGCCGGCGCGCTGGCCACGCTGTACCTGCTGGCCGGCCCGACCTCGCTGCTGCTCGCGCTCGGGCTGCTCGGCGCCTTCTACGCCCTGCTGGCCGAACTGCTCGGCTCGCAGCGCCGGCGCGAAGAGCTCGAGGAGCGCACGCTCCAGCTCGCGTCGCTGCAGGTCGGCGTGCTCGTGACGATGGTGCGCACGATGTCGCTGCGTGACCAGTTCACCGCCCGCCACTCGGCCGCGGTTGCGCGCTACGCCCATGCGATCGCTCATGCCGACGGCTGCACCGAGGACGAGCTGCGCACCATCCACACGGCGGCGCTGCTCCACGACCTCGGCAAGTTCGCCTTCCCGGATCGCATCCTTCTCGCCGCCGAAGGCCTCGACGAAGAGGACTACAAGATCGTCCGCGAGCACCCAGTGCACGGCGCCCAGCTCGTGCGCCGAGTGCAGGGCCTGGAGGAGATCGCCGACATCATCCTCGCCCATCACGAGCGGATCGACGGCCTGGGCTATCCGTTCGGCATCGCCGGGACCGAGATCCCAGCTCTAGCCCGCATGATCTCCGTCGCCGACGTCTACGACGTGATGACGGCCCGCGACACCTACCGCGACCCGGTCAGCATGGCCGACGCCGTCGACGAGCTCCGTCGCGTGGCCGGGACGCAACTCGACGCCCACTACGTCGAGCTGTTCATCTCCGTCCTCGAGCGCGAGCAGATCGGTTTCGCGCACACCGCCGACGACGACTTCGAAGCCGAGCTGGCGCTCGAGGAGCGGATCCGCGAGCTGGCTCGGCCCCGCGTAGCCGCATAGCCGTGTGAGGGCGCTGCGAGCAACGCTGCGGGTCGCCGAGTTTCGCGCCCTGCTCGTCTCCTACGTGATCAATCGGGCGGGCGACTTCGTCGGCGCGCTCGCCCTCGCCGTGGTCGTGCTGGCTGCCACCGGCTCCGCAGTGGCCACGGCCGTGCTGTTCCTGGCCACGCAGTTCCTGCCCGGCTTGCTCGGACCGCCGATCGTCGCGCACCTCGACCGGGCCGCCCCCGGGCGGCTGCTGCCGGCGCTGTACGTGATCGAGGCGGCGCTGTTCAGCGTGCTGGCGCTGATCGTCCATCGTGCCGGAGTCGCCGCGATCATCGCCGTGGCCTTCGCCGATGCGACGCTGGCCTTCGTCGCGCGGGCCGTGACCCGGTCGGCCACGGCGTCGACGCTCATTCCCCACGATCTGATGCCCGAGGGCAAGGCGGCTTTCAACGCGGCGCTCGCGCTGGCCATGATCGCGGGGCCGCTGCTCGGGGGTGTCGCAGTCGGGCTGCTGAGCGCCTCCACCGCGCTGGCGATCGACGCCGGCTCGTTCCTGGTCGCGGCCTGGCTGATCCTGCGCGAGCCGGGCCTGCGCGCCGAGGCGCCCCGGGAAGCGGCCGCCACTCCCCGAGCTCGCGGCCGCCTGCGCGAGGGCCTTCGCTACATCGCCGGCCGTCCCGCTCTGCGCGACCTGATCCTCGGCGAGGGCCTCGCCTTCGTGTTCTTCTATCTCGTCGTCCCGGTGACCGTCGTGTACGCCGCTCACTCGCTGCATGCCGGCGCCGGCGGCTACGCCGCGATCCTCACCAGCTGGGGCGCCGGTATCGCGATCGGCTCGGTGATCCAGTTCCGGCTGGCCCGCCGCGTCGGCGCCACCATGATTCTCATCTCGACCACCGCCGTCGCCCTCGGCTACCTCGGCACGGCCGCGGCCCCGACGATCGTCCTCGCCTGCGCGGCCAGCGTGCTCGGCGGCATCGGCAACGGCACGCAGTGGTCGTCGGTCGAGACGCTCCTTCACCGGCTGGTCGACGAGGAGTTCCGGACTCGCACCGCGGCCGTGCTCGAGGCGCTGGCCTCGCTCGCGCCCGGCGTCGGCATCCTCCTCGGCGGAGCGCTGACCGCTGCGTTCTCGCCGCGCGCCGCCTACCTGATCGCCGGACTCGGGCTGCTGGTGCTCGTCGCCGCCGGTGGAGTGTTCGCCCGTGCGCTAAACGTACACAGGGATGATCGGCATTCCCCCACGCCTGGCGAGCGCCGTCGACGAGGACGGCATCCCCTCCCGTCACGACTGGCTGGCGGCACTGCCGAGGCAGATCGAGGAGATCGCGCAGACGTGGTCGCTTGAGCTCGGCGAGCCGATCCTTCCCGGCGGCCAGTGCGCGTGGGTCGCGCCCGTGCGTGACCGGGACGGCCGCGAGCTCGTCCTCAAGGTCGGCTGGCGCCACCCCGAGGCTGAGCACGAAGCCGACGCGCTGCGGCTCTGGCAAGGCGACGGCGCCGTCCGCTGCTACGACGCGCTGACGCTCGACGACACAGCCGTGCTGCTGCTCGAGCGCTGCGTCCCTGGTGTGCCCCTGGGCGCCGTGCTCGCCGAGCCAGAACAGGACGTCGTGGTAGCCAGCCTCCTACGCCGCCTGCGGACCCACAGTCCCGCCGCCGGTCACCCGTTCCGCCCACTGCACGAGATCTGTGACGCCTGGGCCGACGAGTTCGAGACCGATTTCGCTGCCGACAGCCGCGGCCTCGATTCCGGCATTGCCAGACAGGTCGCGAACCTGCTCCGCGCGCTGCCGCGGAGCGCCCAGCACGAAGTGCTGCTTTGCACGGATCTGCACGCCGAGAACATCCTCTCGGCGGACCGCGATCCGTGGCTCGCGATCGATCCCAAACCGTTCATCGGCGATCCCGCGTTTGACGCGGTCCAGCACATGCTCAACTGCGACGAGCGTCTGGCGCTCGACCCGGTCGCCCTGGCGCACCGTATGGCCGACCTACTGCAGGTCGATCGTGAGCGGGTGACGCTGTGGCTGTTCGCCCGCTGCGGCCAGGGGGCGATAGACGATCACCGCATGCGCCGCGTGATCGCCTCGCTGCAGCGCCACCTCGCCTCCGGGGTAGATTGAGCCACCGCCATGGATCTTCTGCGCTTCGAGCCAAGCGAGGGCATCCCCAACAACCCCGACCTGCCGGTGGTCGTCTACCACGACATGGAGGAGATCGTGGATGACCCGAGCGCGTGCGAGCGGCTGTTTAACTGCAACCGCTGGGGCGGCAGCTGGCGGAATGGGATCTTTCCCTTCCATCACTTCCACTCGAACGCGCACGAGGTGCTGGGCATCGTCAGCGGCGAGACACGGGTCACGCTCGGCGGTCCGGGCGGCAGCGAGCTCACCGTGCAGGCGGGCGACGTTCTCATCCTGCCGGCGGGCACCGGGCACAAGCGCGAGGGCTCGGACGCCGGCCTGCTCGTGGTCGGCGCTTACCCGCCCGGTCAGGAGAACTACGACATGCGCCGCGGCGACCCGGCCGAGCTGCCCGAGGTGAGGAGGAACATCGCGGCGGTGGCGCTGCCCGCGGCCGACCCGGTGGCGGGCGTTAACGGGCCGCTGCTGAGCGCGGACGGCGCCGCCTGGGGCGCTCGAACCGGCGACGCGTGAGCCGAGTCGCCAGCGGGGCGTCGCTGACCTACGTTCTTGGCGTTGCCGGAGCCGAGCGGCCGCGCGAGCGGCCGGGTATGTTCCGCTTATGCAAACGACGCGGCTCGGCGCATCGGGACTGGAGGTCTCCCGCCTGTCGCTGGGGTCGTGGCGGACGTTCGAGCGGATCGGCCGCGACCGTGGTCTCGCCGTCATGCGCGCCGCGCGCGAGCACGGCATCAACTTCCTCGACGACGCCCGCTACAACGACGAGACGGGCCAGGCGCCGATTCCGACCGGCTACTCGGAGGTGCTGTTCGGCGAGCTGTTCCGCGCGGCCGGATGGAACCGGGCACAGACGCTGGTGTCGAACAAGCTTTGGTGGGAGTTCTGGCCGGACCAGACCGCGGCGGCCGAGCTCGAGGGCTCGCTCGGGCGGATGGGCTTCGACTACATCGACCTGATCTACGCCAACCCACCGCCGGCCGGCCTGCCCGTGCCCGACATGGTGGCGGCGGTCGCGGAG
>JBJMLD010000224.1:0-9043 GCA_045805545.1 Solirubrobacteraceae bacterium | reverse complement strand
TTCGGCGGCATCGCCGACCTGCACGCCGGGCGCCTCGTGATGGTCTCGCCCGGCACGTTTGCGGCCGATCCTCTGCGCGTGATCCGGCTCGCTCGGCTCGGCTGCGAGCTCGGGTTCTCGGTCGAGCCGGCCACGGCCGCGGCGGCACGAGATCGTGCCCCGGAACTGGATCGCGTCGCCCCGGAGCGAGTCTTTGCCGAGTTCAAGCGGATCGTGATCGCCGAGCGCGCGCTCGATGGGCTGGCCCTGATGGACGAGCTGGCCGTGACCGAGGCGGTCATCCCCGAGCTGGCGCGGCTGCGCGGCGTCGAGCAGAGCGCGTATCACCACCTCGACGTCTACGAGCACACGCGGGCCGTGCTGGCCGAGACGATCGCCGTGACGGCGACACCCGAGCGCTGGTTTGCAGAGCAGGCTGACGGGATCCGGGCGCTGCTCGCCGAACCGCTGGCGAACGAGCTCGATCGCGGGCAGGCCATGCGCTTCGGGGCGCTGTTTCACGACATCGCCAAGCCGCAGACGCGCGGCGTCACCGCCGAAGGCCGGGTCACCTTCATGGGACACGACGAAGGCGGAGCCGACGTGGCGCGCGCCGTGCTGGCCCGGCTGCGGGCCTCAGAGAAACTGTCCGAGCACGTGGCCGCGCTCGTCCGCCATCACCTGCGGCTGGGGTTCCTCGTGCACCGCATGCCGCTCACCCGCCGCGACGTGTATCGCTACATGGCGGCCTGCGAGCCGGTCCAGGCTGACGTCACGCTTCTGAGCGTGGCCGACCGCTTGGCCACGCGCGGACGCGGCTCGGAGGCGGCTATCGAGCGGCACCTGGAGCTGGCGCGTTCGTTGATAGGGGAGGCGCTGTTGTGGCGCGCGGAGCGTCCACGGCCGCCGCTGCGCGGCGACGAGCTTGCGCGTGCGGTGGGTCTGAGACCCGGACCGGAGATCGGACGACTGCTGGCCGAGCTCGAGGAGGCCAGCTTCGCCGGAGAGATCGCCGGGCGCGAGCAGGCGATCGAGCGGGCGCGGGACCTGCTGCAGACGCCTCGATAGGCTGCCGGACCATGAGTGATCCGGACTGCATCTTCTGCAAGATCATCGCCGGCGAGCTGCCGAGCCAGATCATCGATGAGGACGAGCGCACGATCGCGTTCATGGACATCAGCCCGGCCACGCGGGGGCACGCGCTGGTGATCCCGCGCGCACACTCGCGCGACCTGCTCGAGATCGGCCCCGAGGACCTGGCCGCCACGATCGCCGGCGCCCAGCGGATCGCGCGCCGGATGAGCGAGCGTCTCGGCACCGACGGCGTCAACCTGCTCAACTCGTGCGGGCGCGCGGCCTGGCAGACCGTGTTCCATTTCCACATCCACGTGATCCCGCGCTACGCCGATGACCCGCTTCGGCTTCCGTGGACTCCGGCCGAGGGCGACATGGACGAGATAGCTGCCGTCGCCGCCGAGTTGCGCTGAGAGAACGTCAGAGAACGGACCCTGGTAGGTTTTCGCCGTTCGGTCGGGGCTGCGCACGAGCCCGACGTGTTTCAGAGTGAAGTGGGAGTAGATGCCAACGGGTACCGTCAAATGGTTCAGCGACGACAAGGGCTTCGGTTTCATCACCCCGGATGACGGCGGCCGAGACCTGTTCGTCCATTTCAGCGGCGTCAACGGCGACGGTTATCGCTCCTTGGCTGAGGGGTCGAAGGTCTCCTATGAGGAGGAGGCCGGACCCAAGGGCCCAAAGGCGATCAACGTCACCAAGATCTAGCGATTCGACCTAGTTGCGTGCGTTTTGCGGCGGCCGGCCGCGGCCGTCGTGCACGCCTGCTGCGCAACCTCTGCCGCCCCGTCGTGTTCAATGGGGACATGAAATCTTCCGTGAAGGCCGTCGCGGCGGCTGCCGTCGGCCTGTTTGGGGCGCTCACTCCGGCCGTAGCGTCGGCGAAGGTAGTTGAGCTCGGCACAACTCGCACACCGCTGGTGGCGCCGAAGTGCCCGCCCGGTGTGGCGTCGAACAACTGCTTCATCATCCTGACTCGGGTGACGGCCCTGGAGACGATCCGGGATGGCGTGGCGTACCCAACCACTGTCAAGCAGGCGGGGAAGATCGTCGCCTTCACACTCGGTCTCTCGCGCCTGGACCCGAGCCGGACTAAGACCAAGACGTTCATCCATGACCTCGACACCGTCTACGGCGGCGTCCCGCAGGCGGCTATCACCGTGCTCAGGCGTGTCGGTTCCTCGCGCCAGCGGCGCTTCACGGTGACCGCCGAGAGCGGCATGGTCCACCTGATCCCGTACCTGGGGCAGGTGGCGCAGTTCCCGACCGATCGGCCGCTCAGCGTCGAACCCGGCGACGTCATCGCGCTGACCACGCCAACGTGGGCGCCCGTGCTCAGCTACCAGCTGTCGACGAGCCAGTTCGCCTACCGGCAGAGCCGCACGACCGGTTGCGGGAGCGCCGCGACGACGAGCGATGCGCAGCTGCTGCTCCGCTCCTCGGCGACCTACGGCTGCAATTACCCGGGCACCAGAGTCGAGTACTCTGCGACCGAGGTCACCAATGCCGTTCCGACGAAGAACTTCGTCCACGCGCCTGATGTGGGATCCATCGCCTCGGTGGTTCGCGACCACCTGCTCGGCGCGCAGTAGATGAACGTCGGGGTGCTCGGCCGGGGCCAGGTTGGGCGTCGGCTCGCCGGCGCCTTTCGCGACCGCGGCCACGAGGTGATGATCGGCACCCGCGAGCCGGACAACGTCGAGCTTCAGGAGTGGCTGGCCGGCGACGGCTCCGGCGTCCGGGTCGGCACGCTGGCCGACACGGCGCAGTTCGGGGAGGTGCTTGTGCTCGCGCTGCTCGGCAACGCCGCCGAGGAGGCTGTCACGCAGGTGGGTCCCGACGTGTTCGCCGGCAAGATCGTGATCGACGCGATGAACCCGCTCGACTTCTCCATGGGTCCGCCGCCGCGGCTATCGATCACCGGTCACGACTCGCTCGGCGAGCACGTTCAGCGCGCGCTGCCCGAGGCCAAGGTCGTCAAGGCGTTCAACATCATCGGCAGCCCGTACATGGCCGACCCGCAGTTCCCCGACGGCAAGCCGACGATGATCATCGCCGGCGAGGACGCCGAGGCCAAGGCCAAGGTGGGGGAGATACTCGAGAGCTTTGGCTGGCCGCCCGCGGTCGACGCCGGCGGGATCGAGGCCTCACGCGAGCTCGAGGCGCTGTGCATCCTGTGGGTGCGGATCGGCCTGATCCGCGGTTCGTGGGATCACGGGTTCAAGCTGCTGACCGGGTAGGCGGGGCCAGCGGCGGAGATCGCCGCGGCGGATCAGCAGGCGCCGGGGTTCTGCTGGCAGAACGCCGAGCCGAGGCCGGCGCCGCCGCTATTCGCGCCGCCGCCCGAGCCCGAGCCGGATCCCGAACCGGAGCCTGAGCCCGAGCCGCCACCGGCGGCCGCCGCGCCACCGCCCGAGCTGGCGCCGCCCGAGGCGCTACCGCCGCCCCCGCTGCCGCCTCCCGAGGACGCCGCGGCGCCACCGGAGGATGCGGCAGCGCCACCTGAGGAGCCGGTGCCTGAGCTGGCCGGGTTGGTCGCGGTCGCGCCGGCCGCCGGCGTGGAGGAGGAAGTGGTGGAGGTCGTCGAGGTGGTCGTGGCGATCGGCGTCGCACTGGCCGACGCGCCGGTCGGAACGGTCAGCGACGGGGCGCCCGCGCTATCAGTGCTCGTCGAGCCGCCGCTGCCGCAGGCGG
This sequence comes from Solirubrobacteraceae bacterium, assembly GCA_045805545.1. Lineage (GTDB taxonomy): Bacteria > Actinomycetota > Thermoleophilia > Solirubrobacterales > Solirubrobacteraceae > Palsa-465. The sequence continues at coordinate 5,296 of JBJMLD010000224.1, read as the reverse complement.
CAACGCCCAGCCCGAGCACGAACACGATCGCGAGGGCACTCAGCCAGCGCCACGAGCCAGACATCCTTGCCAGCCTCAGGAGCCGAGTGGATCCATCCGCCTGCCGCAATGCGGGCAGTCGTTTAGGTCCTTTTGCGTTAGTTGGTCGCACCAGTTGCAGAAGCGCAGGTTCTCCACGGCCCAGGGAAGCTCTGAGGGGGTTGGGGCTAGCGGTAACAGCTGCGCCACAACCTCGAGCTCTTCGCCGGTCTCACGGTCGACGTAGTCCATACCCGGTTCGACCTCGAGAACCACTTCCCTACCCGTGGACGGCGTCCGCATCCGGTACTTCTGGCGCAGCCTCATCGGTTCGCGATGCTAGCAGCGGGGGCGGCGGCAGACGCCGCCGGGGGGCGCCGGAAAGCGCTTTCGAGCGCCCTGGACGAGCGCGTCACCTCGCCGTGGCCTCGGATAGAGTGCCGCCCCACCAATGGCCAAAGCCGATCCGCGCACCGTCCTTACCCCCAGCAGGCTGCTGCCGTTAGGCGCGCTGGTGGCCGTCGTCCTGACCGGCTGCACGCTCAAGCACGACTCGCCGAATCTGGTCAAGGGCAAACAGCTGTTCGTGCAGAAATGTGGGTCCTGCCACGCCCTCTCCCACGCCGGGACGAAGGGCACCGTGGGGCCGAATCTGGATGACGCGTTCCGGCAGGATCGGACCAACAACCTGCGGAGCTCGGACATCCGCGGCCTGGTCGACTACTGGATCCAGTACCCGAGCGAGGGCGGCGTGATGCCGGGCAAGCTGTACACCGGCCAGGCGGCGCGGGACGTGGCCGGCTACGTGTCCGAAGTCGCCGCCAAGCCCGGTCAGGACACGGGAGCGCTGGCCACTGCGGTGCAGACGGTCTCCCAGAAGCCGGTCACCGAGCAGAAGGGCGTGCTACAGATCGATGCCGATCCCACCGGGCAGCTCAAGTTCACCGCTTCGAGCGCGAGCGGGACAGCCGGCAAGGTGACTCTGCGGATGCTCAACAAGTCCACGGTGCCGCACGACATCGCGGTCAAGGGCGCGGGGGGCATCAACCAGGTGGGGGCCGTGGTCCAGAACGGCGGCAGCTCGACTGTGACGACCTCGCTGAAGCCCGGGACCTACACGTTCTACTGCTCGGTCGACGGCCACGAGGCCGCCGGCATGAAGGGCACCCTGACGATCAAGTAGCGCCGGCGCGCGAGCGCACCCGGGCCAGCAGCTCGTCGCCGCGCCCAGCCGCCACGGCTCGGGCAGCTCGACGCTCGTCGAGCTCGATGCCCTCGGCGGCGGCGTAGTCGAGCAGTCGCTGGCGCTCCTCACCCTCACGCGCGACCTTGAGGAACAGCCAGCAGAACAGCCCGATCGTGAGCAGGCTCTCCTCGACCATCATTACGCCGGCGGCGCTGATCTGGTCGGCCATCGAGCTGATGTGCCAGTGGGCGTCGCCCGGGTGGTAGTAGGGGTACCAGACCGTGCCGGCGAAGATCATCGCGTTGGCCAGGACGGTCCCGATCAAGCGCACCGCGATGATGTAGACGAGCCGAGCGCCGTTGCCGAACCACTGGGGCTTGGGCAGCGGGCCGAGCAACCCCATCCACACCGCGATGCCGAAGCCGAGGAACGTAGCGTGCTCGAGCGCGTGGATCGCATCGTGGCGGAGCGCCGCCTGGTAGAGCGCTGGCAGGTGCCAGACGTAGAAGTTGACCGCCCAGGCGACAACGGCCACGACGGGATGGGCGAACACGCGCAGCCAGCCGATCGCCTTGATGCGCAGCAGTGGAGCCAGGAGCGGGCCGGTGAACCCGAGCACGATAAGCAGCGCCGCCACGTCCCCGATCAGCAGGTGCTCGGCCATGTGCGCCACCAGCAGCTGGTCGGCCAGCTTGTCGACGGGCGGGCTGAGCGCGATCGCGAGCGCGATCAACCCGGCGGCGTAGCAGCCCTGGCGCCAGCCGGGGACAGGCCGGCCCTCGCGCGCAAGCGTACGCGTGCGTGCGTGGTAGGGCAGCCAGTAGAGCAGGATCAGGATCGGCAGGCCGATGCTGCCGACGGGACCCACGGTGGCGAGGGGAGTCACGGACACGCTCTTCAGCAATGGTGCCACGCAGCAAAGGTTCCGCTATCCGGAACTTTCGCTGTACCGCGCCGGCGGCGCCTACGACACCGCGCGCACGATCAACACGACAGCGACGATGACCGCGAACACGGCCGCCACGTAGAGCAGTGCGCGGAACGCCTCGGCTTCGGATCGCAGCGGGTTCAGCAAACGACTCAGAGCACGTAGACCGTCGTGTAGACGATGATCCACATGATGTCGACGAAGTGCCAGTAGATCCCCGGCACTTCCATGCCGCGGTGCTCCTCGGCCGAGTAGTGGCCGCGGAAGGCACGGATCGTGACCATCAGCAGCAGGCACAGGCCGATGAACACGTGGGCGCCGTGCAGACCGGTCAGCGAGTAGAAGACCGTGGCCTGGGCCGAGTCGTGCGGGGCGAAGCCGATGTGAACGTACTCGTTGATCTGCACGAACAGGAAGGTCAGGCCGAGCAGGAACGTGGTGAGCATCCCCGCCTTCAGGCCGAACCGGTTGCCGGTCTTGACCGAATGCAGCGCCCAGTGGATGGTCAGCGAGGAGGAGAGGAGGATCGCGGTGTTGATGCCGGCCACCGCCTCGGGCAGCGTCGTCCCGTGCGCCGGCCAGGGGTCGTTGGTCACGACGCGGATGAAGAAGTACGCCGTGAAGAACGCCCCGAAGATCATCACCTCGGAGATGATGAAAAGCAGCATCCCCAGAGTCGCCGGCTCCGCGCGTGAGGAGCGGTTGGCGGCGGGCGGGCCGTGGTGTTCGGCGTGAGCGATCGAGGCGGCTTCCATGGCTAGGGGCCTTTAGGCAGCCTCAGTGGCCGAGTCGGAGTGGACCACGTGCTCCACGTCCTTGCCGGTCGTCCGCCGCACGCGCTCGATCAGGTCGGCCCGCAGCCAGCCCGACTTCGTCTCCGGGAAGGTCGAGATGACGATGTCGTCGACGCGGAACCACTGCAGGGCGTTCATGATCGCCGTGTACGGGTCGGGATCGCCGATCATGCCGGCGGCGTAGAGGCCGCGGACGCGCAGGCGGTCCAGCACGAGCTTCAGCCGCGTCCGCGCCCGGCGGGCGGCATGCCCGTCGCCGCCCTCCTGGGGGACGACGACGACAAACAGCTGGCGCCGGTGCTCGTCGGTGAACTTCTCGGCCCGGGCGCGAAGCGCCTCGAGCAGCTCATCGCCGGACGCCGTCCGATTGGCCACGGCGAGCGTGGTGTGGAACGGGAGCCCGACTTCGTCGATGTCGTTGACGACGTGCGTCACCGTGAGTCCCGTGGCCTCCTTGATGCGCTCGATCAGATCGCGCCGCAGCCAGCCCGATCGCGTCTCGGGAAACGTGGAGATGATGATCTCCTCCGGGCGGTACTCGTGGACGGCGTCGAGCGTCGCCGTGTAGGGGTCGGGATCTCCGACCTCGCCGATGGCGCGGATGCCCATGTCGCGGATCACCTCGAGCGCCAGGTCGACCCGCACCTGCGCGGCATCGAACACGGCGTCCGTGTAGATGACCAGGCCGGCGCGCGGCCTGTTCTGCGGCACGCAGAGGACGAAGCGGACATCGTCGGCCGCCCGGTCGCGGACGGCGTCGATCAGCTTCTGGCCGCCGAGCGTCTCGTTGGCCACGACCAACACCGTCTTGGTGTCCGGATCCGGTGCGCGCAGGCTCACGTATGGCTCTCCTGGCTGGGCGGCGTCATCGCACCGCCCGCGGCTACGGTCTGACCGGCCTCCACCGGCGGCTGGAAGATGCCGTGCACGGCACCAGGCACGCCGTACTCATAGGGCCCGCCGACCACCGTCGGGACGGCGTCGAAGTTGAAGATCGGCGGCGGCGAGGACACCTGCCACTCGAGCGTCAGCCCGCGCCACGGGTTGGCGGCCGCGCGCGGCCCGCCGCGCCAGCTCGCGACGATGTTGTAAACGAAGATCAGCGTGCTCAGCCCGAGCAGGAAGCTCGAGAGCGAGATGATCAGGTTCCAGGCCGCGAATTGCTGCGAGTAGTCGGCCACGCGACGCGGCATGCCCTGGATGCCGATCAGGTGCATCGGGCCGAAGGTCAGGTTGAAGAAGATGAACGTCGACCAGAAGTGCAGCTTGCCCAGCCGGTCGTCGAACATCCGCCCGGTCATCTTCGGGAACCAGTAGTAGACCCCGGCGAAGATCGTGAACAGGCTGCCGCCGAACAGCACGTAGTGGATGTGGGCGACGATGAAGTACGTCTGCGAGACGTGGATGTCGAACGGGATCATGGCCAGCATCACGCCGCTGATCCCGCCCAGCGTGAACATCGTCAGGAAGCCGAGCGCGAACAGCATCGGCGTATCCAGATGGAGCACGCCTCGCCACAGCGTCGCTAACCACGAGAAGATCTTGATCCCGGTCGGGATCGCGATGATCGCGGTCGTGATCATCATCGGTATTCGGATCCACGGCTGCATCCCGGAGACGAACATGTGGTGGGCCCACACGGTGAAGCCCAGCACGACGATGGCCAGCAGCGAGAAGGCCATCATCCGGTAGCCGAAGATCGGTTTTCGGGCCTTGACGGCGAGGACCTCCGAGATGATCCCGAACCCGGGCAGCATCATGATGTAGACCGCCGGGTGCGAGTAGAACCAGAAGACGTGCTGGTACATGATCACGTTGCCGTTCTTGCCCGCGCCGACGAAGGCGTCGAAGAAGTGGAAGCCGAGCGCCCGGTCGAGCAGCACGAAGAACTGCGAGGCGGCGATGAACGGCGTGGCGATCACCACCAGTAGCGAGGTCGAGAAGTTCGCCCAGACGAGCAGCGGCATCCGGAAGAAGCTCATTCCGGGCGCACGCATGGTGATGATCGTCACGAGGAAGTTGAGCGCGGTGGCGATCGACGACGCGCCGGCAAACTGCACCGCGACCGTGAAGAACAGCTGCCCCAAGGGCATCGTCGTCGAGAGCGGCGCGTAGGCCGTCCAGCCCGACGCGAACGAACCTCCGGGAGCCAGGATGCTCATCAGCATCATCAACCCGGCGAGCGGGAGCATCCAGTAGGAGAGAGCGTTCAGGCGAGGGAAGGCCATGTCCGGGGCGCCGATCATCAGCGGCAGCACGTAGTTGGCGAGGCCGGCGAACACCGGGATCACGAACAGGAAAATGAGCAGGGTGGCGTGGACCGAGAACAGGCCGTTGTTATATTGGTTGTTGTTGTTGTTGTTAAAGTGT
>JBJMLD010000223.1:0-17454 GCA_045805545.1 Solirubrobacteraceae bacterium | reverse complement strand
TTACGGACCCGCAGCTGCGGCGACCACGCAGAACTTCTTCACGTTCACGCTCGGCTCAGGCCACCTGACGCGGCTCTCGAGCATCTTCACGTTCGTCGCGCAGTACTACTTCTTCGCCAGCGCCACGGTCGTCGTCGCGTACGCCGCCTGGCGAGGCAACCGCAGCGATCCGCTGATGCGCAAGCTTGGGCCGGCGGCGATCGTCATCGCCCTGCTCGCGACGCTCACCAGCGGCGAGCGCGCGGCGTTCGTGTTCGGGCCGATCCTGCTCGTGCTGATCGCGCTGCTTGAGGGCGTGTCGGTCAAGCGGGTGCTGCTGGCCGGCGCCGGCGCGGCTGTCGCGATCGTCGCCACCGTGTTCGCGCTCGGGCTGGCGCTCGTGCCGCTCGCCGCGCTTACCGGCGGGCACACGTTCGACCTGTTCGGGTTCTTCGGCCAGGGCGTGTCCTTCGGGCTTCACCACGCACCGTTCGGGATCGGCACAGGCGCGGACACCAACCAGGCACGCTACGCGTTCGGAGTCCTCGACTATCACCAGATCTACGCCCCGATGGGCGGCGTGTGGTACGAGAGCTGGTATCTGAAGGCGCTGATCGAGCTCGGCGTGATCGGGCTCCTCGTCTTCCTCGTCTTCATCGCCCGGCTGCTGATCCGCGCGGCATCAGCGCATCGCGCCACCGTCGGCGATCCGGAGGCGCGCTCGATGTCCGCCGCGTTCCTCGCCCTGTTCATCTGGACGCTGCTCTTCTCGATCAAGACGGCCGGGATCGACGAGGACCCGCTCGACCTTTATGTCTGGCTGTTCCTCGGCTGGCAGTGGCGACTCGGGGACCTGGTGGCGCGGGCCGCGCCGGTGTCGTGAGCCGGTGGCACGCGCTCCGGCGCGATACCGCGCTGCGCGGCACGGCCGGCTCGATCGCCGCCGGCGGCGCGCTTCAGCTCATCGTCGCGGCCAGCGGGATCATCGCCGCCCGGCTGCTCGGCGTTACCGACCGCGGCCACCTCGCGCTGCTCTGGGTGTTGACACTCGTCGTCGGACAGCTGAGCACGCTGGGCCTGCATGTCAGCATCGCGTTTCAGATAGCCGGCGGCGCCGAGTCCGGAGCGGTGTTCGCTCGGCTCCGGGGGGTCATCGCGCTTCAGCTGGTGGCGGCGGCCGGGGTCGAGGCGGCCGTGGTGGTGCCGGTACTCGGGGGCGTGCGCGGCCTGAGCGCGGCGGCGCTGGTCGTGACGATAGTTGCGGCGCCGAGCTTCGTGCTGCTTCTCCACGGCCTGGCTATCGCCCAAGGTCAGCGGCGGTACCGTCGGGTCCAGCTGCACCGGCTCGTGCAGCCGTGCCTGTACGTGGCCGTGCTCGTCGTGCTCGCCGCCACCGGCGAGGGACGGCTGAGCACGGTCAGCGCCGGCTGGGGCATCACGATGATGATCGGAGGACTGTTCGCGTGGCGGCAGTGCCTCGGGGCGTGGTGGCCGGCGGCAACTTCGGCGCCCGGCCCGTCGGCCCGCTCGATGCTGAGCTTCGGCGTGCGCAGCCTGTTCTCGGCCTTCGGCGTGGTGGAGCACCTGCAGGCCGACCAGCTGCTCGTCGGGCTCCTGCTCGGCGCGCACCAGTTCGGGCTCTACGTGGCCGGGTCGGCGTTCGCGAACCTGCCTCGTTTCCTCGGGCAGAGCGTCGGCTACATCGCCTACCCGGAGGTGACGGCGGCCCCGCCCGAGCGCCGACGCACGGCGCTGGTGCGCTTCGTCGCGATCGGGACGGCGGTTGTCGTGCCGGTGGTGGCGGCACTGATCGCGCTACTCGGCTGGTTGCTGCCGCTGCTCTTCGGACACGCGTTCACCGACGCGGTTCCGGTGGGACGGATCCTGCTCGTGGCCGCTCTGGCCACGGCGCTTCGCCGGGTCGCGGCCGAGGCGCTGCGCGGATTCGGCAGCGGTGGCTCGGCCACCTGGGCCGAGCTCTCATTCATCGTCGTGTTCGCGGCCGCTGTGGCACCGCTGATCAGCTGGCATCAGGCCGTCGGCGCCGCGGTGGCACTGCTCGGCGCCTCGGTGGTGGCGGTGTTGGTGTTGCTCGCCCTGAGCCGCCGGGCCCAGGCGACGCGGGAGCGTTATGCCCGCGCGCCGGCCGTGTAGTTGTCCTCGTAGCCGCCGAGCTCATAGTTGTCGGCGGTCGCGCCTGTGATCACCACGGCGCCGGGCTTCATCGGCTGGCGCCGGAGCACGTCGCGCATGGCGTCGAGTTGCGCCAGCCGCGTGCGTCCCGCCCGCACGCAGACCAAGTAGGCGTCGACGGCGTCGAGCAGCTCCAGGGTGTCCGGCACCGGGAGCAGCGGTGGGGCATCGATCACGACTGTGTCGTAGGCCGTGGCCAGTTCCTGTATCGCGCGCGGCAGTCGCTCCGACGCCAGCAGCTCGGCCGGATCATGCCCGTCAGCTCCACTCAGCAGCACGGTCAACGAGGCGGCGCGATCGCTGCCGCGGAGCGCCAGCGTCTGCCCGGCGCCGTTCGCCGATGCCCTGTCCCGCACATAGGCCGCGAACCCGGGTGACTCGGGGGCGAGTCCGGTCCGCTGCGCGAGCGAGGGCCGCCGCAGATCGGCCTCGAGCAGCAGCGTGCGGCGCCCGACTGCCGCGAATGCGCAAGCAAGCGACAGCGCCACGCTCGTCTTTCCCTCATCCGGCCCAGGGCTGGTCACCAGTACGGCTTGCGGGGGTCCGGCCTCACCGATCGTCTCGACGTTCCGGCGCAGGATACCGAAGCGGGCCACCGCACCGTCGTCGGGCGCGTCGGTCAGGAATGGGCTCGCTCCGAGGTCGTCCTCCTTGACGTGCCCGACGATCGGCAGGTCGAGCCGCGCGTCGACATCGGCCGGCGCGTGCACGGTTCGGTCGAGCAGCTCGCGCACGGCGGCCACGGCGAGGGCGAGGATCAGCCCGAGCACGGCGCCCAGGAGGACGCTGAAACCGATGTGGCGCGAGGCGGCGGCGGTGGGAACGTCGCCGTGCTGAGCAACCTTGACCGGTTCGGCCACTATCGCCAGCGCCTGAAGCCGGGCCAGATTGATCTGATTGCGATCGCGGATCGTGCGGCTGGCCGGTGTGCTGGGGATCTGCGCGATCCGCTGCTGGAGCTGGAGCGCATAGCCGGTGAAGCGGGCCCGGGTCTGTGCGTTGCTGACCGCCGCCGTGGCCGTGGCGACGGCGTTGGCCACGGCGGTGGCGCGAGTCGCGCTCGACGCGTCAGCCGTCACCAGCAGCAGTCCCGAGTTCGGGTCGACGCTGCCGCTCACGTGATCGCGCAGCGTCTGGATGTCGCGCTCGCCCGGAACGGCGGACAGGGCGCGACTCAGCACCGCGTCGGAGGTGACCGAGCGCTGTGCGGAGGCCGACAGCTGCGCCGGCTGGAGCGTCGAGCCGCCGACGGTATCGGCGACGATCCCCTCGATCTGGGAGAGATCTTGCACCTGGAGCGAGGCGGTCGAGCTGTAGGTCGTGCCCTTGGCCAGCGCGGCCAGAAGGGCGACGAGCGCTCCGACGACGATCCCGATCAGCAGGATCGCCCGGTAGCGTGCGAAGAGGCGCCGGTAGTCGTCCATGCCGGGAGTGAGGGCGACGCGCCGTGGATGCAGCGTCGCCGCGGGCGGCAAGACTAGCATCGCCTCGGTGGCGGCCGGTTCAGATCGCATGGCTCTACGCGCCGAGCAGGCGCGGGCTGAGCTGCGGTTGATCGCGGCCGGTCGGCACGGGCGCGATCGGCTGCGCGTGGCGAGGATCTTGCTGCACGCCCATGCCCGGTTGGGACGCGGGAGCGCCGTGCTCGGTTGGCTGGGCGGCGGCGAGGATCCGCCGCGACGGGTTGAAATGCGCTGCGGGCTGCGGATGCTGGTGCGGCGAGCCGACGCCGTGCCTCTCTACGAGCAGTTCGGCCTCGACGTCTACGGTCTGAGACTGCCCGGGCCGCCACCGAGCACGATCGTCGACGTCGGCGCCAACGTCGGCTACGCGGCGATCAGGTTCGCGCGGCGCTATCCGGCCGCGCGTTTGGTGTGTGTGGAGCCGGAACCGACGAGCCGAGAGCTGCTGCGGGCCAACTTGGAGCTGAACGGGATCGCAGCATCGGTGTTCGACGTGGCCGTGGTCGGCGAGGCCGGCGCCTACCGGATCGTTGCGGCGCCAGTGCCGAGCGGGGTCGCGGTGGCGCATGCCGAGCATTCCACCGCTGATGATGAGGACGACGGCGTCACCGGCGTGACACTGGGCGCGCTTCTCGATCGCGCCGGCGTCGACCAGGCAGACCTCGTCAAGCTCGACATCGAAGGCTCGGAGTGGTCGGTGTTCGCGGACGCTCCGCAGTGGGCGGCGCGCGTCGGCGCCCTGGTTTGCGAGCTGCATGGAGGCGGCGTGGCCGAGGCCGACCGGCTGCTGGGTCCGCATGGATTCACGCGGCTCGAGCGTCCGGCTGGCCTGCGCTTCCGCGACGTAGTGTGTTACGTGCGGGGCGCGGCGCACCGGATCTAGCCGGTGCCGCGCCGGGCCGAGTCCGCAATTACACTGCCGCCAGCGTGAGCTACGAACCGGCCACCCACTACGACCGGGTGACGGCGGCTTGGGGCCTGCTGCTGGGGGACGAGCTTCATTACGGCGTCTTCCATTCCCCGGATGAGCCGCTGCCCGACGCGACCCGGCACCTGACCGAGGCGATGATCGAGGCGGCGCAGCTGCAGCCTGGCTTGCAGGTGCTCGACGTCGGCTGCGGCACAGGCGCCCCGGCCTGCGCGCTAGCCGGCGAGTTCGGAGTGCACGTCACCGGGATCACCACGAGTGCCGAGGGGATCGAGGCGGCGCGGGCACGTGCCGCGCAAGCCGGGCTGTCCGATCTGACGGCCTTTGAGCAGCGCGACGGGACGGACAACGGCTTCGGCGATGCCTCGTTCGACCGTACCTGGGTGCTCGAGTCCTCACACCTCATGCGCGAGCGCGACCGGCTCATCTCCGAATGCGCCAGGGTGCTGCGGCCGGGCGGGCGGCTCCTGCTGTGCGACATCATCCTTCAGCGCCAGCTCGACCTGGCCGAGGTTAGGCGCTTGCGCGAGCCGCTGCGGCTGCTCCGGCTGGTGTTCGGCGACGCGCGCATGGAGCCGCTGGCCGAGTATGCACGACTAGCCGAGCAAAACGGGCTGACCGTCGAGCAGCAGACGGACTTGACGCAGGCCACGCGTCCGACGTTCACCCGCTGGCGTGAGAACGCCGAGCGCAATCGGGACGAGGTGACCGGGCTGATCGGTGGCGAGGACTGGCAGCGCTTCGCGGACTCATGCGACGTGCTGGCCGGCTTCTGGGACGACGGCACGCTCGGCTACGGGCTGCTGGCTGCCGTCAAGCAGTGACCGCGACGGCCGGCGCGGAGCGGGTCCACCGGGTCACGACGGCCGACGGAATCGGCCTCCACGCCCTCCTCGCGGCCCCGGCTCGGCCCCGCGCCGCGATCGTGCTCTGCCACGGCCTGACCACCGACTCCGAGGAACACGGCGCGTTCCCGAGGTTGCGCGACCTGGCGCTGCGGGCCGGCCTCGCCGTCGTCCGCTACGACGCCCGAGCCCACGGACGCTCCGAGGGCAAGAACGAGGACCTGAGACTGGCCGGCGTACGCGCCGACGCGGACGCAATCGCGGGGCTGATCGACGCCGAGCTCGGATCGTCTCTCCCGGTGATCCCGCTGGGTGTGTCGTTTGGTGGTGGCGCGGCCGTCCATCTGGCGGCCTCACGCGCCCCCTGCGCCGGGCTGGCGCTGTGGTACGCCGTGATCGACTACGAGTGGACCTACGGGCCCGAGTCGCCGGTGCCGTTCACATCGATGATGCGGGAGGCGATGGGTCCCGGCGATCCGGCCTGGGCGGCGCTGAAGGTCGCCGACAGCGGCTACTACATCCCGACCGGGTTGATGGAGGAGCTGCCGGGCGACACGACTGCCGAGACGTTGGGCTCGCTCGATGTGCCGGTGCTCGCCTTACACGGCAGCCGCGACGCGCTGGTTGACGTGACGCCGATACGGCGGATCGCCGCTGCGCGACCCAATGTCAGGTTGCGGATCGCCTGGGGGGCCGGCCACGGATTCTGGCTGTGGCGGCCGTGGGTGCTGCGGGAGACAGCGCGCTGGATGGCCCGCGCGGCTGACCCTACGCGGTCAGCCCGCCGTCGACGACCAGCACGTGCCCGGTGATGAACCCGGCTTCGGGTGACGCGAGGAAGCGAATTGCTGCCGCCACGTCCTCTGGCTCGCCGAGTCGTCCGGCTGGGGTCCGCCGGCTGATCTGCCCGAGCTGCGCCTCGTCGAGGCCGTGCGACATCTCGGTGCGTAGGTAGCCCGGCGCCACCGAGTTGACCGTGATGTTGCGTGAGCCGAGCTCGCGCGCCATCGCGCGGGTGAAGCCGTCGAGCGCCGCTTTCGTCGCGGAGTAAACCGACAGCCCGCGGTACCCGGACAGCCCGACGATGGAGGAGATGTTGATGATCCGTCCGGCGTGCTGGGTGAGCATGCGGCGGGCGACCGCGCGGGTGATGTGGATCGTGGCGCGGAGATTGAGATCGATCACCTGGTCGATGTCCTCGTCGCGGAACAGCGCCAGCACCCCGTCACGTGCGACGCCGGCGTTGTTGACGAGCACGTCGATCCGGCCGTACCGCTCGATCACCTGCTGGATGAACCCGTCGCCCGCGGCCCGATCGGACAGGTCGACCGCCTCGTAGTAGAAGCGCTCGGCAAGCTCTGGGTCCTGTTGCCACCCCTCGGTCTCCGGTGTGGGCGAGCGGCTGCAGGTAGCGACAGCGTCGCCTGACTCTAGGAACGAGCGCACCAGCCCGACCCCCAGACCCCGGCTTCCGCCGGTGATCACGACGACGCGCGGGGCCATGTTCAGACCGCGACCTCACGGCGCATCAGCTTGTTGCCCTTGATCTCGAGCTCCTCAACGAAGCGGATCCGCCGCGGCCGGCCCGCCGCGGGCAGCGCCTGGCAGGCCTGGCGTATGAGCGCAGCCAGCTCGTCGGTGTCGACACCCGGCGCCGGCACGACATCGACGGCCACGATCTGCCCGGTAACGGCGTTTGCGCGGCCGTACACGGCAGCGAGCTGAACGCCGGGGACAGAGCACACGGTCTCCTCGACCGGCAGCGGATGCACCTTCGCTCCGCCGACGTTGATGATCTCCGTCTTACGACCGACGAAGTGGATTCGGTCGTCTCGGATTTCGACCAGATCGCCGGTGGCCCGCCATTCGCTTTCGTCGTCTGCGTCTCGGTGATAGCCGAGCATGCCGACGCGTGAGCGGATCTGGAGCTCGCCGTCGACGATCCGCAGGCGGACTTCGGCGTTCTCGTCGCGGTCGAGCACCGACAAGGGCAGGCCGCTGCGGCCGTCGCGGACGGACACCGCCGAGCCGAACTCCGTGCCGGCGTAGACGTGCGAGAGGCGCGCGTCTGGAAACAGCTCGTGCAGCCGCTCGATCAGACCCTCGGGCGCGGCCTCGCCGCCCAGCGTGATCTGGCGCAGAGGCAAGTCGCGCGCGGTCTCCGCGTCCAGCCGCCCCACGAGGAGACGCCAGAACGTCGGTGTCGCGCTCGCGTGCGTGACCCGGTGCCGGCGGATCGTCTCGATCACCTCGTCGGCCCGTCGCGACGGCGGGGCGACCAGCGTCGAGCCGCTGGCCAGCACGTGGAGCATGATCTGGATCCCGGCGAACTGGTTGAGGTTGTATGCGAGCAGCCAGCGGGTCGGCTCGGGATCCGGGCGGCGGACGGCGCGGGCCAAACGCGACCAGTCGTGGCGTGCGCCCTTCTGCTCGCCCGTCGTGCCGGTGGTGAGGATCAGCACCGGGGATTCCTCGTCCGGTGCTCCGCCACCGGCGTCCGCGGGGTCGGCCTCCGTTTTTTCGAGCTCGGCCAGGGTCGTTCCCCGCGCGTCCGTGAGTGCGACGCCCGCGTCCACGACCACCACTTCGTGGCCGAAGCGCTCGGCGAACCGGCTCAGCCCGGCGGCATCGAGATCACGGGGGTAAAAGCACGCCTCGGCGTGGCACACCGACGAGGCCACCGCGGCGACGACGATCTCCTCGGGCGCCAAGCCGGCGCAGCCGAAGCGCTCGATCCCTGCCGCTTGCAGCCCGGCCGCGACCGCCTCGCTGCGGTGCAGGCAATCGCCGTAGGACAGGGTCCCGGTGGGCGAGATCACCAGCGGTAGCTCCGGCGAGCGCGCGGCCGCCTTGCGAACCAGCTCGATCAGCACGGTGTCTACTGGTTGTAGTACCCGACTAGCTCGGCCACGGTCTCGGGGACGATCCCCTCGGAGAACGGATCGTGGCCGACCTCGTCCTCGAGCACAGCGGACAGCTCGGCCAGCTCGAGCGAGTCGAGTCCGAGGTCGCCGGTCAACGTGGATTCGGAGCGGATCTCGATTCCGGTCGCACCGCGTTGCTCGAGCAGACTCCGGATCGTGTCGTGGATGATCGTCTCTACGGGAAGAGTTGTCTCGGCATCAGGCAACCCTGCCTCCTGTTCCTCGTCTGGATAGCTTCCGCCCCGCCGTGCTGCTAGCCCTGCGACGAAGCGGAATCGGCAGCATACCTGCCCCTTCGCGACCGACGCGCCGATTCACCAGTCCATGGTGCCTCGCAGTGCGACGACCGCCGCTACGCTACTGCGGCGATGGAGGCCAAAGATCGACCGCCGCTGAAGGTCGACCTCCGCCTGACGAGCACTCGAGCCGGTCTTCCTGGGGGTGACGACAAGGGCGGGCGCGGCTTCCTGGCCCGTGCTGTGTGGTCGCTGGTCAACGCGATCGTGTTTCTCAACCCGGTGCTGCCGGCCTACAAGTTCAAGGCGCGCGTACTGCGTGCGTTCGGCGCCGACATCGGCGAGGGAGTCGTGATCAAGCCCGGGGTCAACATCAAGTACCCATGGTTTCTCAAGATCGGCGAATACAGCTGGATCGGTGAGCGGGCCTGGCTCGATTGCACCTCGCCGCTCACCATCGGCAAGCACGTCGTGATCTCCCAGGGCGTGTTCCTGTGCTGCGGCACGCACGACTGGGAGGACCCGGGCATGGGCAGCGTGATCGCGCCGATCGTGGTCGAGGACGGCGCGTGGATCGCGTCGTTCGCGTGCGTGGCCGGCAACGTCACGGTGGGTCAGGAAGCGATGGTCGCGCTCGGCGCCGTCGTGTTCGCCGATTGCGAGCCGCGCGGGACCTATCGCGGGAACCCGGCCCAACGCGTGGGTCGGCGGCGCATCCGGGATTACCCGGGACCCAGACGTCCCCGCCAGCGCCCGAAGATCGCCGATGAAACTGCGGCCGACGCGAGCGGCGCCAGCGAGCCCGCAACGACGGCCTGATTCAGGCCGCGGCGCGGCGCTTGAGCGCCTCGGCCAGGGCGTCGACGGTCCCGCGTGCACAACGCTCCCAGGAGAAGTCGCGTACCCGCCGACGTCCGGCCTCGATTAGCTGCTGGCGCAGGGCGTCATCGGTCAGGACCTGCGCTAGCCCATCCGCGACGTCACTCACGTTACGCGGGTCGACGAGCTTGGCCGCGCCGCCCGCCACCTCCGCCGTCCCGCCGGTCGTCGAGGTGATCAGCGGCGTTCCGGTGGCGAACGCCTCGAGCACCGGATGACCGAACGTCTCGTACAGGCTCACGTAGGCGATCGCCTCGGCACCCGCGTAGAGCCCCGGCACGTCGACTTGCGGCACCCGTCCGAGCAGCAGCACGCGGTCGGCGATGCCGTTCTGCGCGGCGATCTCCGCCAGCTGGGCGCGGGTGACATCGGCATCGCCGCCGACGATCACAAGCTTGTGCGGCAGCCCGCGCTCGCGCACGAGCATCGCGAACGCTTCGATCAGGCGCTTGTGGTTCTTCAGCGCATAGAGCCGGGAGATGCACAGAACGTAGGGAGAGCCGTCCGGCGTGCGGTAGGCCTCGACGCTGCTCTCGGACTCGAGCAGCTCGAGCACCCAGGGCGACGGTCCCATGGGGACGCTGACGACTCGCTCGGGGTCGAGGTCGAACAGCCGGATTGCGTCGGTGCGCAGCGCATCGGTCACGGCCACGACCAGGTCGGCCGTCCGCGCCGAGCGCGGCACGGCAAAGCGCACGTACGCGGAGCGGACGCGCCCGATGTCGTCGTTCAGCAAGAAATGCTGCACCGCGTGGAGGGCCAGCACGTTGGGCGCGCGGTAGGTCAGGGGGCGGAAGTTGCCGGTCGAGAAGAGCACGTCGATCCCGTCCCGTCGCGCGTGCAACGGCAGCCGCAGCTGCTCGTAGGCGACCCGCCCCGGCCGCTGCTTGGGCACCGGCAGCCGGCGTACGGTGAGCTTCGGATCGCCCCAGCTCTCGGCCGGCTTGTACCAGTCGGCCACGTAGGCCGTCAGTCTGTCCACGCGAGGATCGGCCAGCAGCTGCGGCACCAGACCCTCGATGTAGCCCGACGCGCCGCCCTGCCCTTCCCCCAGCCCGCTCCCCGCGGCTATCACTTCGAAGCCGATGTGCATTGGCTTCGGCGTCAGGTCGCGCTCAAAGTGGTCTCCCAGTGACCGGCGCGCGTCGCCAGCGCCGGATGGGAGACAAGCAGGTGCCACACCACGGCCTGAAAGGCTTCTACGTGAGGGGTCAGGCGCTCGGCAGGTGCCGGAACAACGACGCATTCCGTGGCGTGTCTGGCGGTGAGGCCCTCGCTACGACCGACGATCCCGAACACGTCGGCCCCGAGCTCGGCGGCCCGGCGGACGGCGTGAGCGATGTTGGCCGACACTGGCGGGTCGAGCGATCCGCCGCCGACCGAGAACACGAGCACGGCGTCGTTGGCGGAGAAGCGCGAGATCTCAAGCCAATCCACGAACGCGGTATCCCAACCATCATCGTTCGTGCGCGCCGTCAGTTCCGAGACGTTGTCGGTCGGCGCGTAGCACTCGAGGTGACACAGCTTGCGAAAGTCGTTGACCGCGTGCGAAGCGTGCCCGGCACCGCCGCCGATCCCGAGCAGGAAGAGCCGTCCGCCGCGCTCTCGCACGGAGGCGATCGCCGTCGCCATGCGGTCGATCCGCGCAGGGTCGAGCCGCTGCGCGATCTCCGCCGTCTCGGCCAGAAACTGGGCGGCGAAGGATGTCTGAATGTCGCTCACGCGCGGAGCTCCTCTCCCTCGGTGTGGCCGGCCTGTGAGCCGTTGCCGTTAGGAAGAATATGAGACGCCTCCAGCAGCGAAGCCGGCGCGGGTTTGATGCGGTCGGTGACCCCCGCGAGGACCTGCTCGAACTGCGCGGCGATCGATTCCGGCGTGAAGTTGCGCCGCGCGAACTCCCAGGCCGAGGCACCCCTGCGGGCCCGCTCGGCGTTGTCGCTCAGCGCCTGCGCGAGCTGCCGGCCGAGCTCCACCGGATCGGAGCCGGTCGTCACCCATCCACCCCCGGCCTCGGCCACGATCCGCGCCACTTCGGAGTCCGGGCGCACCGCCGCGACGGTCGGCAGCCCGTAGGCCATGAAATTCATCAGCTTCGAGGGCACATTGAAGTCGTGCCCGTCGTACTGCTGCGAGACGACCGCGACCGCCGCGCGCTGAAGATGGTCCTGGAGCTGTTCGCGTCCCACGACGCCTGTCACTTGCACCCGGTCGGTCGTGATCGCGGCGCGAACGTCAGCACCGGCGACACCATCTCCGACCAGCACGAAGCGAGCCCCGAGGCTGGTGAGCTCGGGCGATGCCTCGAAGGCGCGCACGACGTGGACTAGGTTCTGCGTGTGGCCGACGTTTCCCATCGTCATGACCAGGCGCCCGTCAACCGGGCGCCCGCCGACCGACGTCGCCTGCACGGGCAGACTGGCCGGATTGAAGATCCGGGCGATCTTGTCGGCGGGCACTCCCTTGTCAAGCAGGTTGGCCTTGAAGCTGTTCGAGATCACGACGACTCGGCGGGCCGATCGGTAGGCAGCCAGCTCGAAGCGCCGCAGGGCGCGGATCAGCCTGCCGTCCTCGATCAGGCCTGTCGCCGTGGCCCCGTCAGGGAGGATGTCCTGGAGCCAGAGGACCCACGGAATCCGGCGCGCCCGCGTGGCCGCCATCACGGGCGCCAGGGCGGGGAAGCTCGGCGACACCGCGACGATCACGTCGGCACCGCCGAGCAACGGCGACGCAGCGGACAGCGCGGCGGTGAACGTCAGCTCCTGTCGCAGACGCTGCGCCGTGCTGCCCCGGCCGGGCCAGAGCGGTAGCCGCACGACCGGGATGCCGTCGCGGACCTCGCGTCGCGGCCGCAGCGGGCGACCCCAGACCGGCTCGGGATAGTGCGGGTGCGCTGCCACGACCTCGACCTGATGGCCGCGCTCGCGCATCGCGTGCGCCCATACGGTGCTGAGCGGCCCGATCCCGGTCGGCTCGGGGTCGTAGTTGTAGCTCCAGAGCTGGATCTTCATCGCGGATGTGAGGGAGAAACCGGTGCACCGCAACCCGCGGCGGTGCCCAGATGGCGCCCGTCTCCGACCGACACTTTATCCTTGCTCGTGGTGCAGGGTCGCAACCAGCAAGATTCTGGGGATACGAGTACGTGGCTGGCCGGAGCCGACTCTCCGGCCCCGATTGAGCCCGAGCCTGATCGCGGCACCGATGAGCATCCGGCCGCGTCGGAACCGACGAGCCCCTGGGTCGTGGGCGGCGGCCAGCGCGGATCCGCCGACACCTCGAGCTGGATCAAGGAGCCGCAGTCTTCGGCGGACGCGGCGCCGACCCACGCGACCTGGGTGCCGCCGGTCGAGCAGGAGCAGGCGGCGGCCGCAGCCACCGCGCAGGCCGAAGTCGACGAACGGCGCGCCAAAGCGGTGGCGGCGTTCTTCGTCGAGCTCTCGGGCCGCGCCTCGGCGCGACAGCTGACTGAGGAGAGCCTGGCGGAATTCGCGCAGCGCAGCGCCGCCGGCGAGCTCGACTCGTCCGTCGCCTCGCTGCTGCGCGTCACCCGCGACGTGGCCGCTCGCCGCAAGCTCGTATTCCCGCCGCGCTCTGGCTGGAAGGTCGCGGTGGCCCGGGCGCTTTCCGAGGAAGGCGAGTGCTCGCACACGCCAGAGCTGCTGAGCGCGCGCGCAGCGGGTGAGCTGAGCGAGGCCGACCGGCACGCCCTCGATTCCCACCTCGCAGAGTGCCCGACCTGCCGTGCGGCGGCCGTTCGCTGGGACCGCGCCGAGCGCGCCTTCGCGGCCGTGATGCAGTTCGGCGCCGCCGCCGAGCTGGCGCCGATCAATGGCGAGGTGACCGAGCTTTTGCCGGCGCCGGCCGCGGCCAGGTCGGAGTTCGCCGCGGGTGCCGCGGGTGCGGCGGGTGCCGCCGGTGTGGCGGTCGGGGCGGTCGCGGCGGATGCGGCCACGACGGGAGCGGCTGCCGCCGCGGCCCCGAGCGCCTGGGCCGCCGCCGGCGCGGCTGACGCCGCGGGCACACCTGACGCCGCCGAGGGCGCCACCGCGACGATGCCGGCCGTCGCCCCGACGGGTTCTCGCCGCGGTCCCCGCCGGCGCCTGGCCATCGCCGCCGCGGCGCTTATCGCGCTGATCGCGTGCGCCGGCACGGCCGCTGCGCTCCTGAACAGCGGCTCCTCGCACCACCCGACCGCCAAGGCGCCCACACCAACGCCGGCCGCGACCACACCGCAGCCCACCAGAACTACGGTCAAGCACCACGCGGCCCACCACAAGCGCGTCGTCCACCACCGTCACAAGGCGAAGCCCAAGCCCGCTCCTGCGCCCGCCGCAGCCAGCACGCCGCCCAACACGGCCACGGCAAGCACGCCGACGTCGGCCTCCAGCGCGCCGGTGAGCAGTGCCTCCTCGCAGCCGGTCGCTGTCACGCCGACCCCGTCTTCGTCGGGTGGCGGCGGTGGCGGTGGCGGTGGAGGCGGCGGCGTCGGTTCCGGCGGCGGTGGCGGTGGCGGTGGCGGGTCGCCCACGGCCACGTTGTCGCAGCCGAGCCTCGGCGCGTCCAAAGCGCCCACCCAGGGCATCAACCCCAAGAAGTAGAAACCGTAAAAGTCCGCTCTGCCCGGCACCCCCACGAAGCAGAGTGCAATTGTGCGGCTCATAACCGAAGAAAGCGCACTCTGCTCGCCGGCGCCTTGAGGCAAAGTGGAGTTTTGCGGGCCGGGTTTGGCAACCGGCCTTCCCGGCCTCGTCGGCCTCGCCGGCCTCGCCGGGCCAGCGGACGACGCGAGCCGCTACCGAAGCCCGGCGCGACGCAGCAGCCGCAGGCCCGCCGTGATCCCGCGCGCCCACAACCGCTGCCCGATCGGCGGCGGTGGCGCCAGCGGCAGCAGTCGCTGGGCGGCAACCGTCTGCTGCTCGGTGTACTTGAGCAGCCCGGTGGCGCCGTGCCGACGGCCGATGCCGGATGCCTTCATCCCGCCCATCGGCGCGTCGATCGAGCCCCAGGCCGCGATGTAGCCCTCGTTGATGTTGACCGTCCCGGCTTGGAGACGGGGCGCGATCCGGCGCGCCCTGGCCACATCGCGCGTCCAGATGCTGAAGTTCAGGCCGAACTCGCTGGCGTTGGCCCGCTCGATCGCCTCCTCCTCGGTCGAGAATGTCGAAACCGCCACGACTGGGCCGAACGTCTCGTCCGCGAACAGGTTCATCCCCTCCTTGGCGCCGGTCAGGATGGTCGGCTCATAGAAGTAGGGCCCGAGGTCGGGGCGGGGCCGGCCGCCGGCGAGCACCGTCGCGCCCTTGGAAACCGCGTCGTCCACGTGCTCGCGCACGGTCTCGAGTTGCTCTTCGGAGATCAGCGAGCCCATGTCGTAGTCGTAGTTCAGGCCGGCGCCGAGGCGCATCGCTTTGACCCGCTTGACCAGCGAAGCGAGAAACTGCTGCTCGATCGACTCGTGCACGAGCAGCCGCTCGACCGAAATGCACAGCTGGCCGGAGTTGGAGAACATCGCCCGCTCGGCACCCTCGGCCGCCCGGGCCAGGTTGGCGTCGTGGAGCACGATCATCGCGTTCTTGCCGCCCAGCTCCATCGAGCTGGGGATCAGCCGCTCGGCCGCCTGGCTGGCCACCTTGCGCCCCACCGACGTGCTGCCCGTGAACATGACGTAGTCGACGCGATCGATCAGATCCGGTCCGAGGTCGGATCCCGACCCGGTGACGACCTGGAGCACGTCCTTCGGCAGGCCGGCTTCCTCGAGCAGCTTCAGGCCCATCATCGAGCTGAACGGCGTCTTGCTGTCGGCCTTGAGCACGACAGCGTTCCCCGCCGCGATCGCCGGCACTGCATCGCTGATCGACAGCGTCAGCGGGTAATTCCAGGGGGAGATCACGCCCACGACGCCGACCGGATGGTGGTGCTCCCAGGCTGCGGTCAGGAAAGGAAACGCGCCGCGCCGCCGCTGGACGCGCAGGAACCGCTCGACCGTTCGCGCGTAGTAGCGCGCCACCATCGCCGCGTCCATAATCTCCTCGAACGCGTGCCGGCGCGCCTTGCCGGACTCGAGCTGGATCACGTCGAGCACCTCGTCCTGGCGATCGAGCATCAGGTCGTGGTAGGCGAGCAGGATCTCCCGCCGACGGGTGAAGTCGGTCTCGCGCCACCGCGCCTGCGCGGCGCGCGCCCGGCGCGTCGCCAGGTCCAGGTCCTCGGTCTCGCAGCGGCGCACCCGGGCCAGCAGCGTGCCGGTGGCCGGGTTCTCGACCTCGATCCACTCGTCTCCCTCTCCGCGATGAGTGACTCGGTCAGCCAGCTCCGCCAGCCTGGCCGCGTCGATCCGCTCCGAACCGGTCGGCGCGCGCAGTTCCTGCTGCGCCGGTGGGGCCGGCGCCTGGGTGGTCACTGCGGCCTCCGGCGCCTCGCCTTGAAGCAGATGTCGAAGAAGTCGAGCATCTTGGGTAGCGGTTGACCGGCGGTGATCGCCGGCCGCTCCAGCTTCAGCTCGTAGCTCTCCAGGACATGCGCCAGGACGGCCTTTCCGAGCAGCAGCACAAGGGCCCCGCCCGGGCAATCCTGGGAGCCGTTGCTGAGATGGTTGAAGCGATAGTCGCGCGGCCGGTCCTCCCAGCGCTCGGGCGCCAGCCGGTCGGGTTCGGCTACGTGGTCGGGGTCGCGGTGGTTGAACACATTGAGCAGCATCACCTGCGTGCCCTCGCTCAGCTGCTCACCGGCCAGGGTCGTCTCAGTGATCGTCTCGCGCGCCAACAGCGGCGTGGTCGGCCACAGGCGCATCGCCTCCTGCAGGCAGCCCTCGAGGTATCGCATCTGATCGAGCCAGGTCGGGTCGCTCGGATCACCGCCGCGCAGCTCCTCACGCACGCGCAGGGCCACCCGTTCATCGGCGACGATCGCGGCCAGCGCGCGGAATGCGTTGGCCCCGAGCGTGTCTCGCATGGCGAAGATCCAATGCGGGATCTGGTGCACGACCTCTGTCTCGGGATCGTGCGGCGCCTCGGCGAAGCGCGCGATAAGGCTCTCCGGCTCAGGATCGCGCAGATAGCGCTCTAGCTCGCCATAGAACTCGTAGTAGTCGTTCGATGGTTTGAGCCCGACCAGCCGGTTGGACTCCCCCATGAGCTTCTCGAGCAGCGCGGTCAATCGCTGATCGTTCCGCGCTCGGTCGCCGAAGATGACCCGCAGTGTGATGTGGTCGAACAGCCGCTCCCAGGCGTTCCAGTCGAGATGATCCTCGAGTCCCATCCGCTGCACTTCGTCCGCCACCACCGCCACAAACCGCCGCGCAAATGGGTGCACCCATTCGCTCGTGGCCAGCACGGCCTCGTTGAACCTGCGCCGGTTGCGCCACGCGTCCCCACGCGACAGCGTCAACGCATCCGGCTGGAAGTGCGACATCCCCTTCGCCTTGGCGCCGGCGTCGCCGGCGTAGCGCTCGGCCGAATGATCGAGCACCTCCTGAATCGATCCGGCGCCCCAAAGGACGACGATACGCCCACCGAGCAGGCGAATCCCGTCCCCGCCGTGCTTGCGGCGCAGTTTCGAGAGCGTCTTGACGGCGCGGGCGTCGGTGTCAAGCGCGGTCAGCACCTTCATTGCCCGGCGCCGCGGCGAGAACAGCCCACGGACTAGCGCCGGTACGACGCCCGTTACGAGGACCGCCAGGCTCTGGGGCAGCGACGCGGCGGGCAGACCCGGCTGGTCCTGCCCGCCCTCACCACCCGGTTGCGGGGGCTCCTGCTTGCGGAGGCGCTGGGACTCGGCCGTCGTGCTCATGCGTTGATAGCGGCCAGCGCCTTCTTGACTCCCTCGACCTGGTGCTGCAGCTTAGTGGGCCGCTTGCCGTCCGGCGAGACCTTGTGCCAAGGCAGGAAAGCGTTCGGCAGACCCTCGAGCGCGGGCTCGAGCTCCGGGTAGTGGCGAAGCAGCACGTCTTTCATCTTGGTGTGCGTCACCCACCTGATCCCGGTCTCGGTGTACACCTCGGGCCGGAAGTCG
>JBJMLD010000222.1:0-16662 GCA_045805545.1 Solirubrobacteraceae bacterium | reverse complement strand
CGGACGAGATCGTCCTCGGCGGAGAGAAAGAAGCGCGACTCGCCGGGGTCGCCCTGCCGCCCGGAGCGGCCGCGAAGCTGGTTGTCGATCCGCCGCGACTCGTGCCGCTCGGTGCCGCAGATGAACAGCCCGCCGAGCTCGCGTACCTGATCGCCCTCTGCTTCGCAGCTCTCCTCGAACTCGGGCACGGCCTCGGCGAGGGCGGTCTCGTAACCGTCGCTTCCGGGCTGGAGCCCGCGCTTCGTGAGCTCGGCTCGGGCGAGGTTCTCGGGGCTGCCGCCGAGCTTGATGTCGACCCCGCGGCCGGCCATGTTGGTGGCGATCATCACCGCCCCGAGGCGTCCGGCCTGAGCGATGATCTCGCCCTCTCGCTGGGCGTACTCGGGCTTCGCGTTGAGGACCTCGTGCTCGATTCCCTCGCGGCGGAGCTCGTTCGAGAGCATCTCCGAGACCTCGACCGAGATCGTCCCGACGAGGATCGGCTGGCCGCGCTCGTGGCGCTCGGCGAGCTCGCCGACGACCGCCCTCCACTTCGCGCCCTTGGTCTTGTAGATCTGGTCGTTGTGGTCGGCCCGGACCATCGGCATGTTGGTCGGGATCTGGACGACCGGGAGCTCGTAGATCTTCATGAACTCGGTGGCCTCGGTGATGGCCGTACCGGTCATGCCGGCGAGCTTGTCGTACATGCGGAAGTAGTTCTGCAGCGTGATCGTGGCCAGCGTCTGGTTCTCCTCCTGAACCCGCACGCCCTCCTTGGCCTCGACCGCTTGGTGGAGGCCCTCCGACCAGCGTCGGCCTTCGAGGATCCGGCCGGTGAACTCGTCGATGATCTTCACTTCGCCGTCGATCACCGCGTAATCGACGTCGCGCTTGTACAGCGACTCGGCCTTCAGCGATTGGATCAGGTGGTTGACCAGCGGCCCGTTCTCGGCCCGGTAGAGGTGATCGATCCGCAGGAAGCGCTCGGCCTTGGCCACGCCACGCTCGGTCACGGCGACCGTCTTGTGCTTCTCATCGAACTCGTAGTCGAAGTCGGCCACGAACTCTTTCTTGGCCCGCGGGTCGAGGCCTTCCGGCGGCTTGCCCGGCTGCATCTGGGGGGCCAGCTTGGCGAACTTCTGGTACAGGTCGGCCGCCTGCTCGGGGGCGCCGGAGATGATCAGCGGCGTCCGCGCCTCGTCGATCAGGATGTTGTCGACCTCGTCCACAATCGCGAACGTGTGGTAGGGCGACTTCCCCTCCTCGGGCTTGGGGCGGCCGCCGTGCTGGACCTTCTCCTCCAGCGACGTGGCCATGTTGTCGCGCAGGTAGTCGAAGCCGAACTCGGAGTTCGTGCCGTACGTCACGTCCGCGGCGTAGGCGGCGCGCTTCTCCTCATAGGGCTGCATGTTCTGCAGCACGCCGACCGTCACGCCGAGCATGTCGTAGATCGGCTTCATCCACATCGCGTCGCGCCGGGCCAGGTAGTCGTTGACGGTGACCACGTGGACGCCACGCCCACCCAGCGAGTTCAGCACCACGGCCAGCGTGGCGGTCAGGGTCTTGCCCTCGCCGGTCTTCATCTCGGCGATCGAGCCGTCGTGCAGCACCATGGCGCCGATCAGCTGGACGTCGAAGTGGCGCATGCCCATCGAGCGCTTGCCCGCCTCGCGCACGAGCGCGAAGCACTCGTACATCAACTCGTCCAGCGGCTCGCCACCCCGCGCGCGTTCGCGCAGCGCCTCGGCTGCCTGTCTCAGCTCGGCGTCGGTGTCGTGCTCGAGCTCAGGCTCGTAAGCATTGATCCTGCCGACGCGCTGTTCATACGTCTTGAACTTCTTCGCCTCGCCCATGCGAAGCGCGCGGTCCAGGAAGGACATGGGGCAAGCGTAGCAGTGGTTCTTTAAGGCTTTGGAAGGGGTTCTGAGCGCTTTTCGCCGGCTATTCGAGGCTGCTACCGGCCCTGAAGCAAAGCGCACTCATGCGGGTGCGATCGGCGCTCCCAGGCCCCGCAGGTGGTCCCGGAAGCCGACCCCGAACCCCGTTGGCGTCCCTTGGTAGTCGGTGATGAGCGACGGACCGCCCTTGCACGTCCACCCGCCGGCCGCGTCCCAGGTCCAGCCCAGATAGCCGATCCCGTGGCTGTCGGCGAACGGCATCATCTGGTCGATGTAGCCGTGCCGGCAGTCGGTCTCCCCCAGCTCGCCGAACAGCACCGGGACATGCCGGCGCACGGCCAGGATCGCGTCGCGGCAGCGCGCAGCACACGGGCTGAGACCGCCGTAATTGTGGTCTGAGGCAAGCAGCGCGCGCCGCGGGTCGCGCGGCTTGTGGGCGAGCCAGGCGCTCAGGTCGAGCGCCCAGTCGATCCCGCCCAGGAGAAGCGGCTGCCGCGCGCCGGTCGAGCGCACCGCGTCGACGAGCGACTGCATCCCGGCGGCCTGATACGCCGGCTGGCCGCCGCCGGCCGGGATCCGGCAGCCATGAAGCCAGCAGTTCCAGCGGATGTCATGGGGCTCGTTGTAGAGATCGAAGATGACCGCCCCGTCGTGCTTGAAGGTCCCCGCCACCGAGTGCCAGAAGGCCGGCGCATGGTCACGGTCCGGCATCCGGTCGATGCCGCTCGCCTTGACCGAGCCCGGCGCCGCCACGTGCAGGTCCAACACCACGTACAGCCCGGCGGCGTGGAGCGCGCGCACGTAGTCCGACACCACCCGCTGATACGCCGCGCCGCCGCGGCCCGCCGGCGTGTTCACCCCCAGCCAGCAGTCCTCGTTCAACGGCACGCGGACCGCATTGATGTCCCAGCTGCGCATCGCCGCGATCATCGCCGGGTCATCGATACGGTCGGGATGCGGGCCGTCGAAGAAGCCCCAGCCCTGGATGCAGGCGTACTCGGTGCCCGAGCGATTCACGCCCCGGATCTGCACCACGTGGCCGCGCCCGGACCCATCCACCAGCTCATTGCCGCGGACGCGCAGGGCGGCACCCGCCCCCGGCGCGCCCAAAACGCCGAGTGCGCCGAAGACGCCGAGGACCAGAACGACCGCGGCTGCGACGCGCCCCAAGAGTCGGGCCGGTCAGGCCGCCGGCGAGACGTCCCCAGGCAGGATCGTGCCGGTCACCTCGACCTCGGGCAGGTTCTCGGCCGCCGCGGCGGCGCGGGACTCCCGGCGCTTGCGCCGCTTGTCGCGGTGGCGCTTGACCTGCCGCGCCAGCTCGTCCGCCACCAGGTTGATCGAGTGCACGATGTCGGGCGAGGCATCCCGCGCCCTGAGCGTTACCCCCTTCAGATGCAGCGTGGCCTCGGCGATCTGGGAATCGGCGATCGCCGGGTTGCGCTCCTCAGAGACCTCCACCTCCAGCTCGGCCAGCTCGGACACCTGGCGCTCGACCTTGCGGAAGCGCTTGGCGACGTGCTCCTTCAGGTCCTCCGAAACGGGCAGGTTGCGGCCCTTAACCTCGATCCGCATGGCCGACCTCCTTGCTGTCAAGGATGGTTGTTTGTGAAGAGCAGAGGTTATTCCCGAATACCTCGTTTGTCGATTGCGACAATGCCCCGACGTGAGCCCCGACGCCTCCTGGTCGTTTGAGCCCGGCATCCTGCTCGCCGTGCTGGCGCTGGCGCTGCTCTACGGCCGCGCCTATTCCCGCGCCCGGGCCACCGATGAGCCCCACCAGCCCGGCGCCGGCCGCGCCACCCTGTTCGCCCTCGGGCTCCTGGCCATCCTGGCCGCGCTCATCTCGCCCATCGATCGGCTGAGCGAGCAGCTGATGGTCATGCACATGCTCCAGCACATCCTGCTGCTCGACATCGCCCCGATCCTGCTGATCCTCGGGCTGACCAAGGTTCTGCTCCGCCCGGCCACCCGGCGTCTGAACACGATCGAGCGCAAGGCCGGCTATCTCGCCCACCCCGCCTTCGCCGTCGTCGCCTACGCCGGCTTCATGTGGCTGTGGCACGTGCCGGCCCTGTACGACGCCGCCCTGCGCAACTCAGGCCTGCACGCGCTCGAGCACATCTGCTTCGCGGCCGCCGGCGGCCTCTACTGGTGGCACCTGCTCTCGCCGATCCGTGGCCGGATGCGCCTGGGCGGCATGGGCCCGGTTCTTTACATGGTCGCCACCAAGCTGCTCGTCGGCATCCTCGGCCTCGTCCTGGCCTTCTCGCCTACCGCGCTTTATGCCTTCTACGAGCACCAGCCCCACTACTGGGGGCTGACGGCCGGCGAGGATCAGAACATGGCCGGCCTGCTAATGGCGCTCGAACAGTCGATCGTGATGGGAATCGCGCTCGTCTACCTGTTCGTCCGGATGCTGGCCGAGTCGGAGCGCGAGGCGCAGCGGGCCGAGCGCTACGAAGTGGTCGAGAGCGCCTCTTAAACAACCAGCGCCGCACCCGTCAGGGCGCGGCGCTGGGTTCTACGACAAACGTCGAGCGGCTAGCTCAGCACGCCGCCTTGCCAGTCACCTTCTGCGTCACGCGGTGGCCTGAACCGTCGACCGCGGTGAAGTCGATCTCCCACGGCCGCTTGCCGTTCTGGCAGGCGAACGACACGTTGTTGGCGTAGGTCTTGCCCTTGAACTTGTTCGTGACCTTGCCCCACTTCAGGACCTCGTGGACCAGCGAACCGTAGAAGTTCGGCTGATTGGCCACCTTCGTCGAAATGTCCGGAGGCAGCGGCACGGTCGTGACCTGCCACTTGCCCTGCTGCTTGACGGTGCCCGGGTATGGCGCCGTGTCGCCGGTGTGCAGGCCGGCGCAGGTGCGCGTCGGGCTGGTAGTGAACAGGAACCACAGCTTGCCGCCACCGGCGTTGAACACGTCGAGGCCGGGGTGGCACGGGATCCGGCTGGACATCGTGAGCGTCGGATCGCCGAGGAACGCGTCGACGGTGCCGGTCGCGAACTTCGATGCCTTCGGGCAGAACGAGTCGGACTTCAGCGCCACCATCTTCGACGCGCTACACGTCGGGAAATGGCCGCTGACGGCTTGCGACTTGATGCCGTAGAACTTGCTGGTGATGTTGACCAGCACGAACGCCGCCTTCGTCGAGTCGAGGTTCTTCGCGCGCAGGTCCTGCTTGAAGCTGGTCCCGACCGGGTTCTTGGCCGTGCCAGCACCCTTCGCGAAGGTGTTGTTCGTGCCGCTGTAATCGTTGATGGCGGTTGCGCCATACGCCGCCGTGGCGCCTACAAGTAGGCACAACGCCGAGATGATCGTGATTTTCCGTCTCAAGTGTCCTCCTTTGGATTGGGACGGGGGGTTTATTGAGCAGCGCCGGCCGTGCTCATGGCAGGGGTTGGAGTTGTGGGAAGGCCTGAAGCTGGCCCGTTGTCACCTCACCGAGCGGTGCCTGCCCCTTGCACGGCGGGCCACCCGGCGCCTTCGTGTAATACACGTCTCGCAGGATTGCTGCGAGCGTAGCCGTTATCGTCGCCCCGATAGCGGGTTGTCCGGTCCCGGTACACAGATAACTTCCGAAAACCGGTAGACCGGTCAGAAGTTGCGCTGAGATGCCCGGCCGGATGTAAGGATTGCCCCGGTTGGAGTCCAGCCGCCGGCTGTAGCCGGTCAACGCCTCTGGGTTGACCGGGTTCGAGATCCGCACGTAGTGGAGCAGTTTTGTTTGGGTGATGTTCTGCGTCGTGGCCTGCGTCGACGCGGTCCCGTTGGCGAAGAACGCGGCGAGCTCCCGGCGGTATGTGTTGATGTAGTTGAAGATCGGGACGAAGCTGCCCAGGTACGGCTTCAGCCGCGCGAGCCAGGGAACGCTTGCGTCGAGGAAGTGTTCGAACGCCGGCACGCCCTGCTTCGAGGCGGCGGTCAACGGGCCGAGGTTCACGAGCAGCGAGCGCAGCTCTGGCGCCAGCTGCACGGTGTCGATCAGCGCGGGGCTGAGCTGACGGGCGGCCGGCCGCAGCTCATCGATGAGCGGCTTGGCTTCGGCTGCGAAGCGCCGCACGCGATCGACCGTCAAACGCGTCGCGACGGTGAAGGCGGGGAATGCTCGGATCGCCGCGGCCAATGCGGTGTCGCGTGCGGCGGTCGCCGAGAACACCGCGTTGGAGTTACGCACGAATCCCTGCAGCTGCGCCGGCGACCGGGCCAGCGCACCGAACACCTGGCCGGTGTCTCGCAGCAGCGTGCTCGTCGCGATGGTGTCACGGTTCAGGACGCTGAGCACCGAGTCGACGTTCGTCGCGAACGGGTACAACGCGGCGATCGCAGCGTTGAACTCCTGACCGCGGCCCGACAGCGCCATCCCGCCCTGCTGCGTCCACGTGGAGAACGCCTTGCGGGTCTGCGGGTCGAACGTGGACAGGATTTGATCGAGCTGCACCGTCGGTGCGATCTGGGTCAGCGGGATCGTGCCCCCGTCGGCCAGCTTCGGCCCGGTTTCCGAGCCGGGGGACATCTCGATGTAGGTCTCACCGAGTAGCGACTTCTGGCGAAGGATGGCGCGCGTGTCGGAAGGCCGCGGGGCGTACTGGCTGTCGATCTGGAAGACAGCCTTCGTCAAGCCGGTCTTGCGGTCGAGCCCGACGGACACGACCTTGCCGACGCTGACGCCGGAGATCCGCACGTCGGATTGCTGCGCCAGCTGCACCGCGCCGGTGAACTGCGCCTTGAGGCGGTACCCCTCCGGGCTGAGCGGGATTGCGCCGCCGAACGAGATCCACAGGAACAGCAGCAGCCCGATGCACGAGGCGGCAAACGCGACCATCGAGAGGATGCGAGATGGACTGGGTGCCTGCTTGTTCACGGTATCCCCAGCGGCGGAGGACAGAACTTCCCGCCGATCTTGGACCAGTCGGGAGCGTTGAGCAGAGCGAGGAGGGGCTTGAGCGCAGGATTCGAGTTGGCCAGGCCGACCTCGAACAGCTGCAGCTGGTTGCACGTGCCCATGAACAGACCGCGCACCATCCCGCCGTGCGCGTCCTGGAGGTCCGTTAGCGACAACGCGTTGTGGCTGAGCCAGGAGCCCCAGTACAGGTAGCCCTGCTTCGAGCCGCCGGGCTGGTAGGCGAGCGTGTTGAACAGCGCGTTGAGGACCGAGATCGAGCGGGTCAGCGCGGGGGTCGCATCGGCGAGCTTCTTCGATGCCGGCGCGAGGATCTTCGCCAGCGGCTGGATCGCGACCGAGTACGGCCGCAACTGGTCACGGATCACCGGAGTGGTGTCGTGGAACAACGGCCGGGCTGCGGCCAGCGCCGGCCCGAACGCGTGCGCGAACGGGATCAGGCGGCGCAAGGCGGGTGTGCTCTGAGTGGCGAACGCCTGCACCTTGCCGAGAGTCCGCGTCGTGTCCTGGAGGGTTGGCGGCAACAGCGTCAGCGCCTGCTCGAGGTTGCCCGACTGCGAGGAGATCGCCGCAAAGTTCGTGTTCGACGAGTTGATCAGCGATGTCAGCCGGCCGTCGACCGAGCCAAGCGCCTCCGTGACGAGCCGGAGGTTGTGGATCGAGCGTCGGATGTTGCGCGTGCGCTCCTGGAGCAGCTTGGTGAACGTGACGGTGTCGCGACCGAGCGGAGCGAAGCGCTTGAACGTCCCGCTCAGGTCGGCGACCGCCGCGTCGCTCGGCGCAGCGCCCGTCGCGCCGTTGTCGTGGAATGCCTGCGCGCCGCCCGCGAGCAGGAGCAGCAGATAGTTGCGTGTATCGACATCGAGCGTCGAGAGGATTTCCTCGACGTTGACGTCCGGCTGAGTGTTGCCGACCGGAAGCGTTGCGCCGCTCGGCACCGCACCGGCGTCCTTGGTGCCCGGGTCCAGGGACAGGTACATGTCCTTGAGCGGTGTCCGGGGACGGAGCAGGACGCTCGCGTTGGCGTAGATCGGCTGGTACTTCTTGTAGATGTTCATCGTCACGACCGCGCGGCCGTTCGTGAGGTCGACCTTGCCGACCTGTCCCACCTGCACGCCGGCAACGTCGACCGACTGGCCTTGTCCTGAGGTCACCGCCGCGCCCGTGGCGAATTGCGCCTTGACGGTGTAGAAGCTCTTGCCGAATCCGAACGCCGGCTGGTGGAGAAGGATGTAGACGGCCACGGCGGCCGCCGCCGCGATCAGCCCGAGGATCGCGATGAAATCCTGGCGGTGGACACGGATCGCGCGCTTCATGAGCCGGGTCCCGTCTTCACACGATTGAGATCCGGCTTGGCTTGCGTGTAGCACGGAACATCGCGCCGCAGCGGGGGCGGGCTGCCGGCGAACGCGGGCCGCGTGCCGAGTACTGGCACAACTGCGTTCCCGTAGGCCGGCCCCTCGCTCGACAGCGACGGCGTCTGAACCCGGTTCGCTCCCCCGCCGGCGTTGGCCCGGATGTAGCGTCCGTTGCCGTCGAAGTTCTGCGCCGCCGCAACCAGGCCGACCGCGCTCTGGAACAGCTCCCGGTAGACCGGTTGTCCGGTACCGATCGGCGGGTCCGCGATCGCCTCGTTGCCGGTTGGCACGATCGTGTGGTCAAAGCACCGCGAGAGCAGATCTGCCTGGTTGATGAGCGCCTTCGTCGTAGGAATCGTGGCGCCGGTGTTCTGAATCGCCGGCGTCAGGTAACGGACGAGGCCACCGAGCTCGCGGGGAGACATCAACTGGATTGACTGCGCCAGCCATGGCAGCCCGGCTTCGATCGCCGGACCGAGCTGGCTGATCCCCGGTGTCAGGGCGCGAGCGAAGGCCTTGGTCGGCGCGAACGACGCATCGAGTGCCGCGTTCGAGGTCTGGCTGCTCTGCAGGAAGGGCGGCAGCACCGCGATCGTCTGCGCCAGCTCCGCCTGACGTGCCGCGAGCGCGGCCATCGTCGCGTTGAACGTGCTGACGAAGCTCGCGAGCTGGTCGCCGCTGGCCGCCAGCGCCCGGAACACCTGCGCGTTGCCGTTGACGACGCCAGAGAGGTCATGCGGCTGCGCCCCGAGCAGGGCCTGGTTGACCATCGCGGAGGCCTTGAATGCGTCAGCCGAATAATCGAGCGATTTGTTCAGCGACTGACCACCGGTCAGCCCGTGCACGAGTGGGTCCTGCGACTCATCCTGGGCGGCCGTCGGCGCCGCATCGAGCGAAGCGCCGTAACCACGCAGGAGCGTCTCGAGGTTCGTCCGGGCATTGGAGTTGAGCGCGGAGAGCACGCGATCGAGCTGGACCGGACCCGATGTATGGACGACGCACAAGGTCGCGCCAGAGTGCAGCGCCGGCGAGGACGGCGTCCCTGGGCGCAGATCGTCATAGATGTTGCCCTCCAGGAAGATCCGCGGACGCATCTTCGCTGTCGCGTTAGCGTGGATTGGCAGCCCGTTCGGATTGATGCTCATCGTGGCGATCGCCGCCTGCGAGGACGGTCCACCGACCCGCTCGACCGACGTCACCTGGCCGACCTCGACGCCGGCGATCCGCACGGGCGAGGGGATGTGCAGCTCTGTCTCGCTGGTGAACACAGCCTTCAGCTGGAACGGCTCGCCCTGGAACGGGAGCGACCCGCCGAACACGAAGTAGCAGGCGATGCCGATCACGAGCGCTCCGATGACTCCGGCGGCAAAGCGCGAGACCCTCGGCTTCTGCCGTCTCATCCCTTCGGCCTCGTCGTCTTTTCCGTCTTGATTCCGACGTTCCCGGGCGGGTTGCCGATCAGGTAGCCCGACGTGTAGGGCTCGTTGCCCGCCGCGCATTCATGAGTCTGGCCGGGCGCGGCGGTATTCGGATACGGGTTGACGTGCAGCGGCCCGCTTTCCCCGTTGTTGCCGGACGCGCTCGATCCCGGGACTTCGTGTAGGTATGGCTTCTGCGACGGGACGGCCTCCCCGCCCAGCACGTCGTCGATCACGACGACGTTGAACCGCAGCGCCGTGCCGTTACCGAATGGCTCCGAGAGCAGGCTGCCGGTATTGCGCAGGAACAGCGACACGTAGTTGCACGTCGACTGTGCCGGGGTGAGGAACTGCAGCGGCGACTTCAAGCTCTTCAGGGTCAGCGTCAGCCGATCGAGCCCGCCATTGACCGCGGGCGTCTGGCCGTAGCGCTCGAGCCGTTTCGACAGGCTGAGCAGTCGCTGATCGAGCGCGATCGTGCCCGGCAGGTTGCGGGTGCCGGCCGCGAATGCGTCGGCCAGCACCGGCGCGCTCTGCTTGAGCGTGGCGAAACCGGGACGAAGCTCCCGGAACAGTCCGGCGGTGTCAGACAGGAAGGCCTGCTCGCTCGGGCTGTCGTTGATCACAGCGCTGAACGTCGGCGGCGTCTGCGAGATCCACTCCTGCAGGAACGGCACTGCGACCGGTGCCAGCGCGCGGAACGTGGTGTCGAGGTTGACGTAGAGGTCGGCCTGGGTCTGCGCCACCGGCACGTTTGCCGCCGAGAACGCCTCGAGGCCCCGGAAGAAACCGCCGAGATCTGTGCGAGGCGAGGACAGGTTCTTGGCCACCGGCAGCAGATTGCGCAGCAGCGGCACGAACGCGCCGATCGCCGAGTTGACGTCGTTGCCGCGCCCCGCGAGAGCATCGCTGAAGCCGATAGTCAAGTCGCGCACGCCGACCCGCGTCTGCGGATCGAACATCGAGAGCACCTGGTCGAGGTCGACCTCGACCCGCGCGTGCCCGAGCGGGATCGTGGCGCCGTCGTGCCACGTGCGCGAGGACGTGCCGAGCGTCAAGTCCAGGTACTTGAGCCCAATCGCACCCTTCAGGCGAACGTCGAACGTCGAGTCGACGGGGAGCGGCTCGACCGTCTTGTTGAGAGAGAGATGGAGCAGCGCCACGGGGTTGCCCTTCGCGTCGCGCGCCGCGTCGACCTTGATCACGGTGCCGACGAGGGCCCCGCCCATGTGCACCTCGGCGTTGTGGGTGAGCTCCGTGGCGTCCCGGATCTCCAGATTGAGCTTGTACCGCGGGACGAACGGCAGACCGTTGTTGGCCTGGTAGGCCAGGGTCACGGCGACGATTGTCGCCAGCACCGTGAGGGCCCCGATCAGGATCGGGTTGGACAGCACGCTTGAGTCGCGCGGAGCCCGTCGCCTCATCGCTTGCTCCCGATGAGATACCCGAGCAGGCCCTGCAGGTTGCTCGTCGTGTCGGCCTTCTTCTTCGGCTTCGCCGTCGCCTTCGCGGCGATCTTCGCCACGTCTGGAGTGACCTGAGACGGCGTGCCGGCGCGGGCGCTACCGGTGGTGTCGCTGGCGAAGCCGGGGATGTTGAACTTGGCCTCGCAGCCAGGTGTCGCGGTCTTCACGTAAGACGCGCACGAGCCGACCATCGGCTCGGTCCGTGGCAGGTGGCCGACCGAGTCGAACATGTTCGTTGCGCTCACTCCGTTGTAGAGGAGCGACATCAGGTACTCGATCGCACCCGTCTGATCGAGGCTCGAGGTCAGCTGGTCGAGCAACGCGCCGGCCGGCTTCGCCTGCGTTCCGAGCTGGTCGAGGCGCCGCGCCAGCGGGATCGTCGAGAGCAGCGCCGGCTGTGACTGCTGCGACTCGTTACCAAGTGCAATTAGTGCGGGCCGCGCTGCCCGCGCGAACGGCGCGAGATTCTGGAACTGCCGCGAGACATCCGTCGCGCTCTCAGCCAGCGAGGCCATCAACGGCGTGCCCTGATCCGCGAAGCGTCCGAGTTCGAGCACGAGCGGGCGCAGCTGCTGCAGGAACGACGGGAACAGCTGGAAGGACCGCGCGATGTCCGCGGCCCGGGCGGCGCTCGCCACCGAGGTGGTGTTCGCCTGCACGATGAAATCAGCCAGCTGCGACTTGACCTTGGCCAGAGGCGCGAGGACGGCGTCGGATTCGCTGGCCAGGCGCGACAACACGCGGTTCTGCTTGGCCAGGATCTGGAGCACCTGGTCGGTCTGGCCGAGCGCCGGGTTCGCCCGATGGATCACCTCATTGAGGTCGGATCCACGTGCCGCCAACCCGGTGCCCAGCTCATCGAGGATCAGCGCGAACCGCTGACGGATCGGCTCCTGCGAGATGTCCGAGACGATGTCTGAGTCCACCGGCGAGTTGGTCCGCACGAGCGGGAGCAGGTGCGTGCCGGCGCCAGAGCCGCTCGCGATCTTCTCCAGGGCCGGCGCCGCCGAGGTCCCGGGCGTGCAGTCGACGTACTTCTCGCCGATCAGCGATTGCGGCCGGATAGAGCAGTGCGCGTTGGCGTAGAACGGCGTGAAGATCGGATTGTTGATCGCGATCGTCACCGCCGCCTTGTTGGCCGGCGACGACGCCGGACAGGGCGCCTTCGTGCAGACGTCGAGCGCCTGGATCGAGCCGACGTTGGCACCGGCCACTCGCACGTCTTCGCCGGGCACCGCGAACGCGGCGTCGTCGAAGATGGCCCGCACCAGGTACGCCGGGTGGCGGTGTCCCTGAGACGCACCGGTGGTCAAGACCGCGAGTGCGCCGAGGAGAAGGACGAGCGTGAGAGTTCCGGCGAGGCGTCTCATGGTCCCGGCGGGGTGGTCGCCTTGTTGCAGCCGGGCACGGCGACCGGAGCCGAGCCATCCGGCGACGGTTGCACCGCGCCGCCGGGACACCGCGTGCGGGCCACGGTTGTTCCCTGGAAGCGCAGCGACGCCGGCTTATCCGTGAGCTGGTTGGCCGCGTTCAGACCGAACGCACCAAACCACGGCTGTGTGCGCGTGTAATGGCCGTTCGCGTCGAAGTAGCCGCCGATCTGGCCGATGTTGGTGAGCGCTGCGACTACGTCGGGCGTGTACTGGCGGAACGTGTCAACCTGCGCTTGGGAGTCGTTGAACTGCTTGATCTGGCGCGGGAACGACGCCTCCGCCAGCCTCGCCAGCGACGGCGTGGCCTGGAGCAGCGTGATCAGGTCGCCGTTACCTGCCGGGTTGCGGATCAGCGCGTTCAGGTTCCCGATGGTCGGGATCGACGCCACCGTCAGCTGCCGCAGCCCGGTTGCGAATGCGGTCAGGTGGCGGTTGGCCGGGATCGAACGCCGCACCAGCGGGTCGAGTACGTCGAGCGTCGAGCGCAAGCCGGCGAACGTCGAGGTCGAATGGTTCAGCGCGGGCGCCAACAGCGACAGCGTCAGTTCGAGGTTCTGACTCTGCGACGCGATCGCCGACGTCGTGGCGTTCGTATTGGACACGAGCTCCGACAGCTGGGTGGTTCGCGACGCGAGCTGCTGCATGGCCTGCGCGCCCTGCACGAGCAGCGCGTCGAAGATCGACTCACTGCGGGCAAGCTCGTGCGTGACGTTCGTCGTCGAGACCAGCGCCGGAGCGAAGTACTGCAGCGTGCGGTTGGCCGCCGGCGCCTGGCCGTCGATGCTCGCCGCCTGGCCGCGGATGAACTGCTTCAGCCCAATGCGCGTCTTCGGCGTCAGCGTGTCGAACAGCTGGTCGAGGTTCACCTGCGAGCGGGTGTACGTCGACGGGATCACGCCCCCGTCGCGGATCTGTCCCGTCCCGGTCCCTGGCTCGAGCACGACGTACTTGTTGGCGATGCCCGACAGCGAGTTCTCGTAGATCCGCGCGATCGTGCCTTGCGGTAGATCGGCGACATGCGAGTCGAGACCCATCACGACCTCGGCCTGGCCGTTCGGAGTCAAGCCGATCGACTTGACCGAGCCGACCTTGGCCGGACCGATCAGAACATCGTCGCCGGTGACCAGTCCACCGGCGTCGAGGAAGTTCGCCTTCAGTGTGTACGTCGAGCCATTTCCGAACAGCACGAGCACGACGAGCACGATCGCAGCCAATAGCGATCCCCCAGCCGCGACTCTTGCGACTAGGCTCGGACCGCGGGCCTCGCCCGGTCGCCCGTTGCCGATTCCGTTCGTGGCATTCGTGCCGTTCTGGCCGCTTGCTATTGGTCTCTCTCCTCCCGCCGCGGGTTTCGCACCAAACGCGGCGTGCGCATCCTGCCAGAGTGAGCGCCGGGGCGCAAAAGAGACGTTTAGCTACTCATGTCTGCGACGTTTAGCTGGCGTTACGCGCGGGCGGCCGTGGGCCGCGGCTGACGCGCCAGCAACGCCGCTCCGAGCGCGCCGCCAAGGTCGCCCAATGCAGCGAGATGGACGTCGGGCGGATGCTTGTCGTTGAACAGGTGCGGCTGCATCTGATCGGCGATCCGCTTGGCGAACGGATCGCCGAAGCGCACCCCGAGCCCGCCACCTATCACCACGGCCTCGACGTCGAGCAGGTTGACCGCGGACGCGATGCCGGCGCCGAGCGCGACGATCGCCTCGTCGATCAGCTTGGTCGCCAGCTTGTCGCGGTGCTCGAGCGCGTGCGCCCAGATCGCGCTGGTCAGGCGGTCGCGCCCCCGCTCCTTCATCAGCTTGAACAGATCGGTCTTGCCTCCCTTGTCGACATGCCGTCGTGCGCGTGCTTCCATCGACGCGCGCCCGGCGTAAGCCTCCATGCACCCGCGGCGCCCGCAGCCGCACACGCGCCCATCGATCACGACGACCATGTGACCGATCTCGCCGGCGCCGCCGCGACCCAGCCACGGCTTCCCGTTCAGGATGATTCCGCCGCCGACACCCGTCCCCCAGAACACCCCGAGGATCGAGTCGTACGGCTTGCCGGCGCCGAGCCGGAACTCGGCGTCGGTCGCCACCTGCACGTCGTTGCCGACCTTGACCGGCGTGCCCAGCTGCTTCGAGAGCTCTTCAGCGAGGGGGAACGTTCCCTCCCAGTCGGGCAGGTTGCGGGCTGTTGACACCGAGCCGGTGGCGGGATCGATCACGCCCGGAGAGCCGACGCCGACCCCTTGCAGCTCCGACGGCTCGACTCCGGCGCCCTTCGCCGCCTCGGTGACGGCCTCGGACATCTGCTCGGCGACTCCGGCCGGTCCGCCGGTGGTCGGCGTCGGCCGCCGGGATGCGCCCAGGACCTTGTGGCGGGAGTCGACGACGATCGCCTCGATCTTCGTTCCCCCCAGGTCGATGCCGCCCCGCGGGGCGGCTGTCTTGCGGGCGTTCGGCATGTAACGCGGATCCTTGCAGAACGCGGCGGCGATAGGGGCCTGGCGGCTGCCCCTCTCTCGACGAAGAATGGCGATTCACAGGCACCCCCTGCCGGTGAATCGCCATTCTTCCGCTGCAGGGTCGCCTGGCTAGCTCCAGGACTCGCGATAGCTCTCCTGCTCGGGCGTCGGCTCGTCGATCCGCACGCCCAGCGTGGCCAGCTTGAGGCGGCCGACCTCGCGGTCGATCGCCGCCGGCACGGCCTGGACGCCGGCCGCGTATTCCTTGCGCCGGCGCACCAGCTCCTCCACGCACAGGGCCTGAAGCGCGAACGACACGTCCATCACGGCCGCCGGATGGCCCTCGCCGGCGGCCAGGTTGACCACCCGCCCACGGGCGAGCAGGTTCAGGCGTCGCCCGTCGACCAGCACGTACTGCTCGACCAGCGGCCGCACCGCGCGCGGATCCTCGACCGCAAGTCCTCGCAGCTCGTCCAGATCGAGCTCGACGTCGAAGTGGCCGGCGTTGGCCAGGATCGCGCCGTCCTTCATGCGCTCGAAGTGCACGCCGCGCAGAACGCGTCGCGACCCGGTGACGGTGACGAAGATGTCGCCCCGCTCGGCCGCGTCGAGGGCCGGCATCACCTCGTAGCCGGCCATCCGCGCCTCGAGCGCGCGCAGCGGATCGACCTCGCACACGATCACGGCCGCGCCGGCGCCGCGGGCGCGCTCGGCCACGCCGAGGCCGGCCCACCCGTAGCCGACGACAACGACGGTGTGCCCGGCGAGCAGCACGTGGCTGGCCCGGACGATCCCGTCGAGCGCCGACTGGCCGGTGCCGTGACGGTCGTTCAGCGCCCGCTCGGTCCGCGCCTCGTTGACGGCCAGCACCGGGACGCGGAGCTTGCCATCGCCTTCCAGGCGACGCAGGCGCACGAGCCCGGTCGTCGTCTCCTCGGTACCACCGATCAGCGCGTCGAGCACCGCGTCGCCAGCCCCGTGCGCCGTCACGAGCAGGTCGGCGCCGTCGTCGATCGTGACCTGTGGCTGCGCATCGATCAGCGCGCGCAGGTGCCGGGCGTAGGTGTCGAGGTCCTCACCGTGCATCGCCCGTACCTCGACGCCGTGCTCGAGCACGAGCGCCGCCGCCGCGTCATCCTGCGTCGAGAGCGGGTTGGCCGAGCACAGCGCGGCGCTGGCGCCTCCGGCGATCAGCGTGCGGATCAGGTTGGCCGTCTCGGCGGTCACGTGCAGGCAGGCGGCCACCCTTATGCCGTCGAGCGGCCGCTCGGCCGCGAAGCGCTCGGTGACTTGCGCGAGCACGGGCATCTGTTCGGATGCCCACGCGATCCGAGCCGCGCCCTCCGGGGCGAGGCTCAGATCAGCGATTTCGTGGGGTGGGATAGACGTCCGTGCCATCCCCCGGCCTCCGCCGCTAGTAGCGGTAGTGGTCGGCCTTGTACGGCCCGTCGACCGGCACGCCGAGGTAGGCCGCCTGGTCAGGCGTCAGCTCGGTCAGCTTCGCGCCGAGCGCGTCGAGGTGCAGCCGCGCCACCTTCTCGTCGAGGTGCTTGGCCAGCGTGTACACGTTCTTGTCGTAGCTGTCGGTGTGCCCGAACAGCTCGATCTGCGCGATCACCTGGTTGGTGAACGAGTTCGACATCACGAAGCTCGGGTGCCCGGTGGCGTTGCCCAGGTTGAGCAGCCGGCCCTCGCTCAGCACGATGATCGCGTGCCCGTCGGCGAAGACCCACTCGTCGACCTGCGGCTTGATGTT
>JBJMLD010000221.1:0-3619 GCA_045805545.1 Solirubrobacteraceae bacterium | reverse complement strand
GCGTGACCGCGGGGCGGACCGTGCTGCCCTCGACGACGAGAACAGGGACGACGAGACCGACCGCCGCGAGCCACGCGAGCCCCGGCAGGACGAACGCGAGCACGAGGAAGGGGACCGGCGCAAAGACGAGCCAACCGGCGAGCCACGTGACCACGAGCCGCCGCGGAGTGGGACGCTGCTCAAGCACGAGCACGCTGGCACCGACGAAGGTCGCGCTCAGGAGTGCGCCGAACAGCGTCGGCGACAGCGCGGCGATGCCCGTCCCGACCGAATAGAAGAGCGCGATCGCCATCGCGCGCGCCTCCATCGGGAACAACTCGCTCACCGTCAGGTACGCCGCGCTTGCGCCCGCCGACGCGAAGAAGAAGATCACCGACCACGCGATCGTCATCGTGGTCGCGCTGAGCATGTCGTGCGTGAACAGCACGCCCGTGATGATCAGCAGCACGCCTGACGCGATGTAGGTGAACGAGATCATCACGCGTCGGCCGATCGTGTCGAACAACGGCCCGAGCAGCAGCGGCCCGAGCACGTTGCCGACTGCGAACGGGATCAGAAACAGCGGCGCATGCTCCGCCTTGATGTTGAAGAACTGCGTCAGCACGATCGTGTACGTGAAGAAGACGGCGTTGTAGAGGAACGCCTGGCCCGTCATCAGCGACAACCCGAGGATGCCGCGGCTCGGGTAGTTCTTGACCACGTACTTCGCGATCGAGGTGAAGCCGATGTGCTCGCGTTGCTCGACCGCGAGCGGCTCGCCCTCGGGCTCGGGCAGGTTCGGGTGCGTCTTTCGAACCTCGTCCTCGATCTGCCCGACCACCTGCTCCGCTTCGTCGGCGCGGCCGTGCGTGAGCAGCCACCGCGGGCTCTCTGGGATGAAGTGCCGGATCGACAGGATCGCGACTGCGAGCAGCGCGCCGACGCCGAAGCCGATGCGCCAGCTGATCGTCTCGCGGACGTTGATCAGCAGCTCGTACGAGATGACCGCGGCGGCGGCGGTGCCGATCCACCAGCTCCCGTTGATCGCCAGCGCGACGCGGCCGCGGACGCGGGCGGGAATCAGCTCGTCGATCGCCGAGTTGATCGCCGCATACTCGCCGCCGATGCCGGCCCCGGCGAGGACACGGAAGATCGCGAAGCTGTAGTAGTTCCACGCGAACGCGGTCGCGACGGTGAAGACCAGGTAGACGCCGAGCGTCACCATGAAGAGCTTCTTCCGGCCGAGCCGGTCGGTCAGGTATCCGAAGAACAACGCGCCCGCGACGGCGCCGAGCAGATACCAGGTGCCGGCCGACGACGCCTGGTGTGTCGTCAGGTGGAGCGTCTCCGTCTTGGTCAGGACGCTCGCGATCGCGCCGACGAGCGTGACCTCGAACCCGTCGAGGATCCACGTGATGCCGAGGCCGATCACCACCAGCCAGTGCCAGCGGCTCCAGGGGAGCCGGTCGAGCCGCCTGGGGATCATCGTTTCGGTCGCCCGACCGGTGGCGCCTAGCTCACCGGCCTGCGCAGTGGCAGCACTCACGTCGAACCTCCTCGGTCGAGAAAACGGGACCCTGGGGAAACGGCTCGGGACGCTGAGTGGTTACGCCTTGTAAAGGCTAAAAGAATCTTTACCGTCGACTCGTTTGACCCGGTCGATGCGAGGTATCGCTCCAGTGCTCCCTCCGAGGAACGTCAATGGAGCAACCAGCAGCAAGGGGGTAACACATGAAGAAGGGATTCCTGGCGGCCATCGTCGCCGCACTTGCGATCGCGCCGCTCGCGGGCGCAAGTACGGCGTCGTCAGCGGCACCCGCGCAGGCACCCGTGCAGCAGCTGACGGTGACTGCAACACCGACGCAGCTCCTGCAGCTCGTTCAGCAACTGCTGTCCCAACAGCAGCCGGTGACGACGACACAACTGCAGCAGTTGATGACGCTGCTTCAGCAGCTGCAGACGTCACAGACGCAGCTGAACCAGATCCTGATGCAACTCGGACAGCTGCAGCTGCCGGCGTCACTGCAGACGATCGTCCAGCAGCTCCTGCCGATTCTGCAGGGCATCGTCCAGCCGACGCAGCTGCAGAGCCTGATCACGCAGCTCCAGGGTCTGCTGTCGGGCACACCGACGCAGGCGCAGATCCAGCAGTTCCTGGGGAGCCTCCAGACGCTGCTCCAGCAGCTGCAGCTGACGCCCGCGCAGTTGACGCAGGTGCTGACGCTCGTGCAGCAGCTGTTCACGTCCCAACTCGGAACGGTGCAGCTGGCTCAGCTCCTGCAGCGGCTCTTCGTCTCGTTCATCGGCGACGAAGGGGCGCAGGGCGCGAAGGTCACGCTCTGCCACCGGACCGGATCGAAGAAGCACGCGTACCACAAGATCACGGTCAGCCAGAACGCGCTGCGGGCGCACCTCGCGCACGGCGATTACCCCGCGCTGACGGGCGTCGCCTGCTCGAACCAGCTCGTCGGTCTCGCGGGCAAGGCCGCGAAGGCCAAGGCGGCGAAGGCGAAGGCCGCGAAGGCGAAGCACGGCAAGGGCGGCAAGGGCAAGTAGCCGGCTCACGGAGGAGGGGCGGTCCGCCGCCCCTCCTCGGCCGTCACGGCAGGAGATCCACGCCGGAACGTCGGCATGGACGCGCCGGCGCCCGGACGTTGCGGCGGTATAGCGGCGGGTGGGCTCGAACCACCGACCTCTGCATTATGAGTGCAGCGCTCTAACCAGCTGAGCTACGCCGCCTCGGCGCCGGCGAGTGTACCAACGCGTTTTCGCCTCCCCCACCGCCGCGGAAAGCGTCATCGCCCGCGAAGCCGGCTGGACTTTCGGCTACCATGCTGCGGCCCGTGGGCAGTGCGTCAGCCTGCGCGGGACCACCTAGAGGAACAGAGAGATGGCAACCAAGACCGGAGTCAGAGTCGCAATCACGCTCGCGTGCACCGAGTGCAAGCGGCGGAACTACCAGACGCAGAAGTCGAAGCGGAACTCGCCCGACCGGGTCGAGTTCAAGAAGTACTGCCGCTGGTGCGGTCAGCACACGCCGCACCGGGAGACTCGCTAGTGGCACGCCAGACTCGTGCGCAACGCCGCGCCCGCCGCGCCGAGACGCCGGCGCCCGACGGTGCCTCGCGCGCGCGCGCGTCAACACAACAACAGCAGCAGGTCGCGCGCCCGGCGGCTCACGCGCCCGAGGTCGGCGAGCGCCGCGTTCCCGGCCGCGGGGTCAAGAACTTCGTCGGCGAATCCTGGGCGGAGCTCAAGAAGGTCGAGTGGCCGCGCCAGAACCAGCTGATCCAGGGCGTCGTGGTCGTCCTCGTCGCCTGCATCGTCGTCGGTGTCTACCTCTACGCGAACGATCTGGTCTGGAAGCGCTTCGTCCAGAACGTGCTCCTCCGATAAGGCCGAGACGATGTTTCGCTGGTACGTGATCAACACTTACTCCGGGCACGAGAACAAGGTGAAGACCAATCTCGAGCACCGGATCATGTCGATGAACCAGGCCCCGCGCTTTCGTCGCGTCGTCGTCCCGACCGAGCAGGTGATCGAGACGAAGGAGGGCCAGAAGATCCAGACCGAGAAGCGCGTCCTGCCGGGATACGTCCTCGTCAACATGGACATGACCGACGAGGCCTGGACCGTGGTC
>JBJMLD010000220.1:0-10516 GCA_045805545.1 Solirubrobacteraceae bacterium | reverse complement strand
CGGGCTTGGGCCAGGGCGGCGAGCTGGCGGTGGATCTGCTGGCCGGCTCGGAGCGCCCACTCGTCATCCGCGGCGGTGCCGGTTGCGATCCGTGTGGCGACGCGGTCGAGCGTGTCGGCCAGCACGCGGAGCATTGATCGCTCGGCGGTGGCCAGGATGGCCAGCGGATGGGCCGGGAACAGCACGACCCCGAGGGCGAACGCCACCGCGCCACCGACGATCGCGTCGAGCACGCGCTCGCCCCCAGTGCCGTGGCGGTGAAGCGTCAGCACCAGGATCGCCGACGCGGCGGCCTGGTTGGCGAACATCATGCCCTCGCCGAAGAAGCCACCGCCGGTGAACCGGGCCGCGCTCATCGTGACGAACACGATCACGCCCAGCGCCACCGTGCTCGTCCCGAACGCGGCGACGAGACCTTCGCCGATCCCGATGCCGAGGAGCACTCCGACAACCATCTGGACCGTCCGGCGCGCGCGTTGGATCCAGCTCGTGCTGAGCGCGATCGCGGCAGCGATGGGGGCGAAGAACGGTTGGGGGTGGCCGAGCAGGCGGTGGGCGATCAGCCAGGCCAGGGCAGCGGCAACCGCAGCCAGCGCCACGGGCTGCCACGACTCGGTGGCGCGCGCGAGGCCGCGGCGGAGCGCGCTGACGACGTCGATCCGGGCGGTCATTTAAACAATGCTTCCCGTTGAGCCGACAGCTCAGACTTACCGAATAAAGGTGCGGTGGCGGTTTACGAGCGGCCGTCAGAGGCGGCGGCCGACAACGACCCGTCCGCCACGGGCGGAGCCAGCTTTCGCGAGACCAATCCCAGCACGGCTCGGCTGACCTCATGCGGCCGTTCGAGTGGCGCCATATGCGCCGTGTCCGGCAGCACGACGAGCTCGCGCAACTCGGGCAGCATCTCGGCGATCCGCCGGGCATGCGACGGCGGCGTGAGGCGGTCATCAGCGCCGGCGATGACCGATGTCGGCACGGTCAGCCGCGTCAGCGCGTCGAACAGATCCATCTCGGACATGGCGATCCCGATGTCGGCCCGCACCCGCGGCGGGCACGTCCACAGCATGCGCTCGTAGAAGGCGACCAACGCGGGGCTGGCCTGGCGGCTGAACGCGGTGTAGCGGATCATCGCGGAGCTGACAGGGGTCGAGTAGTGCGGGAGCGGCGCCCGCGCACCGAGGAAGCCGCGGACCGCCACGGTCTGGCTGACCGCCCGGGCGATCGGAGGGACCGGGATCAGCAACTGCTCGGCGATCAGATTGCCGACGCCGGTGTTAACGAGCGCCGTCGCTGAAACCCGCCGGCCAACCTCGTGGTCCTCGGCCCAGGCTGCGATAGACATCGCGCCCAACGAGTGGCCGGCGACGACAGCACGCTGGCCGTCGGGCACGCACGCCGTAAGCACCGCTTCCAGGTCCTCCCCGAAGCGGGCCAGCTTGTACTCGCCGGCGGCCGCCGGCTCAGAGTGCCCGTGACCGCGCAGGTCATAGGCGACGACTCGCATCCCGGCTGCCGCCAGCTCGCGGATCACATAGATCCAGAACGTGAGCAGCTCCGTCCAGCCGTGAACCAGGACGACGGTCGGGCCGTCGGACGGACCGAAGCTCTCGACGTGCAGTGTCGTGCCGTCGGCGGAGCGGACGCTGGTCGGCTCGCCGGCGGGTGGGTTCTCGAGCACGTCGCGCTCGGGGTCGGAGGCGACCCGCTGCATGTGCTGGCGCTGAGCGAGAGCCCCGGTGACCGACAGCGCGCCGACGCCTGCCGCGCCGGCCAAAATGCTTCGTTGTCGGCGAGTGCTCATGCCAGGCCGGAGCCTACACGTCCGTAGTAATTCGGGTGCGCATAGGATTGCGATTTATGCGCATCGGCCTGCTCACGGGCGGCGGGGACTGCC
Source organism: Solirubrobacteraceae bacterium (assembly GCA_045805545.1). GTDB lineage: Bacteria > Actinomycetota > Thermoleophilia > Solirubrobacterales > Solirubrobacteraceae > Palsa-465. The sequence continues at coordinate 8,622 of JBJMLD010000220.1, read as the reverse complement.
CTGGTCTGAACGCGGTGATCCGTGCCGTGGTGCGCAAGGGCATCGACGTCTACGGCGATGAGCTGTTCGGATTTCATGACGGCTGGCGCGGCGTGCTCGACGACGCATGCGAGCCGCTGACGATCGAGTCCACGCGCGGCATCCTGCCCCGCGGCGGCACGATCCTGGGCAGCTCGCGGACGAACCCGTACAAGCGTGACGACGGGGTCGAGCTGGCGCGCCAGACGTTCGAGCGGCATTCGCTCGACGGGCTGATCGCGATCGGCGGCGAGGACACCCTGGGTGTGGCCAGGCGGCTGAACGACGATGGCCTCCGGGTGGTCGGAGTGCCGAAGACGATCGACAACGACCTCGGAGCCACCGACGTCACGTTCGGCTTCGACACGGCGCTGCACATCGCCACCGAGGCGGTCGACCGCCTGCACACGACGGCGGAGAGCCACCACCGGATCCTGATCGTGGAGGTGATGGGACGGCACGCCGGCTGGATCGCACTGCACTCAGGCGTGGCCGGAGGCGCCGACGTGATCCTCATCCCCGAGCAGCCGTTCGACATCGAGCTGGTGTGCAACCTGATTCGGCGCCGCCATTCCCGTGGCCGTTACTTCTCGATCGTCGTGGCCGCCGAGGGCGCCGTCCCCCAGGAGGGGACGGCGATGACGCTCGAGACAGGCGAGCTCGACGAGTTCGGGCATCCCCGCCTCGGCGGGATCGGCCATCGTCTGGAGCAGGAGATCGAGCAGCGGACCGGCTTCGAGAGCCGGGCCACGGTGCTCGGACACGTGCAGCGCGGCGGCACACCGACGGCGTTCGATCGCGTGCTGGCTACGCGGTTCGGACTCGCGGCGATCGATGCCGTGCACGCGGGCGAGTGGGGCAAGATGACGGCGCTGCGAGCGACCGACATCGAGCTGGTAGATCTTGCCCAGGCCGTCAAGCAGTTGCGCACGGTCCCAGTCCAGGAATACGAGCGTTATGGCGTGCTGTTCGGGTAACTCTGAGATACGAGGCTGTCTCAGAACCCCCCGCGCACGTCTGGCGGCGGCGGATCTGCGCGATGCGTCGTCCTCGGACCCGGAAATAGCTCCGCTATTCCTCGGGTCCTGCGTCCTCGCCTCGCTTGATCCGGCGCTCGCCAGCCGCACACGCGGAGTGCTGAGACAACCTCATACCACCCCCGCTCTTCATCAGGAGACAATCCCTTTATGCTCAATTCAGTGACTCTGGCCCCGATCGTTGGCGCACGACCGTGACCGCGACCGACACGACCGCCACCGAGCTCGATCAGCTGTGCATCAACACGATCCGCACGCTGTCGATGGATGCCGTGCAGAAGGCCAACTCGGGACACCCCGGCGCGCCGATGGGCCTGGCCCCGTTGGCCTATGTCCTCTACACGCGCATCATGCGGCACAACCCATCGGATCCGGAGTGGATCGACCGAGACCGCTTCGTGCTCTCGGCCGGACACGCGTCGATGCTGCTCTACTCGATGCTCTACCTGACCGGCTATCCGATGACCCTGGAGGACATCGAGAACTTCCGGCAGGTGGGATCGCCGACCGCGGGCCATCCTGAGCGCAAGTACTCCCCGGGCATCGAGGCGACAACCGGACCGCTCGGTCAGGGGATCTCGATGTCGGTCGGCTTGGCGCTGGCCGAGCGGATGCTCGCGGCGCGGTTCAACCGCGACGGCCACGACATCGTCAACCACCACACGTTCACGATCGCCTCGGATGGCGACATGCAGGAGGGCGTCGCGTCCGAGGCGTGCTCGTTCGCCGGGCATCTCGGCCTTGGCAAGCTGATCGCCTACTACGACAACAATCACATCCAGCTGGCCAGCCCTGTTTCGGTCGTTATGTCCGAGAAGGTCGGGGAGCGCTACGAGGCCTACGGCTGGCATGTGGAGGACGTGGGTGAGGATCTCTCTGTCGAGCGTCTGGAGGAAGCGACGCGGACCGCGATGGAGATCGAGGACCGTCCGTCGCTGATCATCGTGCGCTCGCACATCGGCTACGGCGCGCCGCACAAGCAGGACACCTCGAGTGCGCATGGATCGCCACTCGGCGAGGACGAAGTGAGGCTGACCAAGGAGGCCTACGGGTGGGATCCCGACAAGCACTTCTACGTCCCCGACGAGGCGCTGGCCCACTTCCGCAAGTCCTGCGATCGCGGCAAGGAGTTCGAGGCCGACTGGGAGCAGCGCTTCGAGGCTTACGGCAAGGACTTTCCCGAGGAGGCGAAGCTGCTGCGCATGATCGACGCCGGCAAGATCCCTCAGGGATGGGACGCCGATCGGCCTCGCTTCGATCCGAGCGAGGACCCGATCGCCACGCGCAAGGCATCGGAGAAGGCGATCCAGTGGGCAGCCAAGAACGTCCCCAACCTGATCGGCGGCTCGGCCGACCTGGCGACCTCCACCAACACCGACATCGCTGAAGGCGGCGACGTCGAGAAGGGCGAATACGGCGGGCGCAACCTGCGCTTCGGCGTCCGTGAGCACGGGATGGGCGCGATCGTCAACGGGCTCGGGCTGCATGGCTTCCGTGCCTTCGGCGCGACGTTCCTCACCTTCTCGGACTACATGCGCGGAGCGGTGCGCATCTCGGCGCTGATGAAGCTGCCGGTGATGTGGGTGTGGACGCACGACTCGATCGGCCTGGGCGAGGACGGCCCGACCCACCAACCGATCGAGCATCTCGCCGCACTGCGGGCGATGCCGCGGCTCAACGTGGTGCGCCCCGCGGACGCGAACGAGACGGTGCTGGCGTGGCAGTTTGCGCTGAACCAGAGCGAGGCGCCGACCGCTTTCGCGCTCTCGCGCCAGAACCTGCCGATTCTCGATCCGGGCGCGATTCCCGACGACGCCATCGAGCGCGGGGCCTATGTACTGCGCGACGCCGAAGGTGGTGATCCCGAGGTGATCCTGATCGGGACTGGCTCGGAGGTATCGCTGTGCCTGGAGGCGGCCGATGCCCTGCGCGGTCTGCGCGTCCGCGTTGTGAGCATGCCGTGCATGGACACGTTCACGAAGGCCGATGAGGCTTACCGTGAGCAGGTGCTTCCGGCCAGCTGCCGCAAGCGGATCGCGGTCGAGGCGGCCTCGCCGTTCGGTTGGGACAAGTGGATCGGTGAGGAGGGCGCGTTCGTCGGAATGGAGACTTTCGGCGAATCTGGTCCGGCCAAGGAGGTCTATGCGCACTTCGGCATCACGGCCGAGCGCGTGGCCGAACTAGCCCACGAGCTGGTGCGCGAATGAGCGCCACCGAACAGGCAGCCGATCGAGCACCCAGCGAGAACCCGCTCGTGGAGGGACTCGAGCGGCTGCCGGTGCATCCGACGGCGCTGGTGATCTTCGGCGCTACCGGCGACCTGGCGCACCGGAAGCTGTTGCCCGCGCTGTACAACCTCGCTCACGAAGGGGCGCTGCCGGAGCGCTTCGAGCTCATCGGGGTCGCCCGCGCCGACCACCCGGATGAGAACTTCCAGGCCATCGCGCGGGAGTCGATCGAGCGCTTCTCACGGCGCACCCCGAATCCCGAAGTGCTCGATGCGTGGCTGTCGAACGTCCGCTATGTCCCGGGATCGTTCGACGACGACCACGTGTACTCCGAGCTGACCCGCCTTCTCGGCGAGTTCGACGAGCAGGCCGGCGCGCCGATGAATCGCGTGTTCTATCTGTCGACCGCGCCGCAGTTCTTCCCGTTGATCGCCCAGAGGCTAGGCGCGGCGGGGCTGAACCAGGCTGAGAACGCCGAGGTCCGGCTGGTGATCGAGAAGCCGTTCGGCTACGACCTCGACTCGGCGCGCCAGCTGAACGCCGAAGTGCTCGAGATCTTCGACGAGCCGCAGGTCTTCCGCATCGATCACTACCTAGGCAAGGAGACGGTCCAGAACCTGTTGGCCCTGCGTTTCGCGAATGCGTTGTTCGAGCCTGTCTGGAACCGCAACTTCATCGACCACGTGCAGATCACCGCGGCGGAGGACATCGGGATCGGCGGCCGCGCGGGCTACTACGAGGGTTCTGGCGCGCTGCGCGACCTGGTCCAGAACCACATGCTCCAGCTGCTCGCGCTGCTCACGATGGAGCCGCCGACCGCGTTCGAGGCCAACCGGCTGCGCGACGAGAAGCTGAAGGTCCTCGAGGCGATCGTCCCGCCGACGGTGTCCGATGTGGGATCGATGTCGGTGCGCGCCCAGTACGGGTCCGGCGTCGTTGCCGGCGATCAGGTGCCCGGCTATCGGGAGGAGGAAGGCGTCGCGCCGGACTCGCGCACGGAGACTTACGCGGCGCTGCGGCTGCATGTCTCGAACTGGCGCTGGGCCGGGGTGCCGTTCTACTTGCGCACGGGCAAACGGCTGGCGCGCAAGGTGACCGAGATTGCGGTGACGCTCAAGCCGGTGCCGCACCTCGCCTTCCAGAGCCAGGGCTCGGTCGGTGTGCAGGCCAACCAGATCATCCTCACCGTCCAGCCTGACGAGGGCGTCTCGATCTCCTTGGGCGCGAAGATCCCGGGGCCACGGATGCGGATCCGCCCGGTGAACATGGAATTCCGCTACGGGACGTCGTTCCTTTCGGAGTCTCCCGAGGCATACGAGCGGCTGATCCTCGACGCGATGCGCGGCGACGCGACGCTGTTCACCCGCAACGACGAGATCGAGGCGCTGTGGGGGATCATCGACCCGATCCTGACTGCCTGGCACGAGGACACGTCCTCGTCGATTGCTCAATATCCGGCCGGGTCCCAGGGACCGTCGGAGGCCGACGCGCTCCTCGACGATGGCCGGCGGTGGCGGCGACTGTGACCGAAGACGTCTGGTCGGCCAGCAACACCACGCCGGACGCGATCGACGAGGCGCTGCGCAGGATCCTGCACGAGCGCCACGCCGAGAACGAGGCGCTCGCGCCGGCTCGGGTCCTCAACCTGGTCGTCGTGGTCGATCGCGACTGGAAGGGGGAGATCTCGAACCGCCTGTCACAGGTCGGCCGGTACACAGCGTCGAGGACCATCCTTTGCGCTGTCGAGGAAGGCCGGACCAAACTCGATGCCTGGGCGGCGATGTCCTACGAGGAGGTTGGAACCGGCACCGAGGTGATGCATGAGTCGGTCGAGATCGACCTTGGCCCGTCGCATCTGAAGGGCATCGAGACGATCATCGATCCTGTCGTCGTCTCGGAGCTGCCGATCATCCTGTGGTCTCCCCACGGCCACGATGACGTCGTAGACGCGCTGATCGGCATGATCGACGTGATGCTGGTCGACAGCGACGACGTGCTCGAGCCGCGCGAGGCGCTGGCCCGAGCGCTCGAGCTCCTCCAATCGGCCTACGTGGTCGACCTGGCCTGGCTGCGCACGACCCCGTGGCGCGAGCGGCTGGCGGCTAGCTTCGATCCGCTGCCGCGACGGGCCATGCTTGCGCATTTGGACCGCATTGCGATTCGCCACCGGCCGACCTCGCGGGCGGCCGCCCTGCTCCTGGCCGGGTGGATGAGCTCTCGCCTGCACTGGGAGCCCGAGGGGTTCGAGTCGCGCGACGGGAAGGGGCTCATCGGCACGGCGAGGCGCAATGGTGACCGGGTCACCGTGGATCTCGACGCCGTCGAGCAGGACGTGCAGGGACTCTCGGGGGTCAGCGTGTCATGCGGCGACCGGTTCGAGCTGTCGCTCGACCGGGCGCCCGGCGGCCTTCACGCACGACAGACGCTCAGAGGCGACGTCCAGGAGTGGCGGGTCCTCGGCGCTTCTCGCGGTGAGGGAGGGATCCTCGGCGAGGGCGTGCGACAAGCGTTGCTGCGAGACCCGACCTACGGTCCGGCCCTGGACGCGGCTCAGACGTTCTGCGGGGCATGAGCGTCGAGATCGAAGTCGTCCCGGATCCCGCCCGCGCCTGCGCGGCGATGATGGTCGGCGCGGCGGCGGACGGCGGCCACGTCGTGCTCACCGGCGGCTCGACGCCGCGAGTCGCCTACCAGGAGTTCGTCCAGGCGGTCACAGCGGTAGACGTCGACCTGAGCCGGACGACGTTCTGGTTCGGCGACGAGCGGTGCGTGCCGCCCGACGACGAGCGCGCGAACTATGGGATGGCCAAAGCGGCACTGCTCGATCTGCTGGGGGATCGGCCGGTGGGCCGGGTCGTGCGGATGAAGGGCGAGCTCGGCCCCGAGGAGGGCGCCGCCGACTACGAGCGCGAGCTGGCCGAGGCGGGCCGGCCCGAGTTCGATCTCCTCCTGCTGGGGATCGGCCCCGACGGCCACACCGCGTCGATGTTCCCCGACCAGGAATCGCTCTCGGAGCGCTCGCGACTCGTCGCCGGTGTCGCGATGTCCGGACTGGAGCCATTCGTGCCGCGGATCACACTGACGTTGCCCGGGCTGGCGCTGGCGCGGCACGCCGTGGTCCTCGCCGTCGGGGACTCGAAAGCGGACGCCATCGCCGCCGCGTTCGGCCCGGACGCGAAGCCAGATCCGCACGTCCCGTCCTCGCTGTTGCCCTCGACCGTCGAGCGGCTGACGGTGCTGATCGATCCCGCCGCCGCGGCGCACCTGTGAGCGCATCGATCATCGGGGTCGACGTAGGGGGGACGAAAGTCGCGGTCGCGGCGCTGCGCGAGAACTCGCTGGGCGAGGCGCTGCTCAACCCGACCCAGCTCGACAACGGTGAGGAGCTGATCGATCAGCTCGTCTCGATGATCGGCGAGGTGCGCGGCGACGGTCCACTCGACGGGGTCGGGATCGGCGTTCCCTCGGTGGTCGAGTTCAAGACCGGCAAGGTCATCTCGTCGGCCAATATTCCGCTGCGCGACGTTCCCCTGCGCGAGGTGCTCGGGTCGCGTCTCGGTGTACCGGTGTTCGTGGACAACGACGCCACCGTGGCAGCGCTGGCCGAGGCGCACGACGAACAGTTGAAGCAGGTCTCACGGGACCTCGTGATGCTGACGATCGGTACCGGCGTGGGCGCCGGGCTCGTCCTCGGCGGGCGCATCTACCGCGGTGCGACCGGCGCCGCGGGCGAGATCGGGCACACGATCGTCGGCCTCGACCTGGCCGGAGCGGTGCCAGCGCCGATGGGATTCCCGCAGCCCGGCTCGCTCGAGTTCGTCGCCTCCGGGCACGCGCTCGACCGCCTGGCCGCGCAGGCGGCGAACCTGCATCCGGAGTCGGCGCTCGGCCGGCTCAGGCAAGAGGGCAAGCCGGTCCTTGGACCCGACGCGGTGGAGGCGGCGCTGGCCGGTGACGAGTCGGCGCGGCGGATGGTCGAGATCTGGGGCCAGCGGCTGGGCATCGGCGTCGCCAATGCGATCAACACGTTCGACCCCGACGAGGTGGTGATCGGCGGCGGGGCGGCACAGGCGGGAGACCTGTTGCTCGAGCCGGCCCGCAAGATCGCCGCCGGTTACGTGTTGCCGGGGCTCGGAAGCGAGACGACGATCCGGCTGGCGCGGCACGGCGTACGGGCCGGAGTGCTCGGGGCCGCGCTGCTCGCCGAGCACGAGGTACACGGGCCGGCAGCTTCGCGCGAGTCCGCCGTGTCGACTACTACGGAGGTGAATGGATGATCGTGGCCTGCGGATTCGACCATGCGGGCGTCCCGCTACGCGAACGGCTGTTGTCGGAGATCGCGGCCGACGGGCACGAGGTGCTCGACCTCGGAACCGACCGCGCCGACATCCCCGACGACTACCCGGACAAGGCGCTCGAGGTCGGCCAGGCGGTCGTCTCCGGGCGCGCCGAGCGCGGGATCATCGTATGTGGATCCGGCGCCGGCGTGTCGGTGGCTGCCTGCAAGATCCGCGGCGTGCGGGCATGCACGATCCACGACACCTACACAGCGCACCAAGGAGTCGAGCACGACAACCTCAACGTGCTGTGCCTGGGCGGGCGCGTCGTCGGCTCGGAGTTGGCGGCGGAGATCGTCATCACGTTCCTGCGCGCGCAGTTCAGCGGAGAAGAACGCCACATGCGCCGCGTGGCCAAGGTTGCGGAGATCGAGCGAACGGGGGGCGTAGGCCTGGAGTCCCCGATCCCGGTCGGCTGACGTGGCCAGCGAGGTCGTGCTGGTCCGCCACGGCGAGACCGAATGGAGCGCGAGCGGAAAGCACACGAGCACGACCGATCTGCCGCTGACCTCGGCGGGACGAGAGCGGGCTGCGGCGCTGGCGCCGATCCTCGCCCAGCGGACGTTTTCACTGGTGTTGGTGTCGCCGCTGCTTCGGGCGCGCGAGACGTGTGAGCTGGCCGGCTTGGGAGATCGGGCTTCGCTCTGCGAGGACCTGCACGAGTGGGACTACGGCGCCTACGAGGGGTTGACCACGCCGGAGATCAGGGTCGACCGTCCGGATTGGGTGCTGTGGCGCGATGGCTGTCCCGAGGGCGAGACGCCCTCCACAGTCGGCGAGCGCGCCGACCGCGCGCTCGATCGCCTGCGGGCGGCCGAGGGTGATGCGATCGCGTTCGCGCACGGTCACATCCTGCGTGTGGTGGCGGCGCGCTGGCACGAGATGCCGCTCGCGGCGGGCGCCAGATTGGCGCTGTCCGCGGGTTCTGTTTCGGCGCTCTGGTTCGAGCGCGAGTACTGCGTGCTGCTTATTTGGTAAGTGAGTAGTGTATGTTATTTGTTT
>JBJMLD010000219.1:0-6681 GCA_045805545.1 Solirubrobacteraceae bacterium | reverse complement strand
TCCGTCGCGATCGTGATGCTCTACCCGAGCGCCGATCAGATCCCCGAGCAAAAGGCGGCGCTCACTCCAACCGGCCGGCCAACGGTTCACAAGCGGTCACAGACCGAACGACACACGCTCCATGCACAAAGCATGGGTAGCCACGTCCTGGCGACCGTAAGAGAGGCGTTCGCCGTTGCCCCAGGCATCGAGCGGGTGACGGTACTGACGGTCGAAAAGAGCGACGCGGTCGGAGGAATCGCCACACTCAGCGCGAGCGCCGTAACGGGCTTCGATCGCGCGCAGGTGGAACGGTTCAGCTGGGAGCGGCTTGATCCGCTGGCAACAATCGAGGCCGCCTCTCCCAGCATGATCAACCGCAGGGGCCGTACCGGCGAACTCGCGCCACTCGACCTCAGCCACGAACCCGAGATCGCCACCGTGCTGGTGACCTGCGCCAGCAGGCTCGGACTCGAACTTGACCGTCGAGTACGCATACCGCCGGGCATCACCGTCCCGCCGCCCGAACTCGAACCCGAACCCGTAACGCCGACACCGCCGCTCGCGGCGGAGGACGAGGTCGACATGCCCACCAACACCACACAGAAGAAGCCAATCCCCGGTTCGCCTGACGGCAGCGTTGGAGGGGCGCCCGGCTCTTCAGGGGGTAGTGGTGCTTGGGCCCGGTTCCGGCGCTGGCCCTGGTGGGCCCAGGCGCTGGCGTGGCTAGTCGCCTCACCGGTGCTCGCGTCGTGGTGGTGCTGGCGTCGACCGTGGCCGACCTGGGGGCGACTCGCGGCCATCGCCGCCATCGTGCTTGGATCACTCATCCTTCTCGGCTCGTTTGGCGGCTCCAACACGGCTAAGAAGACGGCGGCCACACCGCCGTCGTCCGCGCCCACCACCCCCACCACTACGGCCTCTTCCCAACCCACATCGACTGCGAAAGCGACGCCCAAACCCCATCCGTCGGTCGTCCAGGCTCACGCCGCGGCCGCAGCCTTCTACCCGCTGGAGCAGGACGGGTATCGCGACGATGCCCGTGTCTACTTCCGGACAACGATTCCGACGCTCGACACGGTTCAGGTCGTCAACCCGCTTGGCCGTGTCATCCGTGTCGCTAACCTCGGCCGACTCAAGGCCGCAACCATCCACTCTTGGAGCTGGGACGGCCGAACCGCAGCCGGCCAGCCAGTCAACCCCGGCGCCTACCGCATCCGACTTATCGCCCGCCACGCCGGCCACGCCAGTGCGGCGCCCGCCGTCTTTGTCCAGGTTGAACCGCTCACTCCCCGCGTCAGCGGAGTCAGCGTCCAGCCGTCGCCGTTCTACCCCATCGAACAAGACGGCTACCGCGACACCGCCACGATCTCTTTCACGACCAACACCAGCTCGCGCGACAGCGTCCACATCCGAAACCGGCAAGGCAGGATCATCCGCACCGTCGACTTGGGAGTCCTCCAAGGCCACGAATCGCATAGCTGGGCATGGAACGGGCAGACAGCTGCCGGCCCGGTCGCATCGCCCGGCCCCTACCAAATGCAGGTCGTCAGCGCCTACTACGGACAGCGAGCAGCCTCGCCCTGGCGGTCGGTAACGATCAAACGCCAGAAGGCCGCCACCAGCGCTCCCGCGAACTGCACACCCGGCTACTCGCCCTGCCTCGTCTATCACGGCGGAGCGGACTACGACTGCGCCGGAGGCAGCGGCAATGGTCCCTACTACACCAGCGGCGGCGTCTACACCGTCACAGGCCCGGACATCTACGGCCTTGACGCGAACGGCAACGGACTCGGATGCGAGTAACCATCCGCCGGACGAGGAGGACTTCGGGGCCGGTCCCCGCCCGCCGATGGAGAAATATGCGACGAACGTCTCCAGTCGTCGTCACCCTGCTTTGTCTGGTCGCGCCTGCATGCGGTCAAGCGAACGGCGCGACGCACCACACGACTGCAAGCACCCCTGTCCAGCCGCAAAGCCAAGCCGGCGACCAAGCCGTCGCCGTAAAGCCGTGGTATCGCCACGGTCTGCGGAGCGGCGGCTTCCAGTCACCCACCGGGAACATCCGCTGCGGGCCGAACTCAAAAGATCCGATCGAGCTGCTGTGCGAGACGCTGAACAATGGCAAGGGCGCGGTGCTTGGCGCGACGGGCTTGGTCGATACCTCCTGGAAGGTCACCATCGGAAGTGGCTGGCCAAAGCTTCGCTACGGGCACTACTGGTGGAGCCGCTACTTCTGGTGCGATTCCGAGTTCAAAGGGACGTACTGCCGCAGCCTCTACTCCCGCCACGGGTTCCTTCGAGTGCAGGATTGGGCAGCGCACCGACTCCGCTGACCGGAGAAGGTCGCCGAAATGCGCGCCCCGCTCGAACTCGCCTGCCGCGCGCGCGTTTCCAAACGAGCAGGCGGAGGACTTGTTTGGATTGCGGGGCTCATGTCGCTGCGGGGCAGAAACGGTGCTCTGAGTGCCACGCTGTCTGGAACGGGAACCGACTGCGAGAGCTGCAGGCGATTGAGGCGGACCTCCGCCGGATCACCGGAAAACACCCATCTCGGGCACCCGAGACGCGGACGCGAATCTCAGAAACACAGCGAGCCCAGTGGTCAGCCAGGCGACAGGACGGGGCCGGTTCAGGGTTCACCGGCCGTCCCTCAGAGTTTCAGCGCTTGATTCTCCCCCTCCTGGTCGGGATGTCGCCGACGGCTTTGGCAGCCGCTACGGGGCTTTCGGCCGGATACTGCGCGTCGATTCGCGATGGGAAGCGCGTGCCTGACGTGCGGCATTGGGCCGCGTTCCAGTTGGCTGGGCTAGTACCACGCTCCGGGCAGGAGGCGGCTAGCCCGCCGATGTGAGCACGGGAGGCCGTTGTTTGGTGCTGGGTGCCGTTGACGGGAATCCGGCGAGTGGGAGACTCTCCTTGACGATGAAAACCGAGACACTGGTTGCGCGCGAGCTGGAGATTGAGGCCATCGAGGGCTTCCTTGACGAGAGCGGCCCTCGTGGTTTGGTGCTTGAGGGGGAGCCGGGGATTGGGAAGACGTCCGTGTGGGCTGCTGGGGTGGAGGCAGCCGACATGCGCGGCATGACGGTATTGGAGGCGCGAGCGACAGGCGCAGAGGTACGGCTGTCGTTCGCCGGCTTATCGGACCTGCTCGGGCGGCTGCCCGACTCGGCGTTCGAATTGCTTCCTCCGCCGCAACGACGAGCGGTGGACATCGCGCTACTTCGGGTGACCCCTTCAGGCGGGTCTACGCACGCACGCGCCGTCGGCCAAGCGCTGCTGAACGTTCTCCGAGTGATCGCAGAGGATGCGCCCGTCGTTGTGGCGATCGACGATCTACAGTGGCTCGATCTGCCGTCGAGTCGAGCTCTCGGCTTTGCGCTGCGTCGGTTGGCCGACGAGCCCGTTGCGTTTTTGGCAACGGCGCGGACCGGCGCGCGTGAGCCGCCGCCGATCGACTTAGCTCATGTTTTTCGTGATGGGCGTCTCCAACGCCTCCGGGTGGCCGCATTTCAGCCGCGCACGATCGACCAGCTTCTGCAAAGTCGGCTCGGACTTCGACTGTCGCGTCGGGCACTTTCACGGCTGCACGAGCGGGCCGGCGGAAACCCCTTCTTTGCCCTGGAGATCGGGCGGCTCCTCGAAGGTGCGCGAATCGAGGCCGCCGACGAGATGCCACTGCCTGACTCTCTTCGAGAGATCGTGCGTGAGCGACTTGCGCGGCTCCCGGTGAGGACGCGCCGACTGCTGCTGAGCGCCTCCGCGCTTTCACATCCCAACCTTCAGCTGCTCGGGCGGACGGCTGTCCATGACATTCAGCCAGCGCTCGCTGAAGGGATCGTGAGGCTCGAAGGCGATCTGATTGAGTTCGACCACCCGCTGTTTGCGTTTGTGCCGTACGAAGAGGCCTCCCCCGTTCATCGGCGGCGCCTCCATGCACGGCTCGCGGACGTCGTCTCGGACGTCGAGGAGCGCGCCCGACATCTCGCGCTGGCAACGACCAGTCTCGACGAGAAGGTAGCCTCTGAGCTTGACCACGCGGCGCGGCTAGCGCTCGTCCGAGGAGCGCCGGATGCGGCCGCCGAGTTGATGCGTCTCGCCCGGCTGCGGACCCCGGGGTGGGACGTTGAGCGGCTCATGGCCGAGGCGGAATACACCTTTGAGAGTGGCGACTCCACTCACGCTCGTGAGTTGATGGAACAGGCGATGGTTCGCCTCGAGCCAGGCCCGAGGCGGGCCCACGCCGCAGCCCGCCTCGCGTGGTTTCGCGGCGGCTGGGGCGACGACCCGCACGGGGCGCTGGAACTGCTGGAGGGTGAGGTCGAACAGGCCGGTGCCGACCTTGCCGTGGCCGCTGAAGTGCTCGAATGTCTGACTTGGCAATGCCTTCTGATCGGTCAGCACGATGACGCAGCCCGCTATGCACGACGTGGAGCGGAAGCGGCCGAGGAGCTCGGCGACACTCACTGGATCTCGCTGCTCGCCTTGGCGGTGGCACTGACCGAGGGGAAGGCCGGACGCGCTCGCGCCGCCCGAACCGCAGTCCTCCGGCTCGAGAACATCGGTGAGACGACCTCACCTGCGCGAGCGATCAATGATCCAAGGTGGCTGGGCGCGATCTTTCGTGCGTCTGACGGCGACATCCAGGGAGCTCTCGCGTTGATAGACCCACTGCACCAGCGAGCGCTCGAGCTCGGCGACGAAAGCTCGCTGCCCAACCTCCTTGAGCACCTAGCGCTACTCGAGTTCCGAGCCGGCAACTGGAACCGCAGCGACGAACTGATCGACACTGCCTTGGAAACCGCGATGCGGGCCGACCAAGAGATCCAGCGACTCGCGCTGTCCGCCTGGCGCGCGTTCCTCGACGTGCACATGGGACGCACCCAATCCGCGCGCGCTACCGCGGAAGAAACGATCTCCGCGGCGCGGAAACGTCGGCTGCCAGTTTACGAGGATGTGGCACGCTGGGCCCTCCTGCGCCTGAGCCTGTCAAACGACGATCCCCACACCGCGCGTACACACTTCGAGCAGATGCGGAACCCGGACCGCGGGATCGGCGAGCATTCGTTCTTCCGGCACTATGGTGATGCCGCCGAGGCGCTTGTCGCGGTCGGCGACCTTGATAGGGCGCGAACCATGGTGAAGCGGTGGAGATCGCACGCGGCCGCGCTCGATCATGCCGCCGCGGGGCCGGGCGGCGATCGGTGCGCCGGCCTGATCGCCATGGCCGAAGGAGACTCTGAACGCGGTCTCGGGCTTCTCGAGCGGGCGGTCATTCGAGGCAGGCGTTTGCCCGAACCGTTCGAGTTGGGTCGCTCACTGCTTGCCCTCGGCACCGCACAACGACAGACGCGGAAAAAGAGACCAGCCGCGGCGACACTGCGCGAGGCGCTCGAACTGTTCCAAAGCCTCCCAGCCGCCGTATGGGCGACACGCACGGATCGCGAACTCGCCCGCATCGGCGGCCGTCCGGTCGCCGACGGCAACCTGACCGAAACCGAGCGGCGGATCGTCGCACTCGTCGCGGCCGGCCACACGAACGCCGAGACGGCCCGGGAGCTCGCACTGAGCCCCAAGACCGTCGAATGGAACCTCTCGAAGGCCTACCGCAAGCTCGGCGTACGCTCGCGGTCCCAGCTCGCCGCGCGCACAGTCGGCCAAATCGAGGGATTTCCCCGGTTGGTCGCGCCTGGCCCCTGACGTACCTTCGGCCGGACAGCTGCTGTATGCAGCCCGGAAGGTTCGAACCTACATGGGAGTCCTGGCATGCGTCGTTGTGCGTTCGGTGTGATTACGCTGGCTTTGCTGCTGAGCGTCGGGGCGTCAGCCTCAGCCTCGGCGGAGCCAGTCGGCCAGAACGGGCGGATCGTCTTTGTGCGTGCCCGGTGTGCTACGACTTCATGCACGTGGCAGGTCATTACTGCCACGCCTAGAGATCGCGACGAACGCCTCCTTCGCACCTTCCCAGACGGTGCGTTCGACGACCACTTCATCGTCAACCCGTCACCCTATGGACGCCGCCTCGCGTTCATGGCCAACCAGAAGATCTGGGTCATGAATAGCGACGGCTCGCATCTCCACGCGGTGTTCACCCCACCGAACGACGGGACCGGCGTAGACGACAGCCCCTCGTTCACCCCAGACGGCCGGCACCTTGTCTTCACTCGGTGCTGCCCCCAGGGATACGGCTACTCGCTGTGGATGATCTCAGTCCACGGTGCACAGCTGCGGGACATCACGAAGGAGCGGTTCGTCAATGGGGACGGCATCGGAGACACGACGCCTCAGGTCTCACCCGACGGTAAGCAGGTCGTGTTCAACCGCTGCCCCCCAAACCAACCGTGCTCCGTCGCAGTCGCGGACATCAGGACCGGGCACATCCGCGATCTCACAGATCCCGCCCTCGACTCACAACAGCCGAACTGGTCTCCAGACGGCAACCGGATCGTCTTCGAGTACCACCCGCAAGGCGGCATGATCAATATCGCCGTGATCAACCGCTGGGGCCATCATCTCCACAAACTCACGCGCGGAGAAAAGGCGGCGAATCTCGACGCAGCCTACTCACCTAACGGCGACTGGATCATCTTCTCCCACTACCCCGGCACAGGTGGATCGCTGGATCTCTACCGAATGCGACCCGATGGCGCGAACATCGTACCCATCACCAGTACGCCCCAAGCCCACGAGCTGGAGCCG
>JBJMLD010000218.1:0-15334 GCA_045805545.1 Solirubrobacteraceae bacterium | reverse complement strand
GGCTTCCCCATTCCGTTGGCCAGAGGCATAGACACGCGGGGGGTCGCGCGCATAGGATGGCTCCAATGGCATTTGGGGGCCGGAGCCAGTCTGTTACGCGTACGCCTGACGGCGAGGCGCCGGTTCGCGCCGCGGAGGTCATCGGCGCGATGTCGATAGCGACCGATCTGGGCACCGGCCAGCCCCTCGAGCACGCGCTCAGGACGGCGATCCTCGCCGTTCGCCTGGGCGAGCTCGCGGAGCTCTCGCCGTCGGAACTGGCGGACGCCTACTACGTCTCCCTGCTGCACTCGTTTGGCTGCACGTCGGACGCGACCGAGCAGACGGAGCTCTTCGGCGACGACATCGAGCCGCGCGCCAAGTTCGCACTGATCGACGGCGGAAACCCCGAAGAGCTCGCTGCATTCCTCAGGGACGTGGTCGGACAAGGACGGCCGCCCGAGGTTCGTGAGGCGATGGTGTCCCACGCAGTCGAGAACGCGCTCGAGATCGCGCGCTCGACGTTCGCCTTGCACTGCGAGGTCGCGCAGCGGTTCGCCGGCTGGCTCGGCTTCGGCTCCGGCGTCATCTCGAACCTGGCGTGGGCGTTCGAGCGTTGGGACGGGAACGGCTTCCCGGGTGCGGCCGCGGGCGAGGCGATCGGACTACCGGCGCGGGTGCTCCATGTCGCGCGCGACATCTCTGTCTTCCTGTCGGCCGGGGGTCCCGATCGGGCGCAGGAGGTGATCGAGCGGCGCGCGGGTGGCGCCTACGACCCGCACCTGGCCGCGCTCGCAACCGATCACTTCGCCGAGCTGCTCGACGGACTGGACGACGCGCTGATCTGGGAGCAGGCGATCGCCGCCGAGCCGCCGCCCCAGCGATGGATGACCGGCGAGGACATCGACGCCGCGTTCCACGTCGTCGGGACGTTCACCGATCTCAAGTCCTACTGGCTGCGCGGACACGCCGAAGGGACGTCGCAGCTCGCCGAGGCGGCCGCCTGGCGCCTCGGTCTCCCGGAGGACGAGGTGGTGATGGTGAGGCGCGCCGCGCTCGCGCTCGACCTCGGTCGAGTCGCCGTATCGAACGCGATTTGGGAGAAGCCGGGACCATTCGGCCTCACCGATTGGGAGCGCGTGCAGCTGCACCCGTATTTCACCGAGCGCTCGTTCGCCCACGCGTCCACACTCGCGTCGATCGGCGAGCTGGCGGGCGGCCATCACGAGCGGCTCGATGGCGCCGGATACCACCGCAAGACGCAGGCGCCGGGGCTCGGCCGAGCGTCGCGGATCCTGGGCGCCGCCGACAGCTATCAGGCGATGCGAGAGCGACGCCCGCACCGGCCCGCGCTCGACGCTGACGACGCCGAGTCCGAATTGCTGCGCGAGGCGGGCGAGGGCCGTCTCTGCCCGCAAGCGGTCGACGCCGTGCTCGCCGCTGCCGGACATCGTGTGGCGAAACGGCCACACGAGCTGCCGGCGGGCCTCACGGACCGCGAGCACGAGGTCCTACTCGCGCTCGCCGCCGGAAAGACCAACAAGGAGATCGCCGAGACCCTCGGGATCTCCGCCAAGACGGCCGGCCACCACGTCCAGCACATCTTCGACAAGACCGGCGTGCGAACCCGGAGTGCCGCGACCGTGTGGGCGTTCGAACGCCATCTCGTGCAGCCCGTGTAGAGAGGAAATGGTTCTTCTGGTGTTGCGTTCGGCTCAGCGGCCGTGGCGCAACTGAAAGGGATTGTCCGGGATGCGCTTCAACGGCGCTTGGGCGGCGTCCCGATGTCGTCCGAAGTGAGGATCACCAGTGTGTCCTTGCGCGGTTTGACGACGCCGAGGTTCTGATCGCGCGCTCGCAGCGGGCCCGCATTGATGTAAACGTTGGCGTGGTCGACGGCCCAGTGGCCCGGGGCGGCGATCACGGCGAACGGATAGGTGCGAGACGCCTTCACCTCGCCCCAGTTGTGATTGGGCTGCTGGATGAACACGCGGTCGTGGGAGATCACTATGCAGGCGTTCTGCGAGACGACCACGCGCGAGCCGCCGCCGAAGCGCGCCAGCTGGGCCTTGGGGCCGGCGTAGGTGGCGATCGTCGCCACCGGGCTCGAGTCGTGCACGACGGTCAGGTCCAGTGCGTGCCGGTGCTCGGGCGAGCGGCCGCCGTTCCAGGCCGACGCACAGGTGCTGACGCTGGGAGCGGCCCCCGCCTTGGTCGGCGCGGCGGCGGCGCTCGCGGTGGACGCCGTGGCGGCGCCGGTGGTCGCGACCGCACTCGCGGTGGTCGACGAGTGCTTGTGGGTCGAGGCCTTGGCGATGAAGAAGATCGCGAGGAACACGACGACGATCGCCACTGACGAGATCGCCTGCTTCGTGCGGTTCGACCCACCGGGCGGGGCGGGACCCGTGCCGGCGGGCTTGAGCAGGCGGGGAAACGAGCGCTTGGGTCGCAGGACCTCGACGACTGGTTGAGCGGTAGCCGGGGGGCCAGCGGGCTCCTCGACGGCGGGGGGCTCCTCGACGGCGCCCGGGGCCTCGACGGCGGCGGGCTCCTCCACGGCGCCCGAGGCCTCGACAGCGGCGGGCTCCTCGACTGCCTCGGGCTCCTCGACTGCCTCGGGCTCCTCGACTGCCTCGGGCTCCTCGACTGCCTCGGGGGCCTCGACGGCGGCGGGCTCCTCGACGTGGGCGGCCTCCCATTGGGCGCGGGTCGGGAGCATGCCGCGCATGAGCTCGAGGTTGGCCCCGCACGAGCACACCGCTTCCTCCGAGGCGGGCTCGCCACACCGGGCGCAGACGCGAGCTTCAGGTTCGATCATCTGCGTGCATCACAACCGCCAGCAAACCAGCGTACTGGCGGGCGCGGCGGCCGTGGGCCTTTAGGCCCGCACGACGGGCTTCGCCACAGCCGCGGCCTGCGCGGTACGGTCTGCGCTCGGTGAGCGTCACGCACAGCGATCCGTCCGGCGCGCCCGTCCTCTCGAACGACGAGGAGGAAACGCAATCGGGTCGGGGCGAAGCCGACGAAGCACGGAAAACGCCGCCGGTTTCCCTCACGCGGCTTCGCGTGATCGTGTTCTTCGTCGGCGCGGCGAGCCTCGGCGCCGAGATCTCGGCGGCGCGATTGCTCGCGCCGTACTTCGGCGCGTCGACGATCATCTGGGCGAACACGATCGCCACAGTGCTCGTCGCGCTGTCCGTGGGCTATGCGATCGGCGGCGGACTGGCCGACCGCCGCCGCGATCTGCGAGGTCTCTGCGCGCTCGTGGTGAGCGCGGCCGTGCTGCTCGCCGTGGTCCCGTTCGTGTCCGGGCCATTCCTGCACTTGTCGGTGAACGCACTGGGCGCGCTCTCGATCGGCGGGTTCCTCGGCTCGCTGGCCGCGGTCCTCGTGCTCGTGGCTGTGCCGGTGCTGCTGCTGGGAGCCGTGGCGCCGTACGCCAACCGTCTGGCACTAGGCACCGTCGCCGACACTGGCAAGGTCACCGGTCGTCTGTACGCGATCTCCACCGCAGGCTCGCTGCTCGGCACGTTCGCGTCTGCGCTGCTGCTGATTCCGCTGATCGGGACGCACCGGACGTTTCTCGTGTTCGCCCTGGCGCTGGCGCTGGTGGCGGCCCCCGGCCTCGGCGCCAGAGCATTCCTCGCCATCCCGGTGGTGATCGCCGGGCTGATGGCGGTGCCGCCGGCGGCGGTCGGCGCCGGGCGGTCCGACGCGCGCGTCATCTACGAGACCGAGACGCCGTATCAGTACGCGCGGGTGGTCCAGCTCCGCAGTGGCGAGCGCTGGCTGCAGCTGAACGAGGGCGTCGCGGTGCATTCGGACTACCGGCCATGGAGCTACCTGACCGGGGGCTACTGGGACGACTTCCTCGTCCTGCCGGCGGCAGGAGCTCGCGGCGTGCCGTCGCGGATCGCGATCCTCGGTAATGCGGCCGGCACGACGGCGCGCGCCTACGGGCACTTCTTTCCGCGCACGCGGGTGGACGCGGTCGAGCTCGACGGGAAGCTGACGAGCATCGGCCGCAAGTACTTCGATCTGACCGGGCCGCGCCTGCACGTCTACACGGCCGACGCGCGACCGTGGCTGGCCGCCACGCACGATCGTTACGACGCGATCCTGCTCGACGCCTATCGCCAGCCGTACATCCCGTTCTACCTGCTTACGAAGGAGTTCTTCGCATCGGTCCGCTCGCATCTGCGCCCGGGCGGGATGCTCGCGGTCAACGTCGGTCACATCCCCGGCTCGAACCACCTCGAGCAGGTCGTCACTCGGACCCTGCGCGCGGTCTTTCCCGCCGTGGTCCGCGATCCGCTGAGCGCGGCCAACACGCTGGTCGCGGCCAGTACCGCGGCCGTAACCCAGCAGCAGCTGTTCGCGCGCCGGCTGTCGCTTCCACCTGCGCTAGGCCCGCTGGCCAACGACGTGGGGGCACGGTTGGCGGCGGCTCTGCCAGGCGGATCGGTGTTCACGGACGACCGCGCTCCCGTGGAATGGCTCACGGACCTGTCGATCGTGCAGTACGCCACAAGCGCTGGCTAAGACCACGCGGCGGTAGTCGCCTTCCTGACCGTCGGACGCACTGGCCCTCTTGGCCAAGCGCCCTCGCGGGTAGCCGACGTCAAGTACCTGACCCCCAACTGGAGACCAGACAGCTTGACTGAACAACAAGAACGGACCACCGGCGGCATCCCGGGCAAGATCCTCGGAAAAGTGAAGGAGATGGTCGGCTCGGCCACGAACCACGACGAGCTGGCTCGCGAGGGACGCCTGCAGGAGGCGCAGTCCGACTCAGAGCTCGAGGCGCGCAAGGACGCCGCACAGGCGCGGCGGAGTGATGCTGAGGCGCAGCTTCATTCCCAGCAGACCGAGACCGAGATCCAGCGCGAGCGCCTGGAGAACGAAGTGGCCGCGCAGCAGCGGGAGCGGCGGATCGAGGCCGACCGCGACGAGGCCGAGCGCCGAGCCGACCTGCAGCGCACCGAGAACGAAGCGAGCGCTGAGTCGGAGCGCGACGCCGAGCGCGAAGAGGCCGAACGGATCGACGAGCAGGCCACGCAAGATCGCGTCGCGGCGACCGAGGAGGCGGCACGGCTCGAGCGGGAAGCCCGCGAGCGTGAACAGGTGGCCGCGAAGATCGACCCCGAGGAGCAGGCATGAACATCCGAGCGATTCCCAGGACAGCTGTCAAGACGTCGATACGGCTGGCGCGGCTGCCCTTCGATGCGGCCGTTCAGTTGCTTCCGGGCAACGGAGCCGGGGCGAAGGGCAAGGCCAAGCGCGCCGTCGACCGGGCCGACGCGACGGCACGAGCCGTGGCCGGGGGCGTAATGCTCGACCCCGAGCTGCGCGAGGACGCTCGCCGGAAGCGCACCGCGGCAGGCGAACGTGCCAAGGCGGCCAACCTGCGCGGCAAGGCTGAGCGCACCACCAAGGAGGCGCGCGGCCGGGCTGAACGCCGCGGTCAGCAGGCACAGCGGCGGCGCAAGGAAGCCGACACGCGGGCGTCGCGCCGGCGCGAGCAGGCCGAAGAGGAGCACGAGCGCCAGCGCAGGCGCGCCGCCGAGGTAGAGCAGGAGCGTGTGCAGGCCAGCCGCAACGTGCAGGAGCGGACCGAGGAGCACATCGAGCAGGAAGCGCCGGAGCGCCGGCTCGAGGTGCTCTCGGATCGCGCCGAGGCGCAGGCGCAGGCGGACGAAGCGCTGAGAGAGCGCGACGAGGCCAGCCGGCTCGGAGAGGCCGCCGCCACGATCAAGGAAGAACGTAAGGAGGAGTGAGGGTCAGACCTCGGCCAGCGCGTCGGCCAACTGCCGGCGTGCTGGACCGAGTGTCTGCGGCTTACCGGCAATCGCCTCCCAGGGATCGCCGTCGCGCTCGAGTCGCTTGGTCACGGTGCGCAGCGTCCAGCGATCGGCGCGCGTGCTCCGCTCAGAGAGCTCGTCCCAGTGAAGCGGGGTGGCCACCGGCGCCTCGGGCCGTGGGCGCACGGAGTACGCGGCGACGGACGTGTGGGCGTATCCATTGCGCATCACGTCGATGAGGATGCGCTCGTCACGCTTGGCCTTGCGTTGCTCCATCGTGAACGTCCGCGGATCGCGCGCCACCGCCAGCGTTCCGAAGTCGCGCGCGAATTCGCGCACCTCGTCGAATTCGACTCGTCGCTGAAGCGGGACGACGACGTGATAGCCGCGCGATCCGGTGGTCATCGCCCACGGCTCGAGGCCCACCTCGCGAAGTAGTTGCCCGATGACCAGGGCAGCACGGCGAACGGCACCGGGATCGTCAACCGACGGATCGAGGTCGATGATGAAGCGGTCGGGCCGATAGAGCCGGTCGCGTCGGCTGAGCCAGGCGTGCAGCGTGATCGCCGCCTGACCGGCCAGGTAGACGAGCGTGGCCGGCTCGGTGGCGACGACATGCTCGACGCTGCCCTTCTGTTTGCCAACGCTTACCCGGGCGATCCAATCCGGGAAGTGAGAGCTCGAGTGCTGCTGGATGATGCGATGACCCTCGATGCCGTCGGGATAGCGCTCCAAGTTCAGCGGCCGTTGCGCGATGTGCCGCAGCATCGGCTCGGCCACCTGCTCGTAGTAGTGAGCGAGATCGGATTTCGTGATCCCGCACGGGAAAAGAGGCTTGTGCGGTCGGCTGATTTCGACCGTTCGCCGCCCGGCCCGAATCGCTTCCGGCTGCTCGCTCACGCGGCTCGCTGGGGCGGATCAGCGTCAAGGCGCGGGCGCTCTGCGGCTAGATGCCCGGACTCGAACAGGTTCGCCGGCCCCGTGTCGACGGCCAGGCGGACTGCATCGTCAGGGACGCCGGCGGCTCGGAGAGTCTCGGCGCCTGGGTTCATCAACGGCGGCCGCGCAGTTGAGTGCGCGTCCGAGGCAAGGATGAACGGGAGACCCGACTGGGCGATCGCGACCGCCGCCTGGGCCGGCGCCGGGCCATGCAGACCGGCCAGCGACGAGGCGTTCAGCTGCAGCGTCGAGCCGGCGCCTACGTGCTCGCGGAGATCCTCGATACTGATGCCGCTCGAGCGCTCGGGGTGGCCGATGACGAGCGCGAAGTCGCGCGCGCGGAGCTCGTCCGCGGCGCGCCGAAGACCGCCGGGATCGCGCCAAAGCGGCGCTTCCAACAGCAGCCAGCGTGCGTCCCCAGGACCCTGCGCGATCAACTCGAGCTCGTCGTCCGTCAGCCCTGCCACGTCGATCGGGGATATCTCACCGCCGCCGAATACCTCGAGCGGTACGCCCGCCTCGGCCAGCAGTCCGCGCAGGTGCGCGACCCGCTCTGGCAGCTCGCGGAGATCGATCTGGCCCACATGGGGCGTGGTCACAACTCGCCCGGTACCGTCCGCGACGGCAAGGCGGGCGAGCTCCAATGCCTCGCGTTCGTCTCGCGGTCCGTCGTCGACGCCCGGCAGGAGATGGAAGTGAAGCTCGGTTCGCACCCTACGTTGTCTACCCGCGGGGCCCAGCCCAGTTACGACACGCAGCCGTGGTGGCAGCGCGAGGTGATCTACCAGATCTACCCCCGCAGCTTCGCCGACTCCGATGGCGACGGCGTCGGCGACCTGCGAGGCATCATCGATCGGCTCGACTACATCGCCCGCCTCGGGGTGGGGGCGATCTGGCTCTCGCCGTTCTATCCATCGCCGATGGCCGACTTCGGCTATGACGTCGCCGACTACACCGAAGTCGACCCGCTGTTCGGTGACCTGACGGATTTCGACGAGCTGCTCGAGCGGGCGCATCATCGCGGGATCAAGGTGATCATCGACTGGGTTCCGAACCACACCTCCGACCAGCACCCGTGGTTCTTGGAGTCCCGCTCCGGACGCGACAGCCCGCGTCGAGACTGGTACGTATGGCGCGACCCGGCGCCCGACGGCGGCCCGCCCAACAACTGGGAGTCGTCGTTCAGAGCGGCTGGTCCGGCCTGGACGCTGGACGAGGCCAGCGGCCAGTACTACCTGCACAAGTTCCTGCCTGCGCAACCGGACCTCAACTGGGAGAACCCTACGGTGCAGGAGGCAATGCACGACGTGCTGCGCTTCTGGCTCGATCGCGGCGTAGACGGCTTCCGGATCGACGTCGTGTACGGCATCGCCAAGGATCCTGAGCTCGCGGACAACGAGCCCGAGCGCCGCCACGACGAAGACTGGCCGACGATCCACGAACGGCTGCGCGGCTTACGGCGGGTGATCGACGAGTACGAGGAGCGGATGCTCGTGGGGGAGGTGTACTTGGACAAGCTCGATCGCGTGGCCGCGTACATCAACAGCGGGCACGAGCTCCAGCTGGCCCACAACTTCGTGTTCGTTCATCTGCCCTGGGACGCACGGGCGGTCCGCTCCTCGGTGGAGGAGTTCGGCCGGCTGCTCAGCCCGGGCGCGTGGCCGACGTGGTTTCTCGAGAACCATGATCACTCCCGCGTCCCGACCCGCTACGCCGTCTCACCGGAGCAAGGCGCCCGGCGGGCCCGGGTGGCCGCGATGCTGGTGTGCACTCTGCGCGGGACGCCGTTCCTCTACCAGGGACAAGAGCTCGGTCTGCCCGATGCCGAGATCCCCCCCGAGCGGATCGTGGACGTCGATGGCAGGGACCCGGAGCGGGCGCCGATCCCGTGGCGGCGGCCATCAGGGGCCGGTGCCGGGGCCGGCTTCACCTCCGGGGATCCGTGGCTGCCGCTGGTGGCGACGGCGGAGGAGCTGTGCGTGGAAGTCCAGGAAGCCGACGACGGTTCGACGCTGGCCTTCGTGCGCCGGCTGATCGACCTTCGCTCCCGCACGCCGGCGCTCCGCTCCGGCGCCCAACGCTCGCTCGACGCCTCACCCGGCGTGTATTGCTTCACGCGCGAGAACGACGAGGAGCGCGTCCTCGTAGCGCTCAACTTCACGTCGGGCGCGCTCCCGCTGGGAATGCGGCCCGAGCTCGGCGAGCAGCCGGCAACGCTCGAGCTGTCGACCGACCCGGGGCGGGCCGGCGGTCAGCTCGACCCGCGTGAGCTGGTGCTCGAGCCGGACGAGGGCGTGATCGTCAGATTGGCTCGCTTAGGCGACGCCCGGAGCAGCCAGCGTACGACGGCCGGCGCGGCCAGCACCATCGCGAACAACCGCAGACCCTGGACCGTGAGCACGAAGGTGGTGTTGGCGCCGCTGCCGTAGGCGATCGGCAGCACGGCGTAGAGCCCGCCCGGCGTCGTCGCCAGATAACCGTCGAGCAGCGAAACGCCGGCGGTCGGCTTGAGCAGCAGGCCGAGTCCGAAGCAGGCGACAAGCAGGAACACGATCGACACGGCGACCGGAAGCGCCAGGCGCGCCATCCGTCGCAGCGTCTCGCGCTCGAAGCCGAGGCCGATGCGCAGGCCGATCAGAGAAAAGCCGACCTCACGCGCCAGCGGCGGCACCTGGGTGCTGCCGATCGCGCCGGTGATCGAGAGCACGCCGGCCAGGATCAGCGGTCCGAGGAGCGCCGGCGCCGGCAGGCGAAGCAGCGGTCCGAGCCACGCCCCGACCACGCCGACGATGAGCAGCAGCGCCCATCCGGAGATGCTGCCGAGCGTTGGCTGGCCCGGCGGCGCGCCGTGGCCTGAATGGGGATGCACGCCGAACGCGAGCGGGACGAGCAGCGGCGTGAGCAGGGTGATCACCAGCACGCGCAGGTACTGCATGAACGCGACAAGGCGATCGTCGGCCCCCAGCTCGTCGGACATGCCGACGATCCCCGAAGCGCCGCCGGCGATCATGCCGAGCGACGCGGTCGGGCGATCGAGATCGGCGATGCGCGCCAGCACGAGCCCGGCCGCGATCGTCACCGCGAGCGTGGCCAGGCTGACCGCGATGACCGGAATCCACCGGCTGCCGAGACCGGTCAGAGTCGAGGACTGCAGGAACGTGCCGAGCGCCACGCCAGTGATCGCCTGACCGACGCGAAAGCCCGCGTCGGGCAACGCAACGCGCCCCGGCGCGGCGATCGTGTAGACAAGTCCGGCGAGCATGGCCGCGAACAGGTACCCCGACGGCAGGCCCAGCTGGCCGGCCAGCCATCCACCGGCGACGGTGGCGATCAGGACGGTGAGCCAGTCGCGCGCGGCGCGAGTCACTCGTCCGGCACGGCGGCCCGCAGCTCGGCCAGCCACGCCGTGGCGGTGCTGTCGCTGGGCGCGCGCCAATCACCGCGGGGCGAGAGCGATCCGCCCGAACCCACCTTCGGCGCGTTGGGAATCGCCGAGCGCTTGAACTGGCTGATGTGGAAGAAGCGCTCGAGGAACACCTCGAGCCAGTGCTTGATATCGGCCAGCGAATATTTGTCGTGCCAGGCGTGCTCGGCCAGGAACGCCACCTTGCTCGGCGGATAGCCGAACCTGAGGATGTAGTAGAGGAAGAAGTCCTGCAGCTCGTACGGGCCGACGATGGTCTCGCTGTGGGCCTCGGGACCGTCGCGGTCCGGCACCTCGGTCGGGATCAGCTCCGGGGAGATCGCGGTTTCCAGCACCGATTCAAGAACCTCGGAGACGTCGTCGGAGAACTGTTGGGTATCCACCGCCCAGCGGATCAGGAACTGGATCAGCGTCTTCGGCACCGAGGCGTTGACGTTGTAGTGCGACATCTGATCGCCGACCCCGTAGGTGCTCCAGCCGAGCGCCAATTCCGAGAGGTCGCCGGTCCCGACGACGAGCCCGCCCTGCTGGTTGGCCAGGCGGAACAGGTGAGACGTCCGCTCCCCGGCCTGGACGTTCTCGTAGGTGATGTCGTACACGGGCTCGCCCTCGGCGGCGGGGTGGCCGAGGTCGCGCAGCATCTGCGTAGCCGACGGTTTGATGTCGATCTCGGCGGCGCTTACCCCGAGCGCTTGCATCAACCGGTGGGCGTTGCGCAGCGTGTGCTCGCTGGTGGCGAATCCCGGCAGCGTGTAGGCGAGAACGTTCGAGCGCGGCAGGCCGAGTCGATCGAAGGCGCGGGCGCAGACGATCAGCGCGTGGGTCGAGTCAAGGCCGCCGGAGACGCCTATCACGACCTTGTCGATGCCGGTCGCCTCTAGACGCGTCTCCAGACCTCGCACCTGGATGCTGTAGACCTCTTCGCAGCGCTCGCCCCGCCGCACGGGGTCGGCGGGAACGTAGGGCAGGCGCTCGACGACGCGACCCAGCGGCACGGACGGCTTCCCGAGCGGGCCTCCGAGCTCAAACGGGATCCGGCGCATGGCACGCAGGCGCTCGCGGTGGTCGTGAATCGAGTCGCCGTAGCTGCTGACGCTCGCCCGGTCCGAGAGGACGCGGTCGAGATCGATGTCGCACACGATCAGCTGCTCCTCGTCGGCGAAGCGGTCGGCCGCGGCCAGCAGGTCGCCGTTCTCGTAGATAAGTGCTTGGCCGTCCCACGCCAGGTCGGTGGTCGACTCGCCCCTCCCGGCGGCGGTGAATACGTAGCCGGCGATGGCGCGGGCCGACTGCGAGGCACACAGGAGCTGGCGGAAGTCCGCCTTGCCGACTGTGATGTTGCTGGCCGAAAGGTTGGCCAGGACGGTGGCGCCGGCCATCGCGCCATAGGTCGAGACGGGAATCGGGGTCCAGAAGTCCTCGCAGATCTCCACGTGCAGCGTGAAATGAGCTAGATCGCGGCACTCGAACAGCAGGTCGGCGCCGATCGGCACGGTGTCGCCGAGCAGCTCCACCTCGGTCCCGACCAGGTCACGGGCGGCGCGGAACTGGCGCTTCTCGTAGTACTCGCGGTACTCGGGCAGGTAGCTCTTCGGAACAACCCCGAGGACGCGGCCGGCGTGGATCACGACCGCGCAATTGAACAGCCCACCCTCGAACGGGAGTGGCGCGCCGACGACGATGATCGTGGCCAGCGCGGCGCTGTCGGCCACGATCCGAGCCAGCGCCTCGTGGACCGCCTGCTGCAGCGCGCGCTGATGCAGGAGATCGTCGATCGCGTAGGCGGAGATGCCGAGCTCCGGGAAGATCACCAGCGCCGCGTGCTGCTCGGCGGCTTGGCGAGCCAGGGCGACGGTGCGGTCGGCGTTGAATGCCGGGTCGGCGACGCGGACGTGCGGGACGGCGCTGGCGACACGGACGAAGCCGTGGGAGTACAGGGACTTGAATGGGGGAGACGGGGGCATGCTTTTAGGTGCGTCGGCGGGGGCGTCGGCTCTTAGATCATGCCTGATGGCGGGGCGCAGGCCGCCCGGGGCACACCGGCGCGCACGCGGGCGGCGGCTGCGGGCCCGCCGGCTTGAGCGGGTCGAAACGACGCGTTGAGGGGTGCGAGCGGAGGGTTTCGCCGTCCCGTGGCGCCAGAACGACCACAGCGTTTGGAAGCGCGGCCGATTCTCGGCGTTTCCAAACGTGACGGTCGTTTTTTCGCCACAGCGTTTGGGAGCCCCCGCCAAGCGCGTGGCTTCCAAACGATGCGGTCGTTCGGGGCTCCGCCGAGGCGCAATCAAGCCACGGCGCACAACCTCCCCAGCCGCCGTTCCGCCGCCAACGATGGCCTCACAAGGCTAACTCCAGATCGAGCCGACCAGCCGCCCCACCCTGGCCTTGGTTAGTCGCCGGTGGCCACGGGACGCGTCGGGTTGGTGATCCAGTTGCTCCATGAGCCCGCGTAGAGGGCGCCGTTGACGCCTGCGAGGTGCAGCGCCAGGATGGCGTGGGCGGCGGTGACGCCCGAGCCGCAGTAGGTGGCGACCTGGACGCCGTCGCGTACGCCTTGTGCGCCGAACGCGGCTCGCAGCTCCTCGGTGGTGCGGAAGTGGCCAGTGACGTCTAGGAGGTCGTCGTCTGGGAGGTTGCGGGCTTCCGGGATGTGGCCGGCTATCGGGTCGATTGGCTCGTGCTCGCCGCGGAAGCGCTCGGGCGTTCGGACGTCGAGCAGGATGCCGGCGTGGGCGACCCGGGCCGCGGCGTCGGCGTCGACGACGGGGAGGCCGCCCGGCGCCGCGAGGAAGTCGCCCGGTGCTGCGTCGGCGGGTTCCGTGGCGACGTCACCGCCGTGCTCGAGCCAGGCGGCGAAGCCGCCGTCGAGGACGCGGACGTCGGGATGGCCGAAGTAGCGCAGGAGCCACCAGGCGCGGGCGGCGGCGACCGAAGTGGCGCCGTCGTAGACGACGACAGGACGGCGAGCTGTTACTCCCGCCCGGCGCATGGCGGCCTGAAAGACGCCCGTTTCGGGCAGCGGGTGGCGACCGCCGGGGCCGGGCGGCGCGGCCAGCTCGGTATCGAGATCGATGTACGCCGCGCCGGGAATGTGGCCGCGCTCGTACTCTTGGCGCCCGGGCGGGCCAGCGAGCTGCCAGCGGACGTCGAGTAGCGTCGGCGCGGAGGCGCGATCGGCAAGTAGGTCTTGGAGGCCGCCGGCGGTGATCAGCACGGTGGGCGATCAGTCGTCCGCGTCATCCTGGCGCGGGATGACCAGCACGGGGCGCCCGGCGTGCGCAACCACGGCGGCCGACACGCTGCCCAGCATCATCGCGCCGACGCGCGAGAGCCCGCGGGCGCCGAGAACGATCGGCTCGGCCTTCAGCTCCCGTGCGGTGTCGCAGATGGCATGCCAGGTCTTTCCGCGCGCCGTCTGCCCGCGCGCGTCGAAGCCGGCCTGACGGGCCAACTCCAGTCCTTGCTTAAGCGTCTCCTCCGCCACCTCGTGCGCAATGTCGTCGAGGCCGAGCGCCTGTGAGCCGAGCTTGGCCACGCCGGCGCTGAGCACCGCGCCGGGGTCATACGGCGCCCAGACGTCGACCGGCTCCCCGGCCGTCACGACGACCGCCGGCCGCGAGCCGAGCAGCCGCGCTGCCGCGGCGATCGCCGCGCCGGCGTCGTCGGAGCCGTCGAAGCAGAGAAGGGCGGGCGGGGCCATGTGCGGCTATTCAAGCGGACGGCGGACGCGGATACGATGCGAGCATGGAGGATGAGGGGGGTTACATCGAGCGCAACGCGCGGCTGTGGGATCGGGAGTCGGACGAGTATCAGGAGCGCCACGGCGGCCAGCTCGACGCGTCGGGCGGGACGGCCTGGGGCGTTTGGCAGCTGCCGGAATCCGAGCTCCAGGTCATCGGTGACGTGCGCGGCCGCGACGTACTGGAGTACGGGTGTGGGGCGGCGCAGTGGTCGATTGCGCTGCATCGGCTCGGTGCGCGGGTGACCGGAATCGATCTGTCTGAGCGGCAGCTCACGCACGCGCGTGAGCTTATGGCCGAGGCCGGAGTCGAGTTCCCGCTCGTCCACGGCAACGCTGAGGCGACGCCGTTCGACGATGGGTCGTTCGACATCGTGTTCTGCGACTACGGCGCGATGACGTTTGCCGATCCCTACCGGACGGTGCCGGAGGCGGCGCGCTTGCTGCGGCCGGGCGGTCTTTTCGCGTTCTGCGTGATGACGCCGCTGGCCGACATGACCTGGCCTGCCGCGCAGGAGCATCCGGGCGAGCGCCTCGTGCTCGACTACTGGGGTCTGCACGAGATGGATTGGGGGGACGAGCCGACCACGTTCGTGCTGCCATACGGGGAGTGGATCCGGCTGTTCGTCAGCAACGGGTTCGTCGTCGAGGATCTGATCGAGCTGCGTCCGCCGGCCGATGCCACCTCGAGCTACCGAGACGAGGTCGATCGGGAGTGGGCGCGGCGCTGGCCGCTGGAACACATCTGGAAAGTGCGCAAGACGTAGAGGCCGGTCGACGCGCCGGGTGCGTCGCGGCTACTTCTCACTCGCGCCACTCGGTGTGGGTTACTGAGTAGGGGGTCTATCCGCGTCGCCTTGGAGGCCGGATTCAGTCCCGAGTCCGTGTGGCGTGGACCGGTTCGGGAAAGCGCAGCGAGGAGGGCGCGGATCCGGGGTTTCCGTGATCCAAATCGGCCTGGGTTCCGGCTCCAGAGACGCCGTCTTGACGCGCACTTGCTCTCTACGCGCCCCGGAACGCCCAAAACGCATGTCAGCGACGCCCCGCTGAGACGCTCGCATGCGTTGTTGGCGATATTCGCCCAAACCGCATGCAAGCGGTCTGGAAGGCCGGCGCTGACATGCGTTTTTGGCGCCGCCGGGCCGGGCGGGCCTACGCTGCCCTCTACCCATCAGCACCGGACGGACCGCCGCGCCGCCGGGGCGCCTCGAATGCGGACGAATTTCTGACTCGGGGCGCTACGTGGCGAACACCAGCGAGGCGTGGGTCTCTCGCTCAGGGCTGACGATCCAGCGCCGATCGCCGTCAGCGAGCACTAGCTTCTCGCCCGGCTGCGCCGGCGTACGGAACTCGATCTCGGCGTCCAGCTGCTCGGGCTCGACGCCGGACTCGAGCAACTCCTCGTCCAGCGGCGTCCAGTAGGCGGCGTTGTTCACGTGGTCGGCGATGTCG
>JBJMLD010000217.1:0-8364 GCA_045805545.1 Solirubrobacteraceae bacterium | reverse complement strand
CGTTCCCAGAGCGAGGCCCAGCTTCTCCGCGATCTGGCTGTGCGTCATCCCCTCGAAGTGCTGCAGGCGGACAACCTGCTGCTCGTCCTCCGGCAACGCGTCGACGGCTTGCCGGACCGCCCACACGTCGTAGACCGCCTCGGCGCTCTGAGGATTGGTGGCCAGCGCCGGATCGCTCGCTGGCACCGAGTCCAGCGGATCGGCCGCGCGGACCGCCTCGCGCCGGTACAGGTCGATCGCCGCGCGCCGGGCGATCGTGGCCAGCCAGGGTCCGATCTCGCGGTCTGCGTCCAGGCCGGCCGCCGCGCGCCATGCCTTCAGGAAAGCCTGCTGCGTGGCCTCCTCGGCCAGCCCGCGATCACTCAGGATGCGGTACGCCACCGAGTACACGAGCCGGCCGTACTCCCGGTAGACCGTCCGCACCGCAGCGGGATCGCCGGTCTGAAAGCGCGTCCTGACCTCCCGGTCGACCACGCGCGGACGCTATCAGCGGGCCAAGATCAGATGACTGTCGCCGAACTCATGCCACAGATATCCGTTGCGCAACGCCTCGTCGTAGCAGCGCTCGAGCAGCGCGCGCCCCGCCACGGCCTCGAGCAGCTCCAGATGCGATGCCTCCGGCTCGTGCCAGCCCGTGATCAGCCCGTCGACCGCCCGCAGTCCGCGCTGCGGCGTGATCTTGAGCCCGGTCCAGCCCGAGGCGGCACGCACTGCGCCGCGATGCCCGGCGCCGCCTGCCACTGTCTCCAGCGCCCGTACCACGGTCGTCCCGACCGCCACGACGCGCCCGCCCGCCGCCCGTACCTCGCTAACGAGCCTTGCCGTCCGCTCGGGCACCTCGTACTCCTCTGGGTACGGCGCCTCGTGGCGTTCGGGTGAAGACACGCCCGTGTGGAGCACGATCGGCGCCACCATCACTCCGCGGTCGGCCAGCCGAGTGAGCAGCCGCACGGTGAACGGCCGGCCGGCGCTCGGCATCTCCGAGCTTCCGGGAACTCGCGCGTACACGTTCTGATAAGCGTCAAGCCGCCAGCGCTCACGCACATAGCCGTAGCGGATCGGCTCGCCATGCTTCGCCAGGTAGCCCGCGACGTCGTTATCGCCCGAGCCCTCAAAGCGAGCCAGGAGAAGCCGCGCGCCCGAGGCGTACGGCGCCACCAGCTCGAGCCGGCCGCCCCCGAGCAACTCGACGGTCTCGCCGGCGCGTCCCCGCGCCGGCCGAGCGCCGTCCGCGCTGCGCAGCTCGACAACGCGCCAGCCCTCGCCCAGGCCCGCCACGCGCGTGGAGAAGTGCACGCGGCAGGCCGAGCCGTCTTCTCGCCGGCCCGGCACCGCTGCGGGCAGCGTGGCCGACACGTTGATCACGAGCAGGTCGCCGGGGCGCAGTACCTCGGGCAGATCGCTGAACACGTGATGGGCCACGCTGCCCGACGGCCGGGACGCGACCATCAGCCGCACGCCATCGCGCGCGACGCCTCGAGACTCCGGCGGCGCGGTCGCCTCGAGCGACTCGGGCAGCTCGAACGCAAGCGCGTTCATACCGGGACCCCGACCTCCCGAGCGCGGTAGCGGCCGCTCGGCAGCTCGCCCTCGATCAGCGCCAACAGGCCCGGCACGCTCTCCTCGGGCGGCGGCCGGTCAGAGATGTCCTCGCCCGGGAACGCCTCTTGATGCATGCGCGTGCGCATGTCGCCGGGGTCGACCGTGTACACGCGCAGCGACGGCTGCTCGGCGGCGAGGATGGCGGAGACCTGCTCGAGCGCTGCCTTCGAGGACCCGTAACCACCCCATCCCTCATACGGCTCGACCGCCGCATCGGAGGTGACGTTGATGATGCGCGCCCCCTCGGGCATGCGGGGCAGGGCGAGCTGGGCCAGCGCGAGCGGCGCCAGCACGTTCACGGCGTACACCCGCGAGAGTCGGTCGAGCGGATAGTCGGCCAGGGCCGGTTGCGGGCTCGGCCCGAGGACGCTGGCGTTGTTCACGAGCAGGTCGATCGTGTCGCCCGCAGCGTGTACGAGCGCGCGCCGGTGGGCGGGATCGGCGACATCGCCGGGCAGCGCGGCGACCTCGGTCAGGCTGCCCAGTTCGCGCGCGACGCGCTCCAGATCGCGCGCACCGCGGGCGTCGATGACGAGCGCCCAGTGACGTTCGGCCAGCGCGCGGGCCAGCGCCAGTCCCAGCCCACGCGAGGCTCCAGTGATGATGGCAAGTGGCATGCCGCCAAGCTACGGGCGCCCCGGTCCCTGTTACCAGCGGCAATTGGTCCTAAGACCCGGTTGCCGGCTACGGCTACGGCTTCGGCGCCACGAGACCGTCCTTGACGGCCAGCAGCGCCGCCTGGGTGCGGTCGGTCACGCCGAGCTTGGCGAGCAGGTGGCCGACGTGAGTCTTCACGGTCTTCTCCGAGATACCGAGCTCGAACGCGATGCGCTTGTTCGAACGGCCCGCCGCGATCAGCTCGAGCACCTCGCGCTCGCGCCGGGTCAGCCGCTCGGGCTCGGCGACCACAGTCCGCGAGTTCTCGGCTATCGCCTCGACCAGCCGCGCCGCCGCCGTCGGGTCGATGATCGCCTCACCGCGCTCGGCGGCCCGGATCGCCCGCGCCAACTCGCTCGGTTCGACGTTCTTGAGCAGGTAGCCGGCGGCGCCGGCCTGGATCGCCGGCAAGAGCCGCTCGTCGTCGAGGAAGCTGGTTAGCACTATGACCCGGCTGTGCGGCGCCTGGTCGCGCAGGGCCCGCATCGCGGCCACGCCGTCGAGGTTCGGCATGACGAGATCCATCAGGATCACCGTGGGCTGAAGCCGCCTTGCCTGCTCGACGCCCTCGAGGCCGTCGGCTGCTTCGCCCACGACCTCGAGTCCGTCCTGGAGCTCCAGGAACGTCCGCAGTCCTTCGCGCACGACCGCGTGGTCGTCGACGATCAGCACGCCGATCACGTGGGCACCTTCAGACGGACGGTGGTTCCCGCGCCCGGCGCCGAGCGGATCTCGAGCTCTCCGCCGAGCTCCTGCGCGCGCTCCTCCATCGAAGTCAGCCCGAGGTGGCGCGAGCGCAGCTCGGCCCGCTCGGGCTCGAAGCCGACGCCATCGTCGCGCACCTCGACGCCGCCGCGGTCGAGCCGGACGACGATTCGCTTCGGCCGCGCGTGGCGCACGGCGTTTTGAAGCGCTTCGTGCACGATGCGCAGCACGGCCAGCTCGCGCTCACCGACATCGCCGTCGCCGCCGATCGTGCCGTCGGTGGCGACTTCGACTTCGACGCCGTGTACACGCCCAAGCATCTCCGCCTCCTTGCGCACGGTGCCCTCGAGACCATCGCGCTCCAGCTCCGGCGGACGCAGACCGAGGATCAGCGAGCGCAGCTCGTCGAGCGCCTCGCGCGCGAGCACGCGGACGCGACCGAGCTGCTCGCGTGCGGCGGGCGGATCGCGGTCCAGTTGGGTGGCGGCCGCCTCGGCGGTCAGCATCACGCTGAACAACTTCTGGGAGACGACATCGTGGAGCTCCAGCGCCAGCCGGTTGCGCTCGGAGAGGACGGACAGCTCGCGGCTGCGCTCATACAGGCGGGCGTTCGTGATCGCGATCGCCGCGTGCGCCGCGAGGAGCTCGATCAGCTGCTGATCGGCCTCGTCGAAGGCGTCGGCGCCCTCCTTCTCCGTCAGGTAGAACGCGCCAATGACCTCCTCGTCGGCGACGATCGGCACGCCGAGGAATGAACGCATGTTTGGATGCCGGCGCGGCCACCAGCCCCGAAAGCGGGGATCCTCGTGGATGTCAGTGGTGCGGAACGGATCCGCCGTCTCGAGCATGGCCCCGAGCATTCCGTGCGTGCGCGGCAGCGGGCCCATCGCGGCAACGAGTTCATCGCTCATCCCGGCGACCAGGAAGCGGCGAAAGCCACCCTCGCCATCCGGGATCCCGAGCGCGGCATAGCGAGCGGCGCCCAGCTCGCGCGCGGCGTCGACCAGGCGCTGAAGGACCTGGTCCACCGACAACTCCGAGGCCACGGCCAGCACGGCGTCGCTGGCCGCTTTGAGCCGGACGATCATCGAGTCGGACATCGCCACTTCACGATACTTTGGGGCGATGCCCCGGCTCTGGTTCTGGACTCAGGTGGTCATCGCCGTCTTCGTGCTGGCCGGCATGGTGATCGCGATCACGAAGCTCGTCTGAGGCGGGTCTCGGTCCGTGTTCGCATCGATCGTCGTCGGCACAGACGGCTCCGACACGGCCAAGACCGCCGTCCGTTACGCAATCGATCTTGCCCGTGAGCTCGGCGCCCGCCTGCTCATCGTGTCCGCTTATGAGGCGGTTGCCGAACAGCGGCTGCGGGGCGAGCGTCTGGAGATTCCGGAGGACCTGCAGTGGATGGTCAACCCGCGCGGGGACGTGCTGGCAATGCTGGACGAGGCGAAGACCGACGCCGCGACGGGCGGCATCGAGCAGGTGGAGACGTTCGCTCGTCAGGGCGACGCGGCCGACGCCATCCTCGATGTCGCCGAGGAGCACCGGTCAGATCTGATCGTGGTCGGCAACCGCGGAATGACCGGCGCCAAGCGGTTCCTGCTCGGCTCGGTGCCGAATAAGGTCTCGCACCATGCGCCCTGCTCGGTGCTGATCGTCAGGACGACTTAAAGGCCGTCTAGCGACGCGCCGCGATCGCGCGGGACGTGGCCGCGCCGGCGTCGACCAATCCGTAGCCGTAGAACTGGTTCGGCTTCGAGGCGCCCAACGTCTGGGCCGTCTGCTCCAACCGGGCGAGCACCTTGTCCGGGGTGGGACGGCGACCGATCACGCCGCTGGCGATGACCAGCGCCGCGGCCGCCGCGACGTGCGGCGAGGACATCGATGTTCCGTACCACCCGCCCGGGTAACCGAAGTGATCCGGGTTCGAAGGATCGAAGAACGTCAGCTGCGTGATGTCTGGCAGGTTACGAGCTGTTTGGCAGTTGGGATCGTCGAGGACGCTCGTGTCGTTGCCGCCGCCCGGGGCAACGAGGTCGAGCCGGGCCCCCCCGTTTGAGTAGTTGGCCAGGCAGCGGTCGCGCGTCGTCGCCCCGACCGAGATGACGGCCGGCGCGCGCGCTGGGTATGCGACCTGCTCGACGCCCTCGTTCCCGGCCGCCGCCACCACGACCACGCCGTGGCTGTGAGCAAAGCGGATGGCCGAGATGATGTCCGGGATGTCGCTCGAGGTGACGTCGAGTGAGAACTCGAGGCTCAGGTTGATCACCTGGGCGCCGTGCGTGGCCGCGTAGCGAATCCCGCGGGAGATCGTCGCGGCGTCGCCGGTGCCGTCGGCGTCGAGGATGCGTACCGGCATGATCGAGGCGCCATAGGCCAAACCGGTCAAGCCATAGCCGTTGTTCGTCGACTCCGCGATCGTGCCGGTGACGAACGTTCCGTGGCCTTCGCGGTCGAGCGGGAAGCGATTGTGGGCGACGAAGTCGTACGGCTGGACGAAGCGCGTGTGATTGAAGTCCGGTGAGCGACGGAACTGGTTCCAATCCCGGTACGCGACACCGGTGTCGAGGATCGCGACGGTCACGCCCTTGCCGCCCGGCCGGCGGACGCCGCGGAGGTTGGCCCAGGCCGCCGGTGCGTTGACACCCGTCCCGGGTAGGAAGTTCCACTGCATCCGCTCCCAGCCGCGCGCCGCCGAGCCGCGCCCGGGGTCATCGGGGATCCAATCGCCGGCCGCGTGGGCGATGAAGTTGGGCACCGCGTAGGCGACCCCGTGTTGATGGCGCAGACGCTTGATCGCCTGGCCGACGCTGACCCCGCGCGGGACGCTGATCACCGTCTCGTTCGGCGCCGGCGCCGGAGCCACCGGCTGGGCGGCGGGGATTCCCGTCTGGCGGGCGACATCGGCGGCCACCGCCTGGTTCGGCGTCTGGGCGTAGCCGACGATGACCTGACCTGGCACGTAGTCGGCCGCGCTGGCCGCAGCCGGCCCGAGCGTCGCGGAAAACGCGAGCGCAGCCGCGCTTGCCAGCGCAGCGGTAGTTAGGCGGCGGATGCGATTCATGGTGCTAGTCAGAAAGGACGTCCCCGGCGCGGCAGCCTTGAAGGCGGACGCACACCGTTAAGACATGCCCGGTGCCCGAAAGTTTCAGTGGGCAAACGGTACCGGTCCCGGCGGCGGTATATATGTCTTGACAGTTATATGCCTGATATTGCATAATCAAAGTTGATGATGACCGCGTTCGAGATCCTTGCCGAGCCCCACCGGCGGCAGATCGTCGAGCTCCTGCGGACCGACGAGCGCGCGGTCGGGGAGCTCGTGCAAGCCCTCCGGATCAGCCAGCCCGCAGTCTCCAAGCATCTCCGCGTTCTGCGGGAGTCGGGGATGGTCGAGGTGCGAGGCGACGCCCAGCGCCGGCTTTACCGGGTTCGTCCTGAGCCGCTGCGCGCAATCGACGAGTGGCTGGCGCCCTACCGGGTCATGTGGGCGAGGAGTCTCGACGACCTCGAAGCACACCTGGAGGTAATGAGCGATGACTGAGGAGGTTCTCGTGGAGCGCTATGGAAAGCTCGAGCAGGGGCGCGACGGACGGTGGCAGCTGCGCTTCGAGCGGCAGCTCGCCCACCCTCAGGAGAAGGTGTGGCGCGCGATCACGGAGCCCGAGCATCTGGCGGCCTGGTTCCCCAGCACGATCGAGGGCGAGCGCGCGGCCGGGGCTCGGTTGCGCTTCAGCTTCCCGGATGGCGTGGCCGAGCCGATCGACGGCGTGATGCTGGCCTATGACCCAATGTCGCTGCTCGAGCTCCAGTGGGGCCCGGACATCGTCCGGATCGAACTCGAGCCGATCTCGGAGGGCACGCTGTTGAGGCTGCTCGACACGCTCGAGGAGCGTGGCAAGGGTGCGCGCGATGGTGCGGGTTGGCATACCTGCCTGAACGCCCTGGCCGCCCACCTCGATGGAGCGTCGGAGTCGCGCGAGGAGCTGGATCGGTGGAAGGCGGTCCACGGCCACTACGTCGAGTCGTTCGGACCAGAGGCGGCCACGATCGGGCCGCCCGACATGACGTAAGGCGCGAAATGGCGGATACACCTGAGACTGCCGTGCGCGACCTCTATCGACGGCTGCTCGAGGCCTGGAACGGGCACGAGGCCGACGCGTTCGCGGGTCTCTTCGCCCGCGATGGCGTCTCGATCGGCTTCGATGGCAGCCAAGCCCAGGGCCCCGAAATCCGCGAGCACATCGGCGAGGTGTTCGGTGACCATCGCACCGCCTCGTATGTCGCGAAGGTGCTTGACGTCCGTCGACTCGGGGACGACTGCGGATTGCTGCGCTCAATGGTCGGGATGATCCCCCCGGGCCGCGACCAGCTGAACCCTGATGTCAACGCCCTCCACTGCCTCCTCGCTGAGCAGGAGAACGGCGCATGGCGAGTCGTGTTGTTCCAGAACACCCCCGCCCAGCATCATGGGCGTCCCGATCTCGTCGACGCGCATACGGCAGCACTGGAGGAAGTCCGGGCTAGCGGCGAAACGGTCGGTTGAGAGCCAGCGTGCCCGCTACCGTCCGGCGGACGGTGAGCTCGCACTTTTTCCCCCGCGACGAGTACTTCATGCGGCTCGCGCTGCGCGAGGCGGCGCGAGCCCTGGAGCACGACGATGTTCCGATCGGCGCCGTCGTGGTCAAGGACGGCGAGGTGATCGGGGCCGGCCACAACGAGCGTGAGCTCCGCGACGACCCCACCGCTCATGCCGAGCTGATCGCACTGCGCGACGCGGCCCGCGCGCTCGGCAGCTGGCGCGTGCTCGACTCGGTCATGTACGTGACGCTCGAGCCCTGCGCCATGTGCGCCGGCGCGATCGTGCTGGCTCGCGTGCCCCGCGTCGTGTTCGGCGCAGCGGATCCAAAAGCCGGCGCCGCCGGCAGCGTGTTGGACGTGCTGAACGTGGCCCAGCTGAACCATCGCCCGCAGGTTCAGTCGGGCTTGATGGCCGAGGACTGCGCCGGCCTGCTCCGGGCGTTTTTCGCCGACCGGCGGCGCTAGCGCCTCACGCGGCTTCCGTGGGGCCGCGATCCTTACGAGCTATGCCCGCCGAGACGAACGCGTCGTCCGGATCGTGCTCGACCGGGTCCTCATCCTTGTAGAGCGTGCGCTGGGCACGGCTGACGTCCTTTGGCGAAGGAAACCCGAGCGCGATGAGCACCAAGTCTGCGACGCCGGCGACCACCAGGATGAGCCCCAGCAGCGGGACGCCGAGGATCGCGACGATGATCCCAAGCACTCCGAGCGCCACCCCGATCGCCAACCACTTCTGAGCTTTGCTCCTCATGAAGGGCGGCTACCCCAAGCGATGGCGACGTAGTCGCCCCCGGCCCGGCCGATCGTCTGGTATCAAGT
>JBJMLD010000216.1:0-15530 GCA_045805545.1 Solirubrobacteraceae bacterium | reverse complement strand
CCGCTTGAACGCCTCGATCACCGCTATCGGGTTCTTGCGCGCGAGCGTGCTCGCGTAGTCGAACATGAACAGGAACATGAACCCGTCGGGCATTCCGAGCTGTGCCCGGTTCAGAGGTGGAGGCGCCGGCACCTCAACCGGTAGGCGGACGGTGATCACGGGCACGTCAACGGCGTGCCGCAGCGTGCCGGCGATGTGCTCGCTCGCCGTCCACACCTCGTTGACCAGCTTGAGGTTGCGTCGCCAGTCGAACGGCGTGGGGCCGTCCACCTCCCACCACCAGTAGCCAATCGAGTAGCGCTCGGTGAAGAACTCCGGGCCGGCCTCACGCACGAGCATCGTGAGCCAATCTGGATTCGCGCAGGTGATCGTGATCGGGAACCCGGCGGCCTCGGGCGGCAGCGTGTCGAAATGGTGACCATGACGGCAGTCCGGGCGGACCATGCCCTCGATCGGCAGCACGGGGATGCGCCGCTCATCGAGTGCCGCGACGATCAGCCGGCCCGCCTCGCCGATGCCCAGCTCAGCCTGGAGGAAACCGGCGACATTCACCCCTACGCCGCGGGGGAGCACCTGACCCGCGGGACGGGTGAGCGGATCGAAGTGCCGGTACTCGCTCGGCGCGGGCGGCATCAGCTCGTCGATCAGCGACAGCTCTTCTCGGCCATACGCGTGCAGCCACTCCACGTAGGCGTCCCCGTCGCGATCGAGATTCTCAAAGCGCTCGCGCAGCGTCGGATTCCGCTGCAGGATCTCGTACAGGTAGCGGTTGATCCCGAACCGCGCGCCCTCCGGTGCCGGCTCGCGCCATCGCGCGAGCAAGGCGCGGTCGCGGTCGCTCAGCTTCAGCCTCTGGGCGCTGCTCTCATCCTCCACCGGCGGTTGCCCCTCAGTCAAACGGCAGTGAGTCGCGGATTTCCTCGAGCCTGGGTGCGTTGCGGTCACGTTCGGAGGCGATCAGCTCGACCTCGGCCGGCCACTCGATTCCCACCTCTGGGTCGTCGAAGGCAAACCCGCTCTCGCTCACCGGGTCGTAGAAGGTCGAGAGCTTGTACATCACGTCGGCCACGTCGCTGAGCACGCAGAAGCCGTGCGCGAATCCGTCCGGGCAGTACAGCGCGTGCTGGTTGTCCTCGCTGAGCTCAAAGCTCTCCCACTGCCCGAAAGTCCCAGAGCTCCGCCGCAGGTCGACCAGAGCGTCGATGATCGTGCCCGTCGAGCAGCGAATCAGCTTCGCCAGGCCGGGCTGAAAGTGCATCCCGCGGATCACTCCGCGCCTCGACCTCGAGTGATTGTCCTGTACGAATTCGTGCTCGATCCCGAGGCCGGCCAGCCGGTCGCGGCGATAGGTCTCGAGAAAGAACCCCCGCGAATCGCGATGCACCACCGGCTTGATCAGGACAGGGCCTTGAAGCGTGGTCGTAAGCCGCATCCGGGGCGGACGTTAGCGAGTCGCGAACAGCTAGGGGCGCCGGCCGATGACGAGGAACTGCTTGCCGATCAGCCGCCACGCTAGTGGCGTGCGGAGGTAGCGTCGTGTCAGCAACGGAGAGGGCGGGAGCCTTCCGGTAAATGTCACGGGCAGGAATCGCGGCTCGATCCGCTGCGGCTCAAAGCCGGCCGCGTAGAGGTGTTCAGCGATCGCACGGTGCGTGAAGACGAGCGTGTGGTCCGCCATATCGAAGTATTGACGCGCGCAATAACGGAAATTTGGTCCCATGATTGCGATCTGTCCGCCGGGCGCGGTCGCCTGGTACATCCGGCTGAGGAACGCAGCGACCGAGCCCTGGCTGTGGAGGTGCTCGAGAAGGTTGGATACGAACACCCCATCGAAGTGCTCGCTGGGGAGCTCAACATCGAAGATGTCCGAGACGACGGTGGTGATCGCCGGGTCGTAGGTGCCCTCGGCGTAGGCGACCTGGTCGACCGCCCAGCGCTCTTCGGCGGGCACGGCATTGATGAACTCCCCGCGCCCCGCCGCGGGATCGAGCACCTTCTGCGGGCGCCCCATCTGCTCGTAGATAAACGGCGCGATCTCCCGCCAGACCGCCGTGCGGGCGCTCTGGTCGACGTCGCGGAAGCGGTACTCGTAGAGGCGCTGGTAGTTCATCGGCCCCGCAGGGTAGGCGACACGGCGCTACTTTTGCCTTCTCGGGACGTCTGGTCACTCGAGCCCTGATGAAGCTCTCAGTCGTGATCCCCGCCCACAACGAGGCGGACTCGGTTGGTGAGACCGTCACCCGCACGGTGGCGGAGCTCAGCCGTGCCGGTATCGAGCACGAGATCCTCGTGATCGACGATGCCAGCGGGGACGGAACCGCTCAGGTCGTCGGCGCGATCGCCGCGGAGCACCCGACTGTCCGGTGCGAACGCTCGCATATGCCCCCAGGCTTCGGGCACGCCGTGCGGGCTGGCCTCGAGCTCTACACCGGCGACGCCGTGGCAATCATGATGGCCGACCTATCGGACTCCCCTCGCGACCTCGTCCTCTACTACCGCGTCCTTGAGCAGGGCTATGACTGCGCATTCGGCACTCGCTTTGGCCAGGGCGGCCATGTGCACGACTACCCGCGGGCGAAGTTGATCCTCAACCGGGTCGCCAACGCGGTCATCCGGATCCTCTTCCAGCACGGCTACAACGACACCACCAACGCGTTCAAGGCTTATCACCGCTACGTCATCGACCAGCTCCAGCCGCTGCTCTCCAACCACTTCAACTTGACCGTCGAGCTTCCGCTCAAGGCGATCACCCGCGGCTACAGCTACGCCGTCGTCCCCGTCAGCTGGACCAACCGCCGCCACGGCGCCTCAAAACTCAGCCTCCAAGAGATGGGCAGCCGCTACCTGTTCATCATGCTCTACGTCTGGCTCGAGCACCACCTCAGCCGAGGCGACTACCGCCGGCCCGACGCCCCACCGAGCCCCGCCCGGGAGCCCAGGCCGGCACACCGCCGACGCGTCCTCAGCGGTCGCAGATAGCCTCGCCCGGAGGGTCAGCCGACCGGCACCAGTTGACCGATCTGCACCGCGTCGAGTCCCGTCAGGTCTGCGTTGAATCTCGCGACGACCGAGCTCTGATCGGCAAGAACAGCGGGAACCACGACGGACTTCGCGCCCGCGGGCAACGGCAAGCGCCGGTCCGCCGCGGCGTCCGGCGGTCCCTTCTGCTGGTAGCGAAGCGAGCTCCCGGGTGCTGCCGGCCGACTCAGCCGGAGCAAAAGGGCCGGCTCGCCCGCCTGAGGGTTCATCGGGCCCGCGGAGATGCGGCACGTCTGCCCGAGGCGGCACTGGGCGGCCGGGGCCGTGGGCCGGAAGCGAACGGTCTCGATCGCACCATTGCTGCCAATCGTCAGTAGCTCGCCAGCGGTTGGGACGCCCGGAGCGGCCAGCCCGGTGCCGATGAAGAACCGGCCGTACGCCGAGCGCAGATTGGTTCCCGGCCCGAGGTAGAACAGCGGGAACGGCAGCGGCCCGTCAACGAGCAAGTTCTGCTGCCGGAGCGCGACCGTTTGTCGCAGTCCACGCTCGAGCCGGTGGGCCAATCGCTCCGACGCCTGCCCGAAGTCGAGCGCCACGCGCCGGGTCCGGTAGGTGTAGCTGAGGTTGACGCAGTAGAGCGCAACCCAGGCGATCGCG
This sequence comes from Solirubrobacteraceae bacterium, assembly GCA_045805545.1. Lineage (GTDB taxonomy): Bacteria > Actinomycetota > Thermoleophilia > Solirubrobacterales > Solirubrobacteraceae > Palsa-465. The sequence continues at coordinate 11,894 of JBJMLD010000216.1, read as the reverse complement.
AACAGCCCAGCCGCGGCGATCGCGAAGCTCGGGAGCGTTCGCGGAGCCCGTCCAGGCTGCGCCGCAAGCAGCGCGCCGATCGCCAAGGCGCCGAGCAGTACTCCCGGCAGCAGATACCGCGGCTCGGAGCCGCTCAACGCGATGCCGACGCCGAGCCGGGCAAGGGCAATCGGAATCGACGTCAAGACGGCGGCGCAGGCCGCCAGCACCGCGGCCGCCAGCCATCGTCGGCGCAACCAAATCGCGGCCGCAAACGCACCTGCGAGCACGATTAGCGCGAGCAGACGCATGACCTTCTCGGGGCTGGGATCGGGCGGTGCGCCGTCCATCCCGATCCCCGCCAACGCGGGCAGCAGGGCTCGAACGATCACGACGCGCACCAGGTCGACCGCATTCCCCAGAGATGGCAACGAGACATGCGTTGCCCACGGGTGCGCGCGCTCGTACAGGTCGAGCGCGATCGCCGGCAACAACAGCGGAACGACCAGCATTCCCTCGCGCATGACTATTCGTAGGTTTGGCCGTTCGCCGCGTGCCACCAGCGCGCACACGAACAGGATCGGCGCGATCAGGACGGCCTGCAAGGAGAAGAGCAGGCCGACCAGCGTCCAGACCCCTGTCGCCACGTAGTGGTGGCGCTCACCGGTGCTCCGTGCGCGCAGGTAGTGGTAGAGCGCGCCGGAGATGGACGCCGCGACTGGGATCGCATGTCCGGCGCCGGCAAACCACTGCCCTGTCCCGAGCAGCGGCCATGCGGTACCGGCCAAGAGGACCGGAATGGCGTGGCTCTTATGGGAACCGAACAGAACGGTCAACGTTCCGGCGAGGTAACTGAGGAACACTGCCGAGAAGACGATCAGCACCAACACGGCGAACGCCCAGTGCCGACCGAACGGGACGGCCACCAGCCAATCGAGCAGCCGATGGCCGGGCGCCAGGTGCTCACCGATCGGAGTCGTCAGGAAGCCCCACGTCAGCCCGCGCTGCCGCGCCTCAGCCAGATTTCGGATGTCATCGAGGTAGAACCACGACGCCCGGATGAACCCCAGCTGAACGATCAGGCTGACCGCCATCGCGCCACCCAGCGACGCCGGCACGGCCCGCACCGCTTCGATGCGCGGCACGCGCCACTCTCGGCGCGCGACTGCGGCGGAGGACTCGGCCATTGGCGCCGATCGTAGCCAGGGACGCGCGACCCGCGCTCCTGCGGCATCCTCTGCGGCTGTGTCAGCCGTAGCTCAGCGAAGGGCGGCGCCCGTCTCCGCGGTCCGTGAGGCTGATCCGGCGAAATTCGTCCTCGCGGGCCTGCTCGCCGCGGGCGGGCTGCTCCTCCTCTACGCCGGCCGGCACCTGACGTTCTTCTACGACGAATGGGCGTTCGCGCTCACCCGCCGCGGGAGCAGCCTCGGCACCTACCTGGATCCCCATAACGGGCACTTGGTCCTGTTCCCGGTCTTGGTCTACAAGCTGTTGTTCGCGACCGTCGGACTGCGCCACTACTGGCCCTACCGTGTGGTCACGATCGTGCTGCATCTGCTGTCGTGCGGCCTGCTGTACGCGCTCGTCCGCCCCCGGCTTGGCCGCTGGTTGGCGCTCGGACCGGTCGTACTGCTCCTGTTCATGGGCAGCGCCTGGCAGTTGCTGCTCTGGCCCTTCCAGATCGCGTACCTGGGCTCCGTCGCGGGCGGCCTCGCCGCGCTGCTCGCGCTCGAGGCGCCGAATCGGCGGCGCGCGCAACTGGCGGCGGCGTTGTTGACCTGGGCCGTCATCAGCTCCGGCGTGGGGTTGGCATTCGTAGTGGCCTGCGGCGTCGTCCTACTCATCCGTCGGGAGTGGCGGCTGACGCTATGGACCGTCATTCCGCCCCTCGCGGTGTTCGCGATCTGGTACATCGGGTGGGCCACCGGAGAACACACCACGGTCGACGCCATCCTCGGCGCGCCGCAGTACACCGCGACCGCCGCCGCGAGCGCCACCGCCGGCATCGCCGGCCTGGACCACAGTTGGGGCGCGCCGCTGGCCATCGGGCTGTTGCTGGCGGCCGGCGCGACATGGGCACGGCGTACCGATCGCGCTCCGACGGCAATCCTGCTCGCGGCGATCGCCGGAGCGCTCACGTTCTGGGTTCTGGCCGCGATCACGCGCTCGGACTCACCCGATCCCTCTGCAAGCCGGTATCTGTATGTCGGCGCGGTGTTCATCTTGATCCTGTGCGCCGAGGCTGGCCTCGGTCGCGCGCGACACCCTGGATGGATCGCGATTCTCGGCCTTCTCGTCCTGGGGGCCGTCTTCTCAAACCTGCACCAGCTCCGCGCCGGCGAGCGTGGGCTGCGGTCAAGCGATGTCAGTGTCCGCGCTTCCCTGGGCGCGGTTGAGCTCGCCGCATCTACCGTTTCACCCGCGTTCCTCCCCGACCCCGCAAATGCCCCGCAGGTGACGGCGGGTCCGTATCTGGCCGCGGTGCGCGACCTCGGCTCGCCCGCGTTCACGCTTTCTGAGCTCCAGCGCGCTCCCGCGCCGGTGCGTCAGCAGGCCGACGCCACGCTCCAGCACGCCGAGCGGTTGGCGCCGACGCCGAGCACGGCACCGATAACGGGTACGCAGCCCGTACAGCTCAGCGACGTATCGGGCACGGTCACCTCTCGCGGAATGTGCGACGTCGTCACGCCGCCCGGCGGTAACCAGGTCGCTGCATCCCTGCTCGTCAGTCCCGGCCGGCAGTTGGTCATCCAGATCTCCGGTGGCGCCGGTGGCGCGCTCTACCTCTGGCGCGTCGCCGGCGACTTCCCCCCAGCGCCGGCCGGCACCCTGCGGTCCGGTGGCCCCGTGGCTGTCGCGTTTCCCGTTGACCGTGCCCCGTCGCTGCCCTGGCACGCGCGCTTCGCCGCCCGGAGCCGGCTGCTCGTCTGCCTGCGGTGAGGACGATCATTGAGGACGCAGCGTCATCACCTGAATCGAGTTGATGCACACGTTGTCCGCCGGCGGGATCGTCACCTGTAGCCGCACGGGCATCGGCGAGTCGAGGAACAACAGGCTCGCGCCAGCCCCGCGCCGCAGCTGCAGCTTGCGATCCGTCGCCAGTGGATAGCCACTTCCCGAGTTCACGAAAACGGGTAGGAGCTGGTCCCGGCGCACGGCGTAGCCGACGCGCAGGTAATACGGCACGTGCAAAGGATTCGGCGGCGGGTTGAGCATCAGGGTCAACTGCCCGGGCGTCCCAGCGGTACTCACACAGACGCTGGACCGCCGGTGAACCGTCGTTGCGGCGCCGGTCACGGTTACAGCGTGTGAGGCGATCAGGCTGTTGACCGACGTGCCGCCGAGCTGTACCCAGGGCACGGCCGGTCGAGGCGTGCCAGTGCTGTCCAGCATTAGCAGTCGGCCGCGGACGACCCCATCGATCTGCACGTCTGGCACATACAGCGGTACGACGTAGGACAGTCGGTTGTACGGGGCGGCGAACGAGCCCACGATGAACGGCGGAGCAGCCGCGTCCGCGAGGACCGACCGCGCGTGATCCGGCTCGGGGCGCGGTAACCGTGATTGCAGCGTGGTCTCCCAGGCTCGCGCGGTGTGACCGGGCCATGCGCGCTCGAGCGACGCGTCGGTCCTCACGACGAGTGCTGCGTACGCGATGAACCCACCGAGCGCGATCACAGCGGATAGCGGCAGCCGCCGTGCGACCGACAACCGGCGAGTCCCGTCAACGAGCCGGGGCGTGACAGTCCGACCGGGGTAAAGCGCGAATGCCACTGCGAGCGGGGTCAGCCACGCAAAATCGGTGAGATAGCGGAGGTCGTTGGCTACCCCGGGGCCGAAGAAAGGGATGCGGGTTCGGGCAACGACCGCCCCGCTGAACAACACGGTGATGACGAGGAACGCCCAGGCACGCACCGCGCTCCGCTTGCGCAGGCAGCTCACCGCAACGAGGCCGACGATCGCCAGCTGAAGAGCCACGGTGAACACCACCTGACCGGTATTCAGGCCGAACGCTGGGACGGTGATGCCCACCAGCCCTGGGCTCAGGGTCTGGGCCCACAGGATCTGGAAGAACTGGAGGTACTTGCCGATGGTCACCGATCCGGAAGTGAGACCCTGACCCGCGCCGGACTCGTGATAGCCGACGGCCCACACCGCTGCCACGGCAAGGAGCGCCATCCACAGAACCCGCTCTGACCAGAAATCGCGGATCAGCGACCGGGGCCTGAGATCCTCGGCAAGGAAGCAGATCCGAAAAAGCGCTATGTACACGAGCATGTATGCCGGTCGCTCGTAGAACAACAGCCCGCCCGCAAGCGCCCCGGCCGACAGCGCGATCCAGCGGCGCGAGCCGTCGATCTGGAATCGCACGTACGCGAACAAGCACAGCAGGTCCCAGAATGCCGCCGGCAGCGCCTGAAGACCGGATGCAAGCCACTGCAGGTTGTGCGCGAAGAAGATCGAGAGGCCGAAGTACGCCGCGATGAGCACCGATCGCCAGCCCCATCCGAACAGAAGCAGGGCGATCCGCTGCAGCAGGTACATCGACGCGCCAAGCAACATCAGCATCCCGGCCAGCGCCCAGCGGTAGTCAATCGGCATCAGCTTGTGGAGAACCGCGTACACGAACTGGTAGCCGATGCCCCAGTGCTGGTAGATCGGTGAGGTAAGCCAGTCCCAGGTCAGGCCGGCTTTTCCTGCCAGCACCATGAACAGGTTGTCGTCGTAGGCCCACGAAGAACCGCGGAGCAGGACGTAGAGCAGGACGAGCTCCGCGATGATGATGACCAGCAGCACGCCATCGGACCGGACCTGCCGCGCACCGACTTCCGCGCGAGCGCCGGAGCCCAGGCGGTCCCTGCTGCTGACGGTCGCTGACACGTCGGCGATAGTAAGCCTCGCTTGCTCAAGGGGCAGCCTTGCTACCGTCAGCCGCCGTGAGCGCCACCGTCGGCGAGCCGCAGCGCGCGAGCGCGCCTGCAACCGGGGCGGCCGTCCCGGCAGTATCGCTGTCTCACGTCCGCAAGTCGTTCCGTCTTCCGCAGGAGCAGTACCACACGCTCAAGGAGCGGGTGCTGCATCCGTTCCGGGCGCGAAACGTCGACATCCTGAAAGCCGTCGACGACATCAGCCTGGAAATCGCTACCGGTGAATTCTTCGGCATTGTGGGCCGCAACGGCAGCGGCAAAAGCACGCTGTTGAAATGTCTGGCCGGCATTTACGACACCGACGGCGGCGAGCTCCGGGTAAATGGCCGGCTGTCGCCGTTCATCGAGCTAGGGGTGGGATTCAACCCCGAGCTCACCGCACGAGACAACGCCATCATCAACGCGATCATGCTCGGCCTGTCGCGCCGGCAGGCGCATCAGCGCTACGAGGAGATCGTCGCGTTCGCGGAGCTCGAGGAGTTCATGGACCTCAAGCTCAAGAACTACTCGTCCGGGATGCAGGTACGCCTGGCGTTCTCCGTCGCGATCCAGGTCGATGCCGAGATCTTGCTGATCGACGAGGTCCTTGCCGTAGGCGATGCTGCCTTCCAGCAGAAGTGCTTTGACGAGTTCAGCCGGCTCAAGCAGAGTGGGCGGACGATTGTCTTCGTCACGCACGACATGGGAGCGGTCGAGCGGTTCTGCGACAGGGCCATGCTCGTGGAGCGCGGCCGGATGGTCGACATTGGCGACCCCGGGTCGATCACGCGCCAGTACAACGAGCTCAACTTCCGGCGCATGCGCCGTGAGGCGGCCCAGTTCGGCGGGCCGGAGACGCTGACTGCCGAACCGGTGGCCGAGCTGCGCGGCGCCCGCTTTGAAGGCGAGAACGGCGAGCAGCAGTTCGCCACCCTTCAGGGAGCGACGACCGCGATCCGGCTCGAGGTCTTCTTCCATCGCGAAGCCGTCGATCCGATCTTCGCGATCGCCCTCCAGAACGAGCGCGGCGGCACGGCGTTTGCCGCGAGCACTCAGCTCGGTCACGAGCACACTGGAACGTTCGCCGCCGGGACCACGGCCGTGGTCAGGCTCAAGTTCGAGAACTGGCTGGGGCCCGGCCGCTACCGCCTGCTCGCTTCAGTTGCCAGGGAAGGCGCGAGCGTCGACGCCTACGACGCCCGGCAGGACATCAGCTCGCTGATCGTCCACGCTGCCCGCTCTGGCGGCGGCGCGGTGGATCTTCCGCACACGTTCGAGATTGACCGGGACTAGGGGACCGCGATCAGCTTGATCCCGCCCACGCCCAGGTCCGCCCACGAGTAGCGCGCGAGCGCCGGCGTGAGATGCGCGGGTGCGGTCAGGAGCTCGAGCTTGGCCACGTAGAAACCGGCGGCCAGCACACAACGCTGAAGTTCGTCCAGCGTGATCCGGTTGAGGTGCTCGAACTCCTTGGTCATATAACCGGTCCACTCGGGCGAATGGCGCTGGCTGCCGTTCACGTCGGCCAGCAGCTCGTCCTGAGGCCGGACCAGATGATGGAAGTCATCATCGAACCAGTCCCATAGGTGCGAGCCCGAGGAGGAGTGATAGAACGGCCAGAGCTGAAGGAAGAAGTGCCCGCCGGGGCGCAGGACGCGGCGGATCTCCTTGAGCACGCCCAGCGGGTCGGCAATGTGCTCGAACGCCGACCACGAGTACACGAAGTCGAACTCGTGCGTCTCGGCCGGGATCGAGGTCGGCTGCGAGACGCGGAACTCGAGCCCTGGCGGGAGCGACTGCGACACTCCGGCGGCCGCAGACATCTCCTGGAGACGCTCGGTACTTACCGGGTTGATGTCGAAGCCAACCAGCTGGTTCGGCCGTACGAGCTCGAAGAATCCCAGGGCCATGATCCCGTCGCCGCATCCGACATCAGCGATTTTCGCGTCCGCAAGCTGGCTCCCGGCAGGCCGACAGAAGCTCTCGATCTGCTTGGCCGCATCGCCGTAGTGATCCCAGAACCACTTCATCTGGGGATCCTGGGGTTGCTCCGCATCGGTGCGTGGGCGGAGCTTGCCACCCCTCTTGGCCAGCTGCCGCCTGAGCCGGCCCGGGACGCCGCCTGTCGGGTTAGCTGCCATCGCGCCGCCGCAGGCGCCGCAGCTGGTAGCTGGCGCGGTAGCCGAGCTTGATTGCCCGGAACATCGGCGCACCGACCTGCGGGTGCGTGGCCAGCGCGAGCAGCGGCCGCTCGACGTCTGTGGGAAGCGCACCGCCGGGCCCGATCAGCCGCATCGCGTCTTCGCTGAGCATGCCCTGCATCAGCCCGTAGCGTCGCTGGCGAGCGCTGGCCGGAGTCGCGGGCTGATCGCAGGTCTCGTGGTAGAGCTCGATCAGGTGCCTCGCCGTTGCGTCCCAGTTCAGCTTCGTCGCCGCCCGACGAATCGCGGCCAGGTTGCGCTCCCGGGCCGGCTCGTCGCGGAGCAGCTCGAGTGCGGCGTCGGCGCTGAGCGCTGCGTCCCAGGCAACGATGCGCGCCTCCTCGTCGGGCAGCAGCTCGCTGAGCGAGGTGCCCGGCGCCCACAGACAGGGCACGCCGTGGTCGGCGGCCTCGAACGGCACCAGCCCGAACCCTTCGTGAACGGTCGGGTAGAGCACCAACGCGGCGCGTTCGAGCAGCCACGCCTTCTCGGCCTCGCTGACGGCGCCCACGTTCAGCACGGCGTTGGCCAGCCGCGGGCGCAGCGCGATCACCTCTGCCTCGTCAGCGCTCGATGACCCCTGCGTTACCCGGGGCCCGACCAGCAGCAGGTAGCCCGTCCAGCCGTGACGCAACTGGAGCTGCTCGAGCATTCGCAACGCGAACACGCGGTTCTTGTGGCGGAAGTCCGTGCCCAGGCAGAGGATCGCCTCAGCACCGTCGGGCAGTTGCGCAGCGCCGCGCGGCGCGGTGCGGACGGCGGCGCGGCCGGTGGCCACGTGATCGACGCCGATGTGGACCACGCTGGCCCGCTCGGCGTCCACGAGATCCTCGCCCAGGGCATCGCTCCGGGCGTGAGCCGAGAAGAACAGCACCCGGTCGGCCACGGCGAGTGCGGAGCGCGTGATCCGGCGATAGCCCGCCCAGGCATCGAAGTCACGGAAATAGGACGGGTTGTGGTACCCGATCAGGTCCTGGTTGGTCACGACCAGGCGCTCGCCCAGCTTGGCCAGGAAGGCCAGGTCCTCGTCGTTGTTCACCTGATAGGGGCGGTGCACGAGGTCGGCTAGCTCGAACCGGTCTGGTGAGATTTCCGAGCGGCCCAGTTGTTCGACCTCGGGCAGCGTCGCCAGCGCGGTGCGCGCGTAGTCGCTGATCGCCTGGGGGATCACGACACGGATCCGGGCCTCGCCGGTGCGAGCCACGGCCGCGATCAGCTCGAGCACGTGCAGCTGCGTACCGGTCATCGGCCCGGCCAGGATGCGGCCATCGACGACCAGCGAGAGTCCTTTGAGGGCCCGCCGCGCCGCGCTCAGCGACCGCGCGAGCGGTCCGGCCACGTCGGCTTCGAGCATCTGCACGCTCTCGTGGTAATACGGGTAGCGAGTGGCGATCAGCTTCTCGTGCTCGTCCTGCGCCGGGTTTCGCTTGCCGTTGCGGCTGAAGCTGCCGCCGCCGTGGTGGAGCACGAGCACGTCGTCAGCCAACACGTGGCTGAGCCCGGTCCGCACGCACCGCTGTGAGAAGTCGACCTCCTCCCCGTAGCCCGGCGTGAACGACAGGTCGAAGTCCCCGACCAGCTCGAGGGCGTGGCGGCGCACGTAGATGCAGTGGCCTATTGCCGTCGGAAGCCGGGGTCGCAGGCGCAGCGATTTCGCCCTGACGGCCTCGCTGGCGGCGTCGAGGCTCCACTCCGGCGGCAGCTGCGCCGACGGTCGCCGTTCAGGGACCGAGGCGAGGCTCCCGTGGTTGGTCAAGGCCGTCGCGGTCGCGATCCGGCTGTCTGAGTAGACGGCTTCGCGAAGTCCCTCCAGCCAGCCGGCGGCCACGACGACATCAGAATTGACAATCACGACGTCAGCCGGGTCCGCCACGGCAAAGGCGTTGTTCGCGTTGGCGGGAAAACCGAGGTTGCGCTCGTGGCGCAGGTAGAGGAGCGCATGCTCGGTGCTCGCCGCCTCGCCCACTTTGGCCACGAAGTCCCGCGAGCGGCCGTCTGGGCTGGCGTCGTCGCAGACGAGGATCGGAATCTCGGTCGGTGTGTGGGCCAGGACGCTGCGCAGGCAGTTCACGAAGTGCTCGTGGCCCCCGTGTACGGGGATGCAGACAACCGTGTCGCCACGCTCGGCGCCGATACTCCCGCCGGGCTCTAGCCACGTCAGGCTCACGCGGCGATTATGCCGCTTGGCCAGCGAGGCGACTCGCCGCCGCTGGTAGCTTGGTCGGCGATGAGCATCCGCGCCGCACCGGCCTACGGGCCCTCAGCGCTGGGCGGCGACGGCCGGCGGTTCCTGGAGCTGACGCTGACTCTGGCGCGCACCGAATTCAAGCTGCGCTACTTCGGCTCGGTCCTCGGCTACCTGTGGTCGCTCGTGCGCCCGCTGATGTTCTTCGGCGTCCTGTACTTCGTCTTCACGGCGATCTTCCAGATCGGCAACAGCGTTCCGCACTACGGCGTTTACCTGCTCACGGGAATCGTCCTCTGGACCTATCTCGCCGAGGCGACCTCCGGCTGCGTGCAGTGCCTGGTACAGCGCGAGGCGCTCCTGCGCAAAGTGCGCTTTCCCCGCATGGTGATCCCGCTGTCGGTATCGCTGACCTCGATGTTCAACCTCGGGATGAACTTCATCGCGGTGCTGGTCTTCGCCCTTGCCGACGGGATCACGCCGCGGCTCTCGTGGCTCTGGCTCTTGCCGGTCTTGCTCGGCTTCGCCGTGCTCGCCACCGGGCTGGGCATGCTCCTGTCCGCCCTGTTCGTCCGCTTCCGCGACATCAACCCGATCTGGGACGTGATGGTGCAGGCCTGGTTTTACCTCTCGCCGGTGATGTACCCGGCCTCGAAGTACGGACTGCTGGCCACCAAGTACGGCATCTCGGCGCAGTCCGTCCAGCACATCGCGATGCTCAACCCCGCGGCCGTCCTGCTCACGCAGATGGGCCACGGCTTCATCGGGGGTCCCAAATTCCCGGACGCCGCCTTCGTGGCCGGCAGCGGCGTCTCGGTGGCGATCGCGATCGCGATCATCCCGGCCGTGTTCGCGCTCGGCTGGTGGGTGTTCACCCGCGAGGCGCCACGGGTGGCCGAGAACCTCTAGAGCGACGGCGTGGAGGGTGGAGGCGCACGCCGGAGCGCCAAGAACGCATGCGAGCGCCAACCTTCTAGACCGCTTGCATGCGGTCTGGGCGAATAACGCCAACAACGCATGCAAGCGCCTCGTTTGGGCTTTGCTGACCTACGTTCTTGGCGTTCCGGGGCCCGTCGGACGCGTGCCGGGTCAAAGCGCGTTCCGGGCCAACATGTTTCGGAGACGGATCGCCATGTGGATCGTCGAAACCGCTGGTCCGCCCCCTCGCTGCGCCTTTCCAGACCGCCGATCGCTTCACGGACCAACGTGCAGCTAGATGAGTTCCGCCAGGATCTGCTGCAGCCCCTCGCGCAGTCCGACCGACGCCTCCCAGCCGAGCTCGTCCCGCGCCCGTGTCACGTCGAGACAGCTGCGACTGACCTCGCCGGTCCGCTCCGGCGCGAACGTCGGATCGGGCAGCGAGCGATCGAACCTCGCCCCGACGTCCCGCAGCGCATCCACCAGATCGAGGACCGACGTCTCCTGGCCGTGGCCGATGTTGATCGGCCCGGTCAGCTCGGGCCGGTCGGCCGCGATCAGGTTGGCGCGGACGACATCTGAGACCTCGACCCAGTCCCGCGTCTGGCGCCCATCGCCGTAGATCGCGGGCGTGCGGCCGTCGATCAGGCAGCCGCAGAAGATCGCCACAACGCCGGCCTCGCCGTGGACGTCCTGGCGTGGGCCGTAGACGTTGCCGTAGCGCAGCGAGATCGTCGAGAGGCCGTGCAACCGCGTGAACAACTCGCAGTAGCCCTCGGCGGCGAGCTTGCCCTGGCCGTAGGGAGCCATCGGGTGGATCGGGGGGTCCTCGGGCGTGGGCAGAACGCGCGCATCGCCGTACAGGCCACCGCCGGTCGAGCTGTTGATCACGCGGCGCGCGCCGACGGACCGGGCGGCATCGAGCACCGCGATCGTCCCCAGCACGTTCACGTGAGCATCGGCGCCGGGATCGGCGACCGAGACCCGCACGTCGGCCTGCGCCGCCAGGTGGAACACCACCTCGGGCCGCGCTTGCTCGAATGCCGCCGTCACGCCGGCCGGATCGCGGAGATCAACCTCGGCGAGCGTGGCGCCTCGGGCCAGGGCGCTTTCGAGATTGGAGCGTTTGCCGGTGATCAGCGAATCGAGCGCGGTCACCTCATCGCCGCGCGCCAGCAGCGCGTCGACCAGGTTCGACCCGATGAAGCCCGCACCGCCTGTGACAACGCACCGCATTTTGCCGCGCTGAGCTTAGCCGCCGGCCACCGAGACAAGCCCGTCAACAGCCGACGACCGTCGCCAAGCTGGCCCGCCAGCCAGGGCGTGGCGGGCCCGCGCCGCTATCGCGGCACGGGCCCGGCCGAAGGACGACCCTGGTAGGGCTGGGGGCCGTCCGAGGCCCGCGAGAAAGGGGGCGATGCTCGCGGGCCCGAGCGACGTCCTTGTCGAGTGACAGCATAGCGCCGCGCCCGTGCAGCGGTAACTAATCCTCGCTCCGAATTGGACAATTCTTATGCACAAAAACGCAATCTTGGCGTGCTCAGCGGCGCCGCCGACCAGCCGGTCGGTGGGGGCAAGATCGCAACCCAGGCGCCGAGAAACCGTTACCACGCGTAAGGTTTGTCATTCGCGCCCGCTGGAAAAACACACCGGGAAATAGTCCATGCGCCCTGAGGGCTCCGTCCAACCCCAACCAACGCCGGT
>JBJMLD010000215.1:0-41304 GCA_045805545.1 Solirubrobacteraceae bacterium | reverse complement strand
CGCGTCGGTCTCGGCCGCCTCGGCGCTGCCAATCGCATCGGGGGCCGCGGCCTCGGTCGGCGCCCCTTCTGACGCGGCAGCCGAGGCCGTCGTTCCCGTCTCGGCCTGCTCGGACGGCTCCATGGTGAGCAGTGGCGTCCCCTGCGAGACCCGATCGCCGACCGCCACCTGCAGCTCCCGCACGACGCCGGCGAACGGCGCCGGCACGTCCATCGTCGCCTTGTCGGACTCGAGCGTCAGGAGCGGATCGTCGACGGCGACCGTGTCACCCGCCGCCACGTGGATCTCGATCACGGGTACGTCGTCGAAGTCGCCGATGTCCGGCACTTCGACCGAGATCGCATCCGTGGCCGTCATACGCTGGTCGGCAGCGGTGCCTCGGGGTCGATCTCGTAGCGCTCGATCGCCTCTTGCACCTGTTGAGGCTCGACCGCGCCGGCGTCGGCCAACTGCTTTAGCGCGGCGACCGCCACGTAGTGACGGTCGACCTCGAAGAAGCGCCGCAGCTGGCGCCGGAAATCGCTGCGGCCGTAGCCGTCGGTGCCCAGCACGTGATAGGGGCCGGGCACCCACTGGCGGATCTGATCTGCATAGGCGCGCATGTAGTCGGTCGAGGCGACGACGGGTACATCATCGCTGTCGAGGCACTCGGATACGTACGCCCGGCGCGGTGAGGCCGTCGGATGAAGCATGTTCCAGCGCTCGATCTCCAGGCCGTCGCGGCGCAGCTCGGTGAACGACGTGACGCTCCACACGTCGGCCGACACGCCGAAATCGTCCAACAGGAGATCCGCGGCGGCCAGCACCTCACGCAGCATCGTGCCGGAGCCGAGCAACCTGACTCGCGGAGCTTCCTTGGCGCCGCGGCCTGGCGCGAGCAGGTACATGCCGCGCAGAATTCCGTCCTCGGCCCCTTCCGGCATGGCCGGATGGGTGTAGTTCTCGTTCATCAACGTGATGTAGAAGAACACGTCCTGCTGCTCGCCGACCATCTGGCGCAGGCCCTCGTGAATGATCACAGCGAGCTCGTAGCCGTAGGTGGGGTCATAGGCGCGGCAATTGGGCACAACCGGGAAGAGCACGTGCGAGTGGCCGTCCGCGTGCTGTAGTCCCTCGCCGTTGAGCGTCGTGCGCCCGGCCGTGCCGCCGAGCAGGAATCCCCGCGCCCGGCTGTCACCGGCGGCCCAGATCAGGTCGCCGACGCGCTGGTAGCCGAACATCGAGTAGTAGATGTAGAACGGGACCATCTGTACGGCGTGGGCGCTGTACGAAGTGCCGGCGGCGATGAACGACGAGATCGAGCCGGCCTCGGTGATCCCCTCCTCGAGGATCTGGCCGTGCTCGTCCTCCTTGTAGAACATCAGCTGCTCGGAGTCCTGTGGCAGATACCGCTGGCCCAGCGGCGAGTAGATGCCGAGCTGGCGGAACATTCCCTCCATCCCGAACGTACGCGACTCGTCGGGAATGATCGGGACGATGTGCCGGCCAAGCTGCTTATCGCGCAGCAGCGCCGCAAGCACCCGGACGAAGGCCATCGTGGTCGAGATCTCCCGCTCGCCGGTGCCGGCCAGCTGCGACTCGAACAACGACAGCTCGGGCACCGGAAGCGAGTCGGGCGCGCGCCGCCGCCGGGCCGGCAGCGAGCCGCCGAGCGCCTGACGGCGCTCGCGCAGGAACTGCATCTCCGGCGCGTCGTCTGGAGGCTTGTAGTACTCCGCGGCGCGAACCTGCTCGTCGGTCAGCGGGAGCTCGAATCGGTCGCGGAACGCGAGCAGCGCCTCCTCGGTCATCTTCTTGGCTTGGTGGGTGATCATCTGGCCCTCGCCTGAGACGCCCATGCCATAGCCCTTGATCGTCTTGGCCAGGATCACCGTAGGCTGCCCCTGCGTGGCCGCCGCCTCGTGGTAGGCGGCATACACCTTCTGCTGGTCCAGCCCGCCGCGGTTGAGCAGCCAGATCTCGTCGTCGGACATGTGCGCGACGCGGTCCAGCAGTACCGGATCACGCCCAAAGAAGTACTCGCGTACATAAGCGCCGTCGCGCGATTTGAACGTCTGATACTCGCCGTCGACGCACTCCTCCATCACGCGCACGAGCCGGCCGTCGACGTCGTCGGCCAGCAGCCGATCCCAGCGTGATCCCCACACCACCTTGATCACGTTCCAGCCGGCGCCGCGGAAGTCCGACTCGAGCTCCTGGATGATCTTCCCGTTGCCGCGGACGGGGCCGTCGAGGCGCTGCAGATTGCAGTTGACGACCCAGATGAGGTTGTCGAGCTTCTCGCGGCCCGCGAGCGAGATCGAGCCCATCGACTCGGGCTCGTCCATCTCGCCGTCGCCGAGGAAGGCCCAGACCTTCCGCCCTTCGGTGTCCGCCACGCCGCGCGCGGCCAGATACTTCATGAACCGCGCCTGATAGAGCGAGGTGATGGCGCCGATCCCGAGCGACACGGTGGGGAACTGCCAGAACTCCGGCATCAGCCACGGGTGCGGATACGAGCTCAGGCCTCCGGCGACACTCACCTCCTGACGGAAGCCGTCGAGCTGCTCCTCGGTCAGGCGGCCTTCGAGATACGCGCGCGCGTAGTTGCCCGGGGAGGAGTGTCCCTGGAAGTAGACGAGGTCCCCCGCGGACTCCTCGGAGGCGGCATGCCAGAAGTGGTTGAAGCCGACCTCGTACAGCGTGGCCAGAGACTGGTAGCTGGCGATGTGCCCGCCGAGCTCGGAGGACTTCTTGTTGGCGCGCACGACCATCGCGATCGCGTTCCAGCGCACGATCGAGCGCAGGCGCCGCTCGATCGCCGGGTCGGCCGGAAGCTCCGCCTCGCGCTCGGGCGGGATCGTGTTGACGTACGGCGTGGTGAGGTTGGCGATCGGTCCCGTGCCGGCGCTCTGCGCGCGCTCCACGACCCGGGTGAGGATCTCCCTCGCGCGGTCGGGGCCGTCGTGCTCGACGACCGCGTCCACCGCCTCGAGCCACTCGCTCGTCTCGACCGAATCGATGTCGGCGCCGGCGCCGTTCGAGGATGGACTGTGGACTCGATCCGTCATGCGGTGTGGGTCTTCAATTCTCGGAGCAGGCGGTCCGTAACCCCAATATACCTTCGGTGCGATCCCCCGAGCGGGGGGTTGCGCTACGGTGCCGCGCGTGGCTCTGACGCGCGTGGATGATGCGCTCGGCGCACCGTGGGAGCGCCCACTGCAAGGTTCGTTGCACGAGCTGGTCGTCGAGTCCGAGCTGCTGGCCGACAACCCGCTCGGCGATTCCCCCCGCCGGCCGCTGCTCGTCTACGAGGCTCCCGGCGTGGCCGACCGTGTCCCCTCGGTGTACGTAATCCAGGGATACGGCGGTCAGGCGCGCGAATGGCTCAATCGCGACAGCTTCGATCCGACGGTGATCGAGCGGCTCGACGCGATGTTCGCGGCCGGCGATTGCCCGCCGGCGGTGATCGCGTTCGTCGATGCCTGGACGTCGCTCGGGGGCTCACAGTTCCTCAATTCACCCGGCACCGGCCGCTACCTCGATTACCTGTGCGATGAGGTCGTGCCGTTCGTCGACGCGGCTTACCCGACCCTGCCGGCACGCGAGCATCGCGGGATCGCCGGCAAGTCCTCAGGCGGCTACGGCGCGATGGTCGTCCCGATGTTGCGCCCTGATGTCTTCGGCGGGCTGGCCTCGCATGCCGGCGACGCCCTGTTCGAGTCCTGCTACCTGCCCGCCTTTCCGCGCATCGCGCGTACCGTGCGCGACCACTTCGACGGCTCGCTCGACGCGCTGCTCGATCAGGTCAAACAGGCCGAGCAGTTCGACTGGGGCAAATTCGGTGAGGCCTATTCGACGTATGCCTACGCCGCCGCCTACTCACCGGACCCGAGCGACCCGACGAAGGTACAGCTGCCGTTCGAGGTCGAGACCGGGCGCCTGATCGACGAGGTGTGGGCGCGCTGGCTGGCCCTTGATCCGGTGCGCATGGTCGCGCGTCACGCCGACGCGCTGCGCAGCATGCGGCGCATCTACCTCGATGCCGGGCGCAGCGACGAGTGGTTCCTCGACCTCGGTGCGCAGGCATTCGCGGGGGAGCTCGAGAAGATCGGCGCCGAGCACACACTGGAGCTGTTCGACGGCACGCACATGGGCATGGCCTATCGCTATCCCGGGGCAATCAAGGAGCTGGTGCTGGCCCTGCGCTGAGGCGCGGCTTGCGCTCCCGCGCCGCCGACTGCGAAGCTACGACGATGACTGCAACCGCCGACGTAGATCTTGCCTTCGCGGGTCCAGCGGCTCTCGCGGAGATGGTTCGCGCGGGCCACGTGCATCCGCGCGAACTCGTGGAACTGTCCCTGCGCCGTATCGAGGCGCTCAATCCGCGGCTGAACGCCTTCCGCGTGACGATGGCCGAGGAGGCCTTGGCCGCCGCCGGACAAGAGCCGGTCCCGACCGGTCCGCTGGCCGGCGTACCGATCGCCGTAAAGGACGACCTGCCCGTGGCCGGACAGTCGACGACGCGCGGTTCGCGCTCCTACCCGCCTGCGGCTAGCGCCGACGCCGAGGCTGTGCGACGGCTGCGCGCGGCGGGTGCGATCCCGATCGGGATCACCAACGTCCCGGAGCTGACGATCTGGCCCTGGACGGTCACCGACGCCAACGGGATCACCCGCAATCCTTGGGACCTGACGCGTACGACGGGCGGATCCTCGGGCGGTTCGGCCGCCGCCGTGGCGGCCGGGATCGTGCCTTGCGCCACCGGCTCGGACGGCGGCGGCTCGATCCGGATCCCCGCCGCGGCGTGCGGCCTGGTGGGGATGAAGTCGACGCGCGGGCGCGTGTCGACCCAGCCGGCTCGCGACGGCTGGCTGGGACTGAGCGTGTACGGCGGCCTGGCGCGCACGGTCCGCGACAGCGCGCTGATGCTTGACGCGATGCACGGAGCGGTCGAGGGCGATGCCGACCACGCGCCGCCGTTCGAAGGCAAGTACGTCGAGGCGGCGGCGACGCCGCCCGCTGCGCTGCGCATCGCCGTCTCAAAGAAGTTGCCGCCGGGCCTCATCGCCAAGCTCTCGGCCGACCAGCGCGGGGCGTGGGAGAAGATGGCCCGGGTGATCGAGGGCTTGGGGCACCACGTGATCGAGCGCGACCCCGCCTACGGACTGGCCCAGCTCGACTTCGTCCAGATGTGGACGCGCGGGATCTACGAGGAATCGCTCCAGGTGCCGGACCGCGCGCAGCTCGAGTCCCTGACTCGCCAGATGGCGTGGATGGGACAGCGGATCGTGCCCGAGCGGCGCAAGGCCAAGCTGCTCGCCAAGCGAGAGCGCACGACGGCGCGGATCCTCGGCCTCTGGGAGCACGCCGACGTGCTGTTGACCCCGGGATTGGCGAAGACGGCGATCGCCGCGGAAGGCGGCTACGGCAAGGTGGCGCCCTTGGCGATCGACATCGCCGGTCGCTTCACGCCGTACACGCCGATGTTCAATCTGACCGGTCAGCCGGCGATCACGATTCCGGCCGGAGTCGGCTCGGACGGGCTGCCGCTCAGCGTGCAGCTCGTCGGCCGGCACGGCGCCGAGGACCTGCTCTATTCGCTGGCTGGACAGATCGAGGCGGCGGAGCCGTGGGCTGACCGCCGCCCGCCGCTGAGCTAGCGCCACCCCCGCGGCGGCGCCGCTCTACTCGTCGACCTTGTCGCGCTTTGGCCCCTCGACCGGTTCGGCCTCCAGGTCGTCCTGGGGATGCGGCTCGCTCGTGCTCCGGCTGCCGGTCTGCGGATGCGGCTCCGCGCCGAACGGCGCGCCGTCAGGGTCGGGTGGGTCGCGCGGGTCCTCGCGCTTGTCGTAGGGATCGGGCCACTCCGTTGGGTCCGGATCGCGGGCCGGGTTGTTGAGCGCGTGATGGGGGTCCGGATCACGCGAGCGGTCGCCGGGGTCCTCGCCCGGTGGCTCGGGAAAACCGGAGGGTGTCTCGGTCATGTAGCCAGGCTTGCCCGCGCGCGCGGGTCGTAAAACTCACCCGTTCCGGGCAACAGGTAGGGTGAACGCGGCCCCGCAGTCCACACCAGAAGGAGACGCTCATGCCACAAGCCAGGAGTGGTGGTTCCAGGTCGAGCTCCGGCGCAAAAGGCAGCTCCAGCAAACGATCCTCGTCCAGCTCTGCTCGCAAGAGCACGGGCAGCCGATCGTCGTCCAGCCGTTCCTCGTCGGCTCGGTCGAGCTCCAGCCGGAGCCAGGCATCGAAATCCAGCGGCGCCTCCAGCTCAGCGGCCGCCGATGCCCGCCTCGAGGCGGCGGCGCAACGCCTGCGCAAGCTGAACGAGCGGATCATCGAGTCTGGCAAGCAGGCGGGCGAGGGCGCACTGACGAACTACGAGAAGGCGCTGAAGATGATCGCGGGCACGATCGAGCGCGGCCCCGGCTCCAGCGACGTCGAGTGGATCTCGAACCTGGCCACAGCCCAGGCGAAGTTCATTCGCGACGTGACGAACGCGTGGACCTCTGCCGCGCGCGACATGTTGAAGTAGCGAGCGGCTGGTGCGGCACTAGGCCAGCTCGCCGAGCCGGCGCTCGAGCAGGCGTCGTTCGGCCTCGTCGTCGGCCAGCTCAAGCGCCCGGGTGAACTCGGTGCGCGCTTCGTCGTTGCGCCCCAGGCGTCGCAGCAGCTCGCCTCGCGTCGAGTGCAGGTACTGGTAGTCGCGCAGCGCGAGCCGATCGACCAGCTCGAGCCCGGCCGCTGGCCCCCGGTACTCGGCGATCGCGATCGCTCGGTTGAGCTCGACGACCGGCGAGCCGGTGAGCCGAGCCAGCTCTCCGTACAGGGCGGCGATCTGCGGCCAGTCGCGCTCGTGCACTGCGTGCAGTGAGGCGATCGCGGCCTGGACGACGTACGGCCCGCGCCCGCGCAGGGCCAGCGCTCGGTCGAGCACGGTCCGTCCCGAAGCGATCTCGGCCTCGTCCCACAGGGCCGGGTCCTGATCGGCGAGCAGGATCAGCTCCCCGTCACGGAAGCGCGCGTGCCGGCGCGCGTGCAGGAGCAGCATCATCGCGAGCAGTCCCTGGGCCTCAGGCTCGTCGGGCATCAGCTCACTCAGCGCGCGCCCGAGCCGGATGGCTTCCCCGGCCAGGTCGATGCGCCCGCCGTACCCCGCGTTGAAGATCAGGTAGACGACCGCGAGCACGGCGTCGAGACGGTCCGGGAGCAGATGGTCCGGCGGCACCCGGAAGGGGATGCCGGCCGTCTTGATCTTGCGCTTGGCGCGCACGAGGCGCTGCGCCATCGTCGGTTCCTCGGTGAGGAACGCGCGCGCGATCTCGGGCGTGGTCAGGCCTCCGAGCGTGCGCAGTGTCAGCGCGACCTGCGCCTCGACGCCGAGCGACGGGTGGCAGCAGGTGAAGATCAGCTCAAGCCGCTCGTCTTTGAAGGTGGGCTCATCCACATCGTCCTCCACGGCCTCGGGTACCTCGAGCAGCCGCGTCTTGGCAGCCAGCGTGCGATCGCGCCGGATGCGGTTGATGGCCCGGTTGCGCGCCGTCGTGATGAGCCACGCGGCCGGGTTGGCCGGGACTCCGTCGTGCGGCCAGCGTGCCGCGGCGATCGCGAACGCCTCCTGCGCGGCTTCCTCGGCGAGGTCGAAGTCGCCGAGGAAGCCGATCAGTGCCGCCAGCACGCGTCCCCAGTGCTCTCTGAACGCCTGCTCGAGAATCGTTACCGCTCCACGACCGGGCGCACCTCGATCGCGCCACCGAGTCGCGCGGCCGGGATCCGGGCGGCCAGCTCGATCGCGGCGTCGAGATCGTCGGCCTCGAAGAACAGGTAACCGGCCAGCGCTTCCTTCATCTCCACGAACGGCCCATCCGTGGTCAGCGTCTTGCCATCCTGCACGCGCACGGTGGTCGATGTCGCCGGATCCTCCATCTCGACCCCGTTCGTGACGCCGGGCGTCTGGTTGAGAGCGCCGTAGTCGGCGTAGACCGCCTGCTGCTCCTCCGGCGAGAGGCGACCCCATGCCTCGGGGTCACGCGGAGTCGGGGCATCACCCTGCTGGATCAAGAGCATGTACTTCATGACTACCTCCTTGGTGGATGGTCGGGTATTCGGCACTAAGACAAACGACAGGCCGCGGAATCGACATCGGCCTGAAGATTTCATCGGCCCGGGCTTGCGCCGGCAGCTAGGATCGCCCGGCGGGCGGCCGCGTTCCACCGGCGGCGCACCGACGTATGGCAGTCGACCTCGTCATCGACATCGAAAACACGCCCGGGGCGCTGGCTCAGGTGGCGGCCGCGATCAGCGACGCCGGGGTCAACATCGCCGCGGCCACCTGCATCGGGCCGGGGGACCGCGCCGAGCTGCACATCCTGGTCAAGCACGCTGGAGCAGCACGCCATTCTCTGGCCCTGTCACAGCTTGCCGTCACCCGGGAGCGGGAGGTGGTCGTGATCGATGTCGAGGATCGGCCGGGCGTGCTCGCCGACGTGACGCGCAAGGTCGCAAAGGCCGGCGTCAATCTCGATCTCGTCTACGTGGCCACGCGCAACCGGGTCGTCCTCGGCAGCCCAGATCTGCCCGCGCTGCGCGAAGCCCTCGGCGTCGACACGACATAAGATCACGTCGGTGAGCGATCGAACCCAGCGCGCCGAGGACTTCTACCGAGCCTTCGCGGCCGGCGACCGGCAGGCGGCCGAGCAGATCGTGGCCGACGAGTTCACGTTCTCGAGCCCGCTCGACGTGGGGCTCGATCGCGCAGGATTTTTCGAGCGCTGCTGGCCGGGCGCGGGCGACGGCCAGCAGTTCGAGTTCGTCCGTGTCCTCGAGGTCGGAGACGAGGTCGTCGTGACCTACGAGATGACCCGCGCCGACGGCCGCCGTGGCCGCAACACCGAGGTGCTGACCTTCGACGGCGACCGGGTCAGCCGCGCCGAGGTCTACTTCGGCTGGAACCTCTAATCCGACTCACAATCCGATCGCGTAACCCCCCGGCAGGACATAGGTGTAGCCACCGCCGTCGCCGCCTTGGTAGCCGCCGCCGCCTTGGTAGCCGTAGCCGCCTTGGTAGCCGTAGCCGCCCGGATCGCCGTAGCCGTAGCCGCCTTGATCGCCGTAGCCGCTGCCCGGAACGTAGGCGTCGCTCGGGTTGCCCGATCCGTCCGACGACTGCGAGGCGGAGCCGTCCGTGCTCGACGCGTAGGACACGTCGAACGAGGACCCGTCGCCGGTCAGGCTGCTCGGCGTAGCGCCACCGGACGCCGCCGATGACGAGTCGCCGAGTCCGACACCGGCCGGCGTGACCATTCCGCCGCCGGGGAACCGCGTACCGCCGGCGGAGCTCAGTTCGACCGGCTGCGCGCTCCAGCTCGGATCGGAGATCGAGCCCGTGTGCCCGGCGGCGGTGGCCGACGCGCCGGTGAAGCTGACCTTGCCGAAGTCGGCCAGCGGCAGCACCTGGTGCCCGCTGCCTTGCGTCGTTGCGGGCGCCTCCGCGATCCACTCGGCACTCGAGGTGTCCGGGTCGCTCTTCTCCAGCGTCTTTGTCGCCGACTTACCTGTCGTCTGGTCGGACAACGAGACCGTCACCTGGGTGCCGTTCACCGACACCTTGGCCGAGATGTGGTCGCCCGCATTGATCGGCAGGTCGAGCTTCGTCTCAGGGTCCGGGACGAGCTCGTACCAGGCGTAGTACTCGGTCTGTCCATTGACGACGTCGGCTGCGGTGCCGACCTGCTCGAGCGCTTGGGACTGCTGCTGTGAGCCGCCGAGACCGACCCAGAAGGCCGAGTAGCCGTCGCCTGAACTGCCGGAGACGGACGGCTGCGTCCAGCTGCCCGAGACGCTCGTGAAGTTTTCGCCGCTGTTGCTGCGGTTCACGTACCCGGCCCAGTTCTCGCTCTGCTGGAGCTGTGCGTTCACCGTTTGCGCCGACGCGCTGACGGTGCTCGCGGCGAAACCGGCGGTGATCGCCAGCGCCGCGCCCAAAGCCAGCACCGGCGATGAGCGCCGGCGTGGCCGTCTATGTAGCGTGATCATGTCGCTTTGCCTCTCAGGGGTTCGAGGGATGACGACGTGCACTGTGCGAGGGGCGACGAAGAGGTCTTTGGGAAGACACGAAGAAATGCGTAGGAACGCTGGGGCGCTCCGACGCCCGTCTTAGCGTTCTCCTAAGTGCGGCTTCGTTCGCGTGGCCATGCTGCGCGGCGATGAGCGTCACGACTCGGAGCCGCACCGCGGCACGCGCGGCCCCGCCGCATCCGGATCTGAGCCGCCCGGCTCGCCGCCGCGACCATGCCCCGACCGTGGACATCGTGGTCCCGGTCTATAACGAAGCGGCGGTGCTCGAGACCTCGATCCGCCGGCTCCACGACCACCTCATTAAGAGCATGCCTTTCACGTGGCGAATCGTGATCGCCGACAACGCCAGCGTCGATCGCACCTGGTCGATAGCCGAGCGCCTGACGCGCGAGCTCGATGGCGTCGACGCCCTTCGCCTGCGCCAGAAGGGACGCGGTCGCGCCCTGCGCACCGCGTGGTCGGCGAGCCGGGCCGAGGTGCTCTGCTACATGGACGTCGACCTCTCGACCGACCTGAGCGCGCTCTTGCCGCTGATCGCCGGCCTCGTCTCGGGGCACAGCGAGGTCGCGATCGGGACCCGTCTCGCGCCCGGGTCGCGGATCGTCCGCAGCCGCAAGCGCGAGTTCATCTCGCGCGTCTACAACCGCCTGCTCCACGTCGTCCTGCGTGCGCGATTCTCCGATGCCCAGTGCGGCTTCAAAGCTCTGCGCGCCGACACGGCGCGGCGGTTACTGCCCCAGGTCACCGACGACGGCTGGTTCTTCGACACCGAGCTGCTGATCGCGGCACAGCGGCAAGGCCTTCGGATTCACGAGGTCGCGGTCGACTGGGTGGAGGATCCCGACTCACGTGTCGACATCGCCGCCACCGCCCGCGGCGACCTCCAGGGCGTCGCGCGGCTTGCCCTGCAACCACCGCTGGCTCGCTTCATGTTGATCGGCGCGGTCTCAACGCTCGTCTATGCACTGCTCTACGTCGTGCTGCGGATCTGGCTGGGTGCCGACGCCTCGAACGCGCTTGCGCTCGCCTTCACCGCGGTGGCCAACACGCAGGCCAACCGTCGCTACACGTTCGGTCTGCGTGGCCGGGAGGGACTACTTCCTCAGCACGCCGGCGCCGCGCTCGTATATCCGCTCGCGCTGGCCTTGACGGGCGGTGCGCTCGGTTTGCTGCACGCCCTCGATCGCGCGCCGCCCCGGTTCCTCGAGGTAGCCGTTCTGGTCCTGGCCAGTCTGTTCGCGACCGTCACTCGCTACGTCGTCCTGCGTACGTGGGTGTTTGCCCGCGGGCCCGGCGGCCCGAGTAGGCTAACGCCGGCTGGAACCAACTTCAGGACAAAATAGGGACAAAGTCTGGTACTATCCCCGCCCATGACACTTGCTGAGCAGATCCATCGCACCGCGCTGCGCCAGTCGGCCGCGACGATCGCCGGTTCGCTGCAGGAGACCATCGGGCAGCGGCTGATCGCTTTCGGCGTGGGGATTCGCAACCCAAAGCTGGTCGGGCGCTGGGCCCGTGCCGAGCACGTGCCGCGCCAGGACCACGAGCGCGCGCTGCGGGAGTTGTTTCAGATCGTCTCGCTGCTGATCGAGTCCGGCGAATCAGCTTCGACCGTCCGCGCATGGCTGATCGGCTCGAACCCGCAGCTCGACGACCTGGCACCGATCGAGGTGTTCCATGAGGGTCAACTCGAGCGGGTCAAGCGCGCCGCCGAGGCCTTCGTAGCCGGCGGCTGATGCCGGTATCGCACGCGCTCGCCGCCCCCGCCGCCGGCGTGTATCGAGTCGCCCGCAGCGTCGAGGTGTTTGCCTTCCATCTCCCGCAGCCGCTTCCGAATCCCGCTCCCGAGCCGATCGAGGGCGGCAACCGCTGGGACGACGCCGACGGCAGGTTCGCCACCGTGTACTGCGCCTCGCGCGCCCAGGTGGCGTTCGGCGAGGTGATCGCCCGCTACCGCGAGCGCGCCGGCTTGCTCGAACGGATCGACGAGTTCTTGGGCCAACGCCCCGATCCTGAACACGACCCACCGCTGGACCCCGGCGTGGTTCCCGCCGACTTCTTCGACGGCCGCTGGCTCGGTCACGTCGGCGTCGATCCCGCCGTCCGCTTCGTCGACGTCGAGGCTCCCGCCACCCATGCCGCCATCGACGTGACCCTGCGTCGCCAGTTGACCGCCTACGGCATCCGCCGCATCGACCGCAGCACGTTCCTCTCGCCCGATCGACGCGTAACCCGAACGATCGCCAGCCGCTACCACTGGCTCGCCCAGACGCCTGACCACGCCAGCTGGCGGGGCCTGCGCTACACGAGCCGCCTTGCCGCCGACTGGGAATGCTGGGCCATCTGGCAACCCAGCCCGCTGCTGGAGAGCCAGCTCACGATTGAGAAGGTCACGCGCGATCACCCGGACCTACAGGCGGCCGCGCGGCTTCTCAGCGTCCGGCTGTGAGCGTCATCAGCCGCCGCTCGGCGTGCGCTCGCCACACGGCAGCGCCGCGGCTTTCGTCGAGTCGGATCGCATCCTCCAGGTGTCGTACCGCGTCGCGCTCACGACCGAGAAGCGCAGCCAGGCCGCCGAGCGTGCGGTCGACCGCGCCGTAGCTGGTGACGCCACGGCCGGCGGTTGCCGGCCTGCCGGCGTAAGGAATCAGCCGCTCGTAGAGCGTTGCGGCATGGGTGGGATCGTCGAGCAGGATGCTCGTCTCGGCGCACTCGGCCTGGGCCGACAGCCAGTTCGCGTCGAATCGGTGCTGGAGATCCATCGTGGCGTAGAGCTCTGCTCTGGCGCGCTCGGTTTCGCCGCGGCCGGCCAGGATCAAGGCATAGCCCGCCCGGTACGCAGGGCCGACTAGGGAATTCGCGATCTTGTCCCGCGCGAACGCGATGTCTATCTCGTCGTACGCCTCGCGCTCGAGCTGGGTACAGAAACGCACCATCTCCGGGAACAGCTCCGCGTTGCGATCGCCGGCACGCAGACCAGCCTCGCTCGCCTCAGCGCTAAGACGGTCGACTTCGTCGTAGCGACCCGCGAGCATCGCATCGACCGCCGACCACAACAGCGTGTACCACTGGAAGACCGGCAGGCGGAGCTCCTCGGCCAGCCGAGCATGCCGCGCGGTCTCCCGCCTCCAGGCCGGCATGTCGCCCAATTCGAACAGATCCGCGACGTGCCAGTTATGGGCCTGGAGCTCGGCGTGGCGGTCGCCCGCCGCCCGCGCCGCCGCGATCATCTCGCCGGCTACTTGCAGTCGCTCCTCGATGCGATCCGGGCGCCACAGCGCCACGTGCCGCGCCCCGAGTGCAGATGCCAGCGCGCTCGGATCATGTGCCGCCCGGGCAGTGGCAACCGCATCGGCGCTGAGTGCCTCTGAGCGAGCCCGGTCGGGCGCGTAGTAGAGCTCCACGGCGAGACGCGCCTGGACCCGGGAACGCAGCGTGGGATCGTCGACGCGCTCGAGCGCCTCCTCGAGCCGCGCGATTGCCTCGGCATCCAGGTCGACGATCGCCAAGCCGAGCCCGGCGAAGCCGAGCGCAGCCTGCGCGAGCAGGGTGGCGTCGCCGCGCCGGAGCGCCAGGCTGCGCGCCGTCTCGAAGGCGGCGCGGGCCCCGTCGGTCTCCCCGGCGCGCAACAGCGCGTCGCCGCGCGCGAGCAATACGGGCCCGGACTCATCCTCGGCGCCGGCCAGCTGTAGGGCCTCGAGCGCTCGATCGAAGCGCTCCGCGGCATCTTCATAGGCCAGCCGGTCCAGCGCGCGATGGCCCGCCCGCACGAGCATGTCGGCCGCCAGCCTGGCATCCGCCGTCGACGCCGCCTCGAACAGGTGCATCGCGATCTCCTCCAGGTAGCGGTCCTCGCCCAGGGCGGTGAGGGCCTCGGCCGCGCGGCGGTGAAGCCGGGCTCGGCGAAGCGCGTTGCTCTCGTCGTGCACAACTTCGCGGACCAGCGCATGGCTGAATTCGAAGCGATTTGGGGCAGCGGCTGGGCGCAGGAGCCGGGCTCGCAGCAGCTGGTCGAGCGCGGCCTCGGCGGCGTCCGGCTGAAGTCCAGCCATGGCCTGCAACGCGCGAGCGTCGTGCTCCAGGCCGAGCACGGCGGCGGCCGCGATCAGCTGGCCTGCGTCATCGCCCATCCGCGACAGCCGAACCCCGACCGCGTGCCGGATGCTCTCCGGCACGGCGCTCGGCCCGGACTCGGCCAGCTCTGTCAGCACCTCCTCGACAAAGAACGCGTTGCCGGCGGTGCGCGCGTACACCCGCGCGGCTAACTCGTCGCTGCCGAGCAGCGAGCGACTGAGCGCCGCCACTTCATCCAGCGGCAGGCCCCGCAGGTCGATGCGGTCCATCGCACCGTCGCGTCTCAGCTCGGCCAGCGCGGACGTCAGCGGTGTGTGGCGACCGAGCTCGGTGTCGCGATACGTGCCGAGCACCAGCATCGGTCCGGGCCGGCTCGAGCGCAGCAGGAAGGTCGTCAGCAGCAACGTGCCGCGATCTGCCCAATGGAAGTCATCGAGGATCAGCAGCAATGGAGTGCGCGCGGCGAGTCCGGTGAGGACGGAGTCGACGGCGTCGAACAGCCGATGTCGCGCGCCGGCGTCCTCGGCGGCGCCCGGTCGCAGAACATCGGCGGCCTCGAGCTGACCCAGCGCCTCGACGAACGGCTCAAACGGCGCCAACGGCTCCTCGGAGCATCGTCCGAGCAGTACGGTGGCGCCACCGGCGAGCGCGACGGACGCGAACTTGTGCGCGAGACGCGTCTTGCCGATCCCCGGCTCGCCCGTGACGAGCACGATCCGCCGCTCGCGGTGCATGTGCACGCCGGCCCAGGACGCCCGCATCCGATCCAGCTCGGCTTGGCGCCCAACGAATGCCATCGCCTGCGCGCGGCCCAGGCTCGGCGGCGGCGGGACGGACGCCGGCTCCTCGCGCCGGAGTTCGTCGAGCAGCGCTCGCGTCTCGCCTGACGGTGCGATCCCGAACTGGGTGCGTAGGCGCTCGGCGAACTGTCGCCCGGCGGACAGTGCCGCCGCGCGGTCACCGCCCGCCGCCAGCCGCTCGATCAGCCGGCGGTTGGGCGCCTCGGCGAAGGGGTCGAGCGCGACCTGGGCCCGGGTCAGCCGAAGCGCCTCGGACGGTTCATCTGCCGCCGCCGCGGCGTGCTCGAGCGCTTCACCGAGCTTGTGCGCATGCTCATCGCGCGCCTCGAGAGCCCAGTCCTCATCCAATCCGTCGAGGATGGCTGCGCTGCACGCCTGCAGCGCGGTGAGCGGGTCGCTCGCGTCGAGCGCCTCCTGGAAAGCCCGTGTGTCGACGTCCAGCTCAGGCCCATCGAGCGCAACTGTGTCGCGCGTGGCGACCAGGTAGGGCGCGGCGGCGCCGAGGGCCTGCCGCACCTCGGTGAGCGCGACGCGCAGGCTGGCTCGTGCCGATTGGTCAAGCACGTCGGGCCAGAAGCGCGCCGCCAGCCGCGCGCGTGAGTGGGGGCCGGGATTCAGCGCCAGATAGGCCAGCACGGCGCGCGCCCGCTTCGACGCGGGCGGCGACAGCTCGGCGTCGTCGACTCGTAGCTGCAAACCGCCGGCGAGTCGGACCTCCAACATGAGCGCAACTGTCCTCCATGACGTGGCCTTCGCGCAAGCGCACAGCGCACGTTTCACGCAGGCCGAACGGTGCGCGAACGGTCGAGCGCGAGCATGCCGGCCATGTCGATTCCACGTAGCCGCGACTTGCGTCTCCTGGCCGGAGCGGCGGGCATCTCCGCGCTCGGCGATTTCATGGCCGTGTTCCTGCTGATCCTCCACGTGCAACAGCGCACGGGCTCGGCATTCGCGGTCTCCGCACTGATCTTTGCGCTGTGGGGACCGGTCGTCCTGGCGGCGGGTGTGGCCGGCGCGTTGGTCGACCGATTCGAAAACCGCCGCCTCCTGATCGGGGCCTCCCTCGCGCAAGCGGCCGTGGTGAGCGCGATGATCGCCGGCCTCGACAGCCTGTGGGCGCTGTTGCCGCTGATGACCTTGCTCGGTTTTGGGGTGGCGGTCAGCCAGCCTGCCGAGTTCGCGCTCGTGCCGGCCGCGGCGGGACGCGATACCGACACGTCGCGGGCGAACGGCTCGATGGAGGCTGCGCGCTCGCTCGGCTTCGCGCTCGGGCCGCTCATCGGTGGCGCGCTCGGCGCGGCCGGACTGCTGCGGCTGGCGCTCGCCCTGAACGCGCTCTCGTTCCTGATCGTGGCCGCCGCGGGCCTCCGGCTGCGCGCGCGTCGCCAGCCCGAGCCCGACACGAGCAGCGGCGTGCGAGTACGCGCCCGCGAGGGATTCACCTTCCTGCTGCGCCAGCGCGACCTTGCGATCACGCTCGGCGGAGCCGTGGCGGCACTCGCGCTGTTCTCCATGTCCGCAACGGCCGAGCCGTTCTTCGTCACCCACGTGCTAGGCGCCGGCAACCTGGCTTACGGGCTGCTGCTGACCGGGTGGACCCTTGGCATGGCGGCCGGCTCGGTCGGCATCGCCCACCGCGTCGGGCGCACCAAGCTGGCGGCGGGAGCTGTGGTCGCGATCGTGGCGCAGGGGCTCGGCATCGGCGGGGGCGCGCTGGCCACGGTCGTGTGGGTGGCCGTGGTCGCGTTCTCGCTCGGCGGGGTCGCGCACGGGGTGAAGAACGTGCTGCTGCGCACACTGATCCACGAGCGCGCACCCGAGGCGCTCCGAGGCCGCGCTTTCGCGGCCTACAACGGTGCGCGCAACGCGGCTGAGCTCGGTGCGCTCGTCCTCGGCGGCATCGTCGTCGGCGCCCTCGGCGCCCGCCCGGCGCTGCTCATCGCCGGCTTCGGTCCGGCCGTGATCGGCGCCGGTTGCCTGCTGCTTCTCGTCTCACGCCGCCGCGCCGCGGCGGTCCTCACCACAAACGAAGGGAGTGTCCTCAATGCACGTGTCCAGGGATAAGTTGGAGCCGACGGTCATCGGCGAATACGAAGGCCGCCAGGTTGACGCCGGCGACATGCTCATTGCGTTCGAATCGATGCCGGCGGAGTTCCCGCCCGACGAGTCGCCGTTCAAGGGGCTACCGGAAGATCGCTGCCAATGCGACCATTGGGGCTACCTGTTCCAGGGCTCGTTTCGCGTCACCTACACCGACGGTCCTGATGAGATCGTCAGGGCCGGCGACGCTTACCATCTCCGGCCCGGCCACTTCGTCCAGACGCTCGAGCCGGTCGAGTTGATCGAAATCAGCCCGGTCGAGGAGCATGAGCGCACGATGTCGACCGTTGCCCGGAACATGGGACTGGTGACGTCATGACGCGCACGGAAACCGGCTACTCGGCCAGGTCGATCGACGACTTGCCGACCCTCTGGGACGGGTTCGCCAAGCTCGTGCGCCCGGGGCTCGAGATCACCGCGTTCGGCGCCAACATCATGGACCTGCCGCCCGACTACTCGACGACGTCGCACGACGAGTCCGAGTCCGGTCAGGAGGAGCTGTACGTCGCGCTCCGCGGCTCGGGGTCGGTGGACGTCGACGGGGTCTCCCTCGAGCTTGACGCCGACCATCTCGTACGGGTCGACGCCGGCATGATGCGAAAGCTCTCCTCCGGGCCTGACGGTCTGCGAGTGCTGTGTGTCGGCGGCGTTCCCGGCGGTGTGTACCAGCCTCCGGACTGGAGCTCTTGACCACAAGGCGGCGGTCCGTCACGAGCGTGCGGTGACGGTCTTCAGCGAGGCGTGGTGGCGTTGGCGAGGATCCTGCCGGCCAGCGGCATATGGGGTGAGCGCCAGACATGCCGGTTCTCGAACGGCCACGCGTAGATCGGGTTGCCGTCGCGGACGAAGCCGACGAGGCGTGGCTCCTCGAGCTCTTCGGCTGACCACTGGTACAGCCGCTGGGCGCGGGGGGCGATCACCGCGTAATCCAGCATCCGGCCGAGGTTGTGCTCTGCGCTGATGTAGCTCTCAACGGCCCCCGCGAGCGGATAGCGGTCCGGCAGCACACGTCCCAGCGAGAGGAACGCGCCGGCCATTCCGATCCTGGGATCGCCGAGCAGCCGTCCGAGCGGGGCAAACCATCCGACCGCGAGGCGTGGCGCTGCGACGAGGCTGTGGGCATATAGGACGCGAATCAGCACGACGTTCATGAAGAATCGCTCGGGTTCGGTCTCGGTGTCGGCGAGTTCCCGGTTCTCCAAGTAGGCGCTGACGATGCTGGCGTTATGAGCTCGGTACCAATTGTGCGCGGTTGGTCTGGCAACGAAAGTCATCCACTGCCGCAGCGCTGGCGACGAGGGCTCGCCAGGACGTCCGCCGGCGAGTGCCACCGCCTCGCATCCGTCCCGCAGCAGCCGCTCGTTGACCGCCCGCCACCACACGCTGCCGGGTGGGGACGTGTCGAGCGGATTAAGCACCCCACGTCGCACCTGCCAGTTCATGAACGACAACGCCGCACGCCGAAACGGCAGGTGTTGCGGCGCCCGGCCCGTCGGTCCCTGGTAGGTCCGCGCGAGCAACGCGAGGCGCTGGTTCGGGTCATCGCGCACGGCCTCGACCTGTTTCTCCGCCCAAGCGAGCGCGCTGTCATCCAGGTCCATCACGTGGTAGTGATAACTCCTGCGCTGCCAGGAGGCGCACATCCCGCGTACGCGCCAGCCAGCCGTTCGCACCCGTCTATATATTGCGGCCCGTGGATGGGAAGAGAGCAGGGACGTTGGCGGTTGCGGTCACGGCTGCGTTGGCGTTTCCGGGCACCGCCGTCGCGCACGAGAGGGCGGGCGTCGGTGCCGTGAGGCGAGGTTTGGAAGAGCTGATCCGCGCCAATGGCGGGCCGCCGGGTGCGATCGCGACCCTCTACCGCGATCGGCATCTGACCGTCGTAAGCGCTGGTCGGGCGAACATCGATCATCCGGGCGCTCCGCGTCGCACCGATCACATGCGAATCGCAAGCCTGGCCAAGCCGTTCAACGCCGCGGTCGTGCTGCGCCTCGTGCAGCACGGTCTCATCGGCCTCGGCGACACGATCGGCCAGCGGCTCCCGAGTCTCCCCGCCGCCTGGCGGGCGGTGACCGTGCGCCAGCTGCTTCACGACACTAGCGGGCTACCCGAGTACACGAAATCCGCTGGGTTCGCGGCGCAGCTCAAGAATGACCCGCAGGGGTTCGTCTCGCCTACGACGGTCATCGGCTGGGTGGAGTCAGAGGGGCTGATTTTCCCGCCGGGCTCGAGGCATCAATACTCGAACACGGACAACATCGTGCTGGGGCTGATCGCCGAGGCGGTGAGCGGCAAGTCCTACGGGACACTGCTTCGGCAGATCGTGTTGCGCCCCGCGAAACTGCGCCAGACGACGCTTCCGAGCACCACCGCGCTGCCGACGCCGTTCATCCACGGCTATGCGTACCAGGACGGCAAGCCGACGGACGTCAGCACGGCCGTCAACCCGAGCGGCGCGTGGGTGTCGGGCGGGATCGTCTCGACACCCGCCGAGCTCAACCAGTTCATGCGCAGCTATCTGACCCCAAGGTTCTTCGGGAGGACCCTACAACGCGTGCAGATGCACTTCGTGGCGGGGTCCTCGAGTCCCACTGGGCCTGGGGTGAACTCCGCCGGGCTGGGGATCTTCCGCTACCGAACACGATGCGGGACTGTCTACGGGCACACCGGAGGCTTCCCGGGCTATACCCAGTTCGCCGCTGCCACGCGTGACGGCACCCGCGCAGTGACGATGTCGTTCAACTTCCCAGAGCCGAGCGGCGCCATGCTCGAGCGCCTGCGTTCGGTCGAGACGACCGCGGTCTGCGCCCTCCTGCGCAAAAACCCTTAGCGGTCAGAAGCATCCGATTACCAGGAATTTTCTGATGCCGGAGGAGGGACTCGAACCCCCGACACGCGGATTATGATTCCGCTGCTCTAACCGACTGAGCTACTCCGGCGCGAGGCGCCAGTCTAGTCGCACCGCGGTGGGGACTAACCGCCGACGCGGGCGAGCTGGCCGCCGTCGACGGGCAAAACGGCTCCGGTGATGAACTGCGCCTCGTCGGAGTGGAGGAACAGACTGGCGTACGCGACGTCCCAGGCGGTTCCCATCTGCCCACGGAGCGGTACCGCTGCGGCGCGTCGCGCGACGATTTGCTCACGCGGAAGGTTTGTGTGGGCGGCGCGCGAGTCGACCGCCATTGGCGTGTCGAGCAAGCCGGGCATGATCGTGTTCGCGCGAATACCGTGCGCGGCGTTGTCGATCGCGAGCGACTGGCCGAGCGCGTTGATCGCGGCCTTCGAGAGCTTGTACGCGGTCAGGCGGACCGCGGCGGCGAGCGCGGCGATCGATGAGATGTTCACGATCGAGCCGGCGCCCTGATCGCGCATCACGGGCAGCGCCGCCTGACACGAGAGCACGCAGCCCTTGAGGTTGACCGCGATGATCCGATCGAACGCCGCCTCGGTCAGCCGTAGAGGGTCGCTGTCGCCCGCACCGATGCCGACGTTGTTCTGGAGGAAATCGATCCGCCCCCAGGCCTCTAGGCACGCCGCCACCATCGCCTTGCAGTCGGCGGCGTTCGTCCAGTCGGCGCGGACGCACTCGGCGACGCCGCCCTCGCCGGCGATCATCGCGGCTGTCTCCTGCGCCGATGCGAGATCGCGGTCCGCCAGCATCAGCTTCGCGCCCTCGCGCGCGAAGAGCAGCGCCGCAGCACGGCCGGTGCCGACCGTCTCGCCGGGCGTCTGCCCTGCACCCACGACGATCCCGGCCTTCCCGCCCAGCCTCATCTGTCGGGCTCCTGCTGGCCGATGGCCTGCCACCCGTCGGGTGCTTGCTCCTCGAGCTCGACTCTCGTGGACTCGAGGAACCGGCTGACCATGTTGTAGTAGCTGACGAGCAGGATCACGTCCGAGGCCTCGCGTGCGCCATACCGATCGATCAACTGGGCGAGCGCCTCGTCAGACAGGCGCACGTCCCGGCTGACCTCATCGGCTACCCGACAGATCAGATTGGCCTCCTCATCGAGGCTCGCGACCGGCTCCTCGACCGCGATCGCCGCGATCTCCTCCTCAGTCACCCCGGCCAGCCGTGCCAGCCGCTCGTGCTGCGCGCGCTCGTAGCCGGCGCTGGTGGCGTGCGCCACGCGGAGCACCGCCATCTCTCGGCGCCGGGCATCCATCGAACTCGAGAGTGCCGCTGCTCCGAGCTGCAGGAACGGCCGCAGCCCCCGTCGCGTGCCGGCGACCATCCGAAAGACGTTGAGCGGTGGCACCTTCTCCAGCAGCTCGCGATGCTCAGGCGTGAGCTCGTCATCGCTGGGAAGCGGGATCGTCACCGGCATGCAGACCTCCTATCCACGGTTCGGGCTGCAGCCTATCCCGGCCCGGCGCGTGGATCCCGTGCGACGGTCGTGCGGCAACGCCTGACCGGTCACCGCGCCGGCCGTCATATGATCCGGCCATGTCTGATCTCGGTCCCGCCGTCAACACGGTCGTTCGGCGCTGCCTTGCGGTGCAATCCGGCGAGGCCGTCCTGGTGATCACCGATGACGAGTCACGCGCGATCGGCGACGCGCTACGCGCGGCGGCAGCCGCCGCCGGCGCGGACGCCGTGCTGGCCGTGATGGATCAGCGCGCCACCGACGGCACCGAACCGGCGCGTCCGATTGCGGCCGCGCTGCAGGAATGCGACGTCTATATCGCCCCGACCAGCCGCTCGATCAGCCACACGACGGCGCGCAAGCGCGCCACCGACGCCGGCATCCGCGGCGCGACCATGCCCGGCGTCACCGAGGACATGCTGGCGCGAGTGATGGCGGTCGACTTCGATCTGATGGCGGCGCGCTCGGACGCGGTGGCGCGGCTGCTCGAGGAACATGACCAGGCTCACGTGAGCTGCCCGCGCGGCAGCGATCTCACGCTGGAGTTGACCGGCCGTTCCGGGATCTCCGACAACGGCGACCTGACGGCGAAGGGCGCGTTCGGGAACCTGCCCTGCGGCGAGGGTTTCATCGCGCCGCTCTCCGCGGACGGGCAGATCGTCGCCTCGAGCCTGGGGCCGATCGGGCTGAGCGACGAGCCGGTCACGCTGACCGTCGAGAAAGGACGACTCCTCGCCGCGGAAGGCGGCGTCGGACCTGAGTTCATCAGCCGCCTGGACGCGCACGGCGAGGCGGGCCGGAACCTGGCCGAGCTGGGGATCGGCACCAACGAGCGCGCGCAGCTGACCGGCCTCGTCCTCGAGGACGAGAAGATCCTCGGCACAGTGCACGTGGCGTTCGGGGCCAGCGCCGGGATCGGCGGGAACGTGTCGGTCCCTATCCATCTCGACGTCGTCGCCACCGAGGTGACGCTCGAGATCGGCGGCCGCAAGGTGCTGGATCGTGGGCAGTACGTGCTAGACGCGTGAGCACCCTGCTCACCGTGCCCAACATCTCCGAGGGGAGAGATCGGGCGACCATCGAAGCCGTCGCGGCGGCGTTTGCGCCGCTGCCAGTGCTCGACATCCACACCGATCCCGACCACCATCGCAGCGTGTTCACCGTGGCCGGAGCGCCGGGCGAGCTGGCGCCGGCCGTGACCCGGGTCGCCGCCGAGGCCAAGCGGCAGATCGACCTCAGCGACCACGACGGCATCCACCCGCGCGTCGGTGGCCTCGACGTCGCGCCGATCGTCTATCTGAGCGAGACCGAGCGCGGCGCCGCGTGCGCCGAGGCGCTCGTCCTCGCCGACTGCATCGCCGAGCAGCTCGCGCTGCCCGTGTTCCTGTACGGGGCGCTGGCCGGCGGGCGGACTCGCGCCGAGATCCGCCGCGGCGGCCCGGCGGCGCTGCAGGCACGCATCGACGCCGGCGAGCAGACGCCCGACTTCGGTCCGAGCCAGCTCGACCGGAGCGCCGGCGCTGTGCTCGTCGGGGCCCGGCCCCCGCTGGTGGCGTTCAACGTCGAGCTCGCGCCGCCGGCCGGCGTCGAGGAGGCGAAGGCGATCGCGGCGCTCATCCGGGAGGGCGGCGCGGAAGGCCTGCCCGGTGTGCGCGCGATCGGGTTGTGGCTCGAGCAGGGACAGGTGGCCCAGGTGTCCACGAACGTCGAGGACTACCGTCGAGTCCCGCTCGCGGAGCTGGTCAGAGCGATCGCGCGTTACGCGACGCCCAAGGAAGCCGAGCTGGTCGGCCTCGCTCCGGCACAGGCATTCGATGGCTTCCCCGCCGATCTGCCGGTGCGCAACCGCCGACTGATCGAAGACGCGTTGTCGGCGCTCCACTAAGCTCCGGTAGACATGGCCCAGACGAAGCGCAAGCGCCGCTCCAAGCACCGTGGGACCGCTGCGGGCAAGATCGAGGCGCGCGGGCGCACGGGTCGCCCGCCGACCACGCAGGAGCGCAAGAAGCTCTCGCGCGTCGACGCTCGCGAGCGGCGGCTGAACACGCCGCCCACGTGGAAGTCATCGCTCACGCGCGCGTCGTTTGCCGCCGTGATCATGTTCCTGTTCCTGCTGCTCACGACGCACGGCAAGAACCGGATCGGCGCGGCGCTCGTGTTCGCAGTGTTCGCGCTTGCGCTGTACGTCCCGGCCGGCTACTACCTCGAGCTGTTCCTGTATCGCCGGCGCCAGCGCAGGAAGGAGACCGGGCGGTGATCGACGTCCGCATGTTCACCGTCGGACCGGTGCAGGAGAACTGCTTCATCGTGCGCCAGAAGGGCTCTGAGCACGCCGTGATAGTCGACCCCGGCGAGGAGGCCGACAAGCTGCTGGCGGCGATCGACGCCCTTGGCATCACCCAGCTCGACGCGATCCTCCTCACGCACACGCATTTCGACCACGTCGGCGCGGTCGCGCCGGTGGCGAAGGCGACAGGTGCGCCGGTCTACTGCCCGGAGCTCGAGACGCGCGTGCTGGCCAACATCATGGACTACGTACCGTGGCCCGGCTTCGGCCCGTTCGAGAGCTACGACGCCGACGAGACAGTCGCCGGCGGCGAGGCGCTTGACCTTGCCGGGCTCCCGCTCGACGTGATCTTTACGCCGGGTCACAGCCCCGGCCATGTCACCTACGCCGTCCGTGGCGAGAACGCACTGTTCTCCGGCGACGTCCTGTTCCAGGGTTCGGTCGGGCGTGTTGACCTGCCGGGGGGCGACTGGCCGACACTGCTCGCCTCGATCGAGACGCTCGTCGACTCCTATCCGGACGAGACGACCGTCTATCCGGGTCACATGGGCATCACCACTCTCGGCGCCGAGCGCGCGACCAACCCGTTCCTGCGCGAGCTGGCGACACAGCAGTGATCCAGGCTCCTCGCGGCACGTTCGACGTGCTGCCCGAGGACGCTGCCCGGCGGGAGCACCTCGAGGCGCAGGTCGCGCGGATCCTAGGCGCTGCGGGATACCGGCGGATCGAGACGCCGACCTTCGAGGCCACCGAGCTGTTTGCGCGCGGCGTCGGCGAGGCGACGGACATCGTGCAGAAGGAGATGTACACGTTCGACGACGGCGGTGGCCGGTCGCTCACGTTGCGGCCGGAAGGCACCGCGCCGGTGTGTCGCGCGTATATCGAGCACGGCATGCACAAGCTCCCGCAGCCGGTCAAGCTCTGGTACCTGTCGAGCTTCTATCGCGCCGAAGCGCCACAGCGAGGCCGCTACCGCCAGTTCTGGCAGGTCGGGGCCGAGGCGATCGGATCGGCCGGCGCCGACACCGACGCCGAGCTCATCGTGCTGCTGAGCGATCTGCTCGAGGCGCTCACGGTCAAGGACGTGCGGCTGCGGATCTCCAGTCTCGGCACGCCGGGGACTCGCACCGAGTACCGCGACGAGCTGCGCGCCTATCTGCGCCAGCACGAGCAGTCGCTCAGCGAGGACGTCCGCAGCCGCATCGATTTGAACCCGATGCGCGCCTTCGACAGCACCGACGCCAAGACGCGCGAGGTGATGCGCGGCGCCCCCACGCTGCTCGACCGCCTGAGCGACGAGGACGCCGAGCACTTCGCGCAGGTGCGCGCGCTGCTCGACGAGGCCGAGGTCCGCTACGAGCTCGACCCGACGCTCGTGCGCGGCCTCGATTACTACACGCGCACGGTGTTCGAGTTCACGAGCGATGCGCTTGGGGCGCAGTCGGGCGTCGGTGGGGGCGGGCGCTACGACCGACTGATCGAGCAGCTCGACGGCGCGCCGACGCCGGCCTCGGGCTGGGCCGCGGGGGTCGAGCGGATGCTGCTGGCGGCCGGGGAGCTGCCCGTGCCGCGGGACTTCGTCGATCTCTACGTGGCCCGGGCGACACGCGATCCGGCGGGTGAAAAGACGGCCTTCGAGCTTGCCAGCGACGCCCGCCGCGCCGGGCTGAGCGCCCAGCTCGAGCTGGCCGGCCGATCGCTGAAAGGCCAGCTCAAGCACGCCGACCGGATCGGTGCGCGCTACGTCGCGATCGTCGAGAACGGCACGAGCACCAGCCTCAAGGACATGCAGTCCGGCGAACAGCGTGAGACGGACGTGGCGAGCGTGATCCCGACCGTCCTGCGAGGCCACCGGCTGTGAAGCAATCGCCCCAGCCCAACGCCTACCGCGACAGCTGGTGCGGCGAGCTCACGGCCGAGCGCGCTGACACGCCCGCGCGTGTCGCCGGCTGGGTACACCGCCGGCGCGACCACGGCGGCCTGATCTTCATCGACCTTCGAGATCGCTCGGGAATCGTGCAGCTCGTGTTCCATCCCGACCAGGCCGCGGCGGCGCACGCCGAGGCGCACAAGCTTCGCTCCGAGGACGTCGTCAGCGCGGCCGGCACGGTCACGCGCCGCGATCCGGCCAACGTCAACCCCAACCTGGCCACGGGTGAGATCGAGCTCACGGTCAGCGAGCTCGACATCCTGGCCGACTCCGACACGCCGCCGTTCCCGCTCGACGAGGCGGCCGGCGTCGATGAGAGCCTGCGCCTCAGGCACCGTTCGCTCGATCTGCGCCGGCCCGAGATGCAGGAGCGCCTGGCCACCCGCCACCGGGTGATCGCGACGATGCGCGAGGTGCTGAACGCGCGCGACTTCCTGGAGATCGAGACGCCCTACATGACCCGCTCGACACCGGAGGGCGCCCGCGACTACCTCGTCCCGGCCCGGATCCAGCCCGGCTCGTTCTACGCCCTGCCCCAGTCCCCGCAGCTGTTCAAGCAGCTGCTGATGATGGCCGGGTTCGAGCGCTACTACCAGATCGCTCGCTGCTTCCGCGACGAGGACACGCGCGCCGATCGCCAGCCGGAGTTCAGCCAGCTCGACCTCGAGATGTCGTTCGTCGATGAGGACGACGTGCTCGAGTGCATGGAGGCGGTCATGGGCGCAGTATTCGAGCGCGAAGAGTTCGACGTGCCGCCGCCGCCGTGGCCGCGGATGACATTCGCCGAGGCAGTCGGGCGCTACGGGATCGACAGGCCAGACACGCGTTTTGGGCTGGAGTTGAAGGATCTGGGCGGGTCGCTGGCCAAGTCCGAGTTCAAGGTGTTCAGCGGTGCGCTTCAGTCCGGCGGTGTCGTGCGCGGGATCAACGCCGGCCCGCGCGAGATGCCTCGCTCGGAGCTCGACGCACTCACCGAGCTGGCCAAGCAGCACGGCGCCAAGGGTCTCGTGTGGGCGTTCGCGCAGGACGACGGCGCGCTGCGCTCGCCGATCGCCAAGTTCCTCAGCGAGACCGAGGTCGCGGGGATCCTTGAGCGTCTGGCGGCCGGCCCCGGCGATCTGTTGCTGATCGTCGCCGACGAGGTGACCACGGTGGGTCAGACACTCAGCGCGCTGCGGATGGAGATCGCGCGCCGCTTCGACCTGATCCCGCGCGAGCGCCACGACATCCTGTGGGTGGTCGAGTTCCCGGCCTTCTTCTGGAACGCCGATGAGCAGCGGTGGGACGCCGCGCACCATCCCTTCACCGCACCGACGGGTGACCTCGATGACCCGGCGAGCCTGCGCTCGCGTGCCTACGACCTGGTGCTCGACGGCGCCGAGATCGGCGGCGGCTCGGTCCGTATCCATCAGCGAGAGGTCCAGCAGCGCGTGTTCGAGCTGCTCGGCATCGGTCCGGCCGAGGCCGAGGCCCGGTTCGGGTGGTTGCTCGACGCGCTGCGCTACGGAGCGCCGCCGCACGGCGGGATCGCGATGGGGATCGAGCGGATCGTCGCGGCGCTGACCGGCTCGGAATCGATCCGCGAGGTGATCGCGTTCCCCAAGGCGGCCAGCGGCGTGGATCCGCTGACCGGGGCGCCGGCGGCGGTCGATCCGGCCCAGTTGCGGGAACTCGGGCTGCGCCTGGCCTGAGCCGCTCGGGCGGCGTGGCCGCCCGTCCGTGCCACTGATCGCGGCTCATGCTCGGGCGCCTTCGCGCCGAACATGGTGGTGATGGACAACGTGTCGCGTCCGCTGATCGCCCTGCTCGTCGGCTCGGTCGCCTTCTTCGCGGTATGGATGGTCGCGTTGAAGCCGAGCGGCTCGGGCTCGTCCAGTTCCGGGGGTTCGTCCGCGTATCAATCGGCGATCGCCAAGGCCCACGCCGCCGTGGCGACTTCGAACGGCGCGAGCGCGGCACACGGCGGCACGGTGGCTGCGGGCGCGCACACCGCCAGCACGCCGCCCGGGCAGACGAGCACTCCGCCGGGGTCCGCCCCGAATCCGGCTGTCACCACGCACGGCGCCACCAAGCTCACGACCCGCCCGGCTCCGGCCACGACAGGCCATGCCGCGCCGGCCACCCCGGCCCAGCGCCGGAACGCCGTCGAGGGGGCGCTGCGCACGAACAAAGTGCTCGCGCTGCTCTTCTACAACGGCGCGGCGGCCGATGATCGGGCTATCCGCAAGGAACTCGCCTCAGTACCCACGCATAAGGCCCACGTGGTCAAGTTCGCGGTGCCACTGTCCGAGCTGGCCCAGTACACGGTCGTGACCAATCAGGTGCCGGTCAGCTCGTCGCCAACGCTGGTGCTGATCGACCGCGTGCAGCACGCGACGACGATCGTCGGCTTCGCTGACCGGTTCGAGATCGCCCAGCGCGTCGACGACGCGCTCACGGTCAGGTAAGCGCGGACCGCGGCAACCCCGCGGTCTATCCTCGCGCGGGTGGACACACTCGCCTTCGAGCACCATCTGACCTCGCCTCAGGGTCATCGCCGCCTCCCCGCCGGCGACTTCGCCGTGACGGCCGAGGGCGGGTCGTGCTGCGACCGGATCCGCTTCTCGGTGGCGACGGACGGCCACCGCATCACCGACGCCGGCTTCGAGGCCGAGGGCTGCGGCGCCGCCACCGCGGCGGGCAGCGCCGCTGTCACGCTCGTGCGCGGCCGGCCCCTGCTCGAGGCGGCACGCATCAGCGCGCGGCAAGTGGCCGACGAGCTCGGTGGGCTGAGCCCCGCCAAGTGGCACGCGGCCGAGCTTGCCGCCGACGCGCTGGCGCGAGCCTTGGGCGCTGCCGCACGCGGGCGGGGTGCGCTGACGGCGCCGGCCGCGGGCGCCCGGACGCTGGTCGCGATGAGCGGAGGCGTCGACAGCTCGGTGGCGGCGCTACGGTGCGCGCAGACGGGGGAGACGGTGGCGGTCACGCTCGAGCTGTGGGCCGACGCGGAGAACGACGCCGAGCGCAGCTGCTGCTCATCGACGGCCGTGGCTCAGGCGCGGGCGCTCGCGCACTCGCTCGGCCTGGCGCACTTCACCCTCGATCTGCGCGACGAATTCCGGGCCGGTGTCGTCGACCCCTTCATCGCCGGCTACGCCGCCGGCGAGACGCCGAACCCGTGCGTCGGCTGCAACGGCCACGTCCGCCTCGACGCGATGCTCGAACTCGCCGACCGCCTCGGCTGCGATGCGCTCGCCACCGGCCACTACGCGCGCATCGCAGAACATCACGACCCGGCCGGACCGCTGCTGCGCGTGGCCGCTGATCCGGCCAAGGACCAGACCTACATGCTGGCTGGCCTGTCGCCGGCCTCGCTGGCGCGCATGCGCTTCCCCCTCGGCGAGCTGACCAAGCCACGGGTGCGGGCGCTGGCGGCCGAGGCCGGGCTTCCCGTGGCCAGCAAGGTCGACTCGCAGGACCTGTGCTTCCTCGCCGGCACGACGCGCGGGCGCTTTCTCGCCCGGCACGGCGGCATCGGCCCACGGCGCGGCGAGCTGGTCGACACCTCCGGTCAAGTCGTCGGCGAGCACGACGGACAGCACCTGTTCACGGTCGGCCAGCGGCGCGGGCTCGGCGTGGCCGGCGGCGAGCCGCTTTATGTGCTCGACAAGCAGGCGGCCACGAATCGCATCCTCGTTGGGCGAAGGTCCGAGCTCCGGACCTCGCACGTGCGCGTCCGCGGCCTGCGCCTGCGCCGTGACGCCGACCGCGTCGACCGGGTCAAGCTCCGCTATCGCTCAAAGCCGCTGCGCGCGCACCTCCTCGATACCGCATCGCTGGCGGCCGGGCAGCACCCGCACGCCACCATCGCCCTGGCCGAGCCCGTGGACGGCGCCGCCCCCGGTCAGATGGCGTGCCTGATGGACGGCGAGCTTGTCGTCGGCTGGGCCACTATCGCCCGGTAGCCCAAGGGCAGCTAGCCCGGCGTCGCCGGGCGACCGGGGGCGCCCGGTGGCCAGGCCGCGCCCGGCTAGCGAACCCGGAAGTCGGC
Organism: Solirubrobacteraceae bacterium; assembly: GCA_045805545.1. Taxonomy (GTDB): domain Bacteria; phylum Actinomycetota; class Thermoleophilia; order Solirubrobacterales; family Solirubrobacteraceae; genus Palsa-465. The sequence continues at coordinate 11,660 of JBJMLD010000215.1, read as the reverse complement.
GTTCTTGACCAGCTCGAGCGCCAGCTGGGGCCAGAACGTGCCCGTGGGTGGCGCGCCCGGCACGCAGGTGCCGCCGGACTTGCCGGGGTTGCCGATCCAGGCGAACGCGTCGACGTTGCGGAAGCCGGTGTTGAACGTCGGCAGCGGGCCGAGGCCGCGCCCCGGCGGGTTGCACAGCACCTCGTTGCCGTAGCGCACGCGGCTCCAGGGTACGAGCGGGCCGCGGCCGTTGACGGCCGTGTTGACGACGAAGTGCTTGCCGCCGGTCATGCGGGAGATCCGCCGGCCGTACTTGATTTCGCGTGAGGTCCAGTCGAAGTGGGTCGAGTTCAGGAAGAAGCCCTGGATCTCGGACACGCCGGCCCGCTTGAGCAGGCGGGCGATCACGCCGGCCGGCTTGGCGTCGGCCGCGCCGGCGTCGAGGTACACAACCAGGTGCGGGACCTTGGAGAGGGTGTCGATCGCGTCGTGGAGCTCCTGCATGCGGACGGCGAGCCCGTGACGGGAGAGACAGCCGACCGTGATCAGCGAGTCCATCTCCAGGAACAGGATCCCCCTGTACGCACCGACGCCGCGCGCCAGGTTCTGGATCCACTGGTGGTAGAGGCCCACGCGCCAGGGTGGATCGGCCGCCCCGCCACAGTGATGCCACGGCAGCCAATACGTCGACATCATTGGCACGGTCCCCGGCTGCTCGATCGAGGCCCGCTCCAGGTACTGGGATACCTGGATTGCGATCTGGTTGTTCGGCACCCAGTTGCCGAAGCGGTGGGTCTCCGGCTCGCGCGCGATCACATCGAACGCTCGCGCCCAATCGGGATGCGAATGACGGTACTGCCGCTCCTGACTCGCAGCCAGGCCGTACTTCCAATCCACGTACGGCTTGGCCCCCAACAGCGGGTTTCCGTTGGCTGGGGTAGCCGGCAGCCCGAGCGGGTTGGTCGGGTCGCGCAGCAGCGGAGCCGGGTCATCGTTGAGGATGGTCAGCACGGCGTTGTGTGGCTCGCCCAGACCGATCGGCGAGGCGCCGAACAGCCCGAGATTGAGCGTCCGCGGCAGGTCCGGGATGTGGTGGTCGACGATCGCGATGCGGAAGGTGGCGTTGGCCTGGCCGGGCTGGAAGTCGATCATGTCCTTGACGGGGCGGAAATCGGCACCGGGCTTGGCTGTGCCCGACAGTGTCATGTAACGGATCTGCGCCTCTTGCGCGACGTTGATCCGCGTGATCGTGATCTCGGCGAAGCCGTCGCTTTCGTGCGCCACGTAGGCGGGCGAGGAGAAACGGAAGCCGAGCGGGTCGAGCTGGGCCTGGGCCGGAGCCGCGGCGAGCAGCCCGGCGAGAACCGTGGCGAGGAGCGTGGCGAGACGACGGATGGAAACCATCACGTATCTACTCGGAAGACGACGACGAGGCTTAAAAGTGCGCGCATGACCGTGGACGTTCGGGGGACGAACGGTCCTACACTCCCTTGCCGATGACCTCGGACGAGATCCGGCGCACATATATCAATTTCTTTGAAGAACGGGATCACAAGCGGCTGCCTTCGGGCTCGCTGATCCCGGCCGAGCTCGACCCCTCCGCGCTGTTCACGGTCGCGGGAATGCATCCGCTGAAGCCCTACTTCCTCGGCCAGGAGCGACCGCCGCACCCGCGCGTCACGACCTGCCAGAAGACGTTCCGCACCGCCGACATCGACATCATCGGCACGACGGCCCGGCATCTCACGTTCTTCGAGATGCTCGGCAACTTCTCGTTCGCTGACTACTTCAAGCGCGAGGCCGTGCGCTTCGCCTGGGACTTGTCACGTCAGGGGTTCGGCTTCGCCGAGGACGACATCTGGATCACCGTGTTCGCCGGCGATGACGAGCTGGGTCTTGGTGCTGACGAGGAGGCGATCGAGGCGTGGCTGGAGGTCGGTGTTCCCCGCGAGCGGATCGTCGAATGCCCGCGCTCGGAGAACTTCTGGCAGGTCGGCCCGACTGGCCCGTGCGGCCCGTCCTCAGAGCTGTATCTCGACCGCGGACTCGAGTTCGGCAAGCCCGACGACCTCCCGGGTGAGGAGAACGAGCGCTTCCTTGAGTACTGGAACCTTGTGTTCATGCAGTACGACCAGAACCCCGTGAACACGCTCACGCCGCTGCCGGGCAAAAACATCGACACCGGGCTTGGCCTGAACCGGATGGCGGCGATCAAGCAGGACAAGCGCTCGATCTTCGAGACCGATCAGTTCGCGCCGCTGATCGAGCTGGGTGAGGAACTCTCGGGCCAGCGCTACGGCCAGGACGTCACCACCGACCGCGCGTTGCGGGTCCTGGCCGACCACAGCCGCGCCATGACGTTTCTCATCGCCGACGGCGTCGTGCCCTCGAACGAGGATCGTGGCTACGTGCTGCGCCGGATCATGCGCCGCGCGATCCTCCAGGGCCGGCACACGCTCGGGCTCGAGCCGGGTTTCCTCATGCGCTACTCGGAGCGCGTCACCGACCTGATGGGCTCGGAGTACGCCGAGCTCGTCCAGCAGCGCGCCGCGATCCACACCTGGCTCGAATCCGAGGAGGAGGGCTTCGGCCGCACCCTCGCGCAGGGCACGAAGCTGCTCGACGAGTTGATCGCCCGCGCCAGGGACGCAGGCGCCGAGGGCATCGGCGGCGAGAACGCGTTCCTGCTCCACGATACGTACGGCTTCCCGGTCGACCTGACTCGGGAGCTCGCCGCCGAGGAAGGCCTCGGCGTCGACGAACCCGGCTTCGAGACGCTGATGCAGCAGCAGCGCGAGCGCGCCCGGCGCGGCGCGACGCGCGGGCTGATCGGCGAGGACGTGCGCGAGCGGGCGCTGGCCTTCGCCGGCACCAGCGGCTTCGCCACCGACTTCGTCGGCTATGAGACGACCGACAGCGAGACCACGGTCGGGGCGCTCACCGAGGACGACGGGCGAGTGCTCGTGAAGCTCATCGAGTCGCCGTTCTACGCCACCGGCGGCGGCCAGATCGCGGATTCCGGCTATGTCGAGTGCGCGGATGGCGACTGCTTGGCGCGGGTCGATGATGTGCTGCGCCTGGGCGATGACCAGGTCGTCGCGCTGGTACCCGAGCGCGGCACGCTGAAGTCAGGCGAACGGGTTCGCGCGCACGTCGACCGCGCGACCCGCCACGCCACCGAGTGCAACCACACGGCAACTCACTTGCTGCATGCGGCGCTTCGCCAGCGCCTGGGCTCGCACGTGCACCAGGCGGGTTCCTACGTTGGTCCGGACAAGCTTCGCTTCGACTTCACGCACGGCAGCGGCCTGACCCGGGACGACGTGCAGGCGATCGAGGATCAGGTGAACCAGTGGATCCTGGAGAGCCAGCCCGTCCACGCCCTCACGACCACGCTTACGGAGGCGCGCCGGCTGGGCGCGATGGCCCTGTTCGGCGAGAAGTACGGCGATGTCGTGCGCATGGTCGAGGTCGGCGACGGCTCCTTCTCCCGCGAGCTGTGCGGCGGCACCCACGTGCACACGACCTCGGAGATAGCCCTGTTCAAGATCACCAGCGAGACCTCGAGCGCAGCGAATGTCCGGCGCATCGAGGCGCTGACCGGCCCGGCTGCCGTCGAGCTGATGCGCCACCACGATGCGTGGCTGGCCGAGACTGCAGAGACACTTCGTGTAACGGCCGAGCGCGTGCCGGACACCGTGAGCGAGCTGCGCGGCCGGCTGCGCGAACTCGAGCGCGCGTCCAAGCAAGGGGGCGCCGGCAACGGTGCGCTCGACGTCGACGCGCTGCTTGGCAGCGCGGCCGAGCTCGATGGCGCGCATGTGCTGGCCGCCGCCGTCGAGGGAGTCGACGGCAAGGCGCTGCTCGATCTCGCCGACCGCTTGAAGGCGAAGCTCGGCGATGCAGCGATCGTGCTCGGCAGCGCCGGGCAGGATCGGGTCGACCTGATCGCCAGCGTGGCGCCCGCGCTCGTGCAGCGCGGCGTCCGGGCTGGCGACATCGTCAAGGTCGCCGCGGCCGCGGTAGGAGGTGGCGGCGGCGGGCGCGACACGCTGGCCCGGGCCGGCGGCCGTGATCCGGCCAAGCTGCCGGAGGCGCTCAGCGCCGCGCGCGAGGCGATCGAGACGGCGTTACGTCCCAATAGCTAAGGTCATGCGCGTGCTCGCGCTCGACTACGGAAGCGCGCGCTGCGGGTGCGCTGTGAGCGACCCGACGGGCGTGCTCGCGACACCGATCGAACCCGTGGCCGCGCCCCGGTCGCGACGAGGCCGCGCTCGCCTGCGGGCGCTGGTGAGCGAGCTGGGGGCGCAGCGCGTGGTAGTCGGGCTGCCGTTGTCGCTGTCCGGGGCTGATTCGGCGCAGACCGCCGAAGCGCGCGAGTTCGCCGCCATGCTCGAGCGCGAGTTGCCGGTGCCGGTCGAGCTCTATGACGAGCGGTTCACGACACGCCTGGCCGAGCGCCAGGGCGGGTCGGCGAGCGAGGATTCGCGCGCGGCGGCGCACCTGCTTGAAAGCTGGCTGGCCGCTCGGGCGCCGGGTTCGCAGGAGCCGGCGTGAGCCGGCGAACGCCCGAGGAGCGCGAGGCGGCGCGCCGCGAGCGCGAGCGCCGGCGCGCTGAACGGCGGCACGGGCGAACGCCCCCCGGTGCTGTGGCCGAGCCGGAGCCCCAGCCGCTGTCTGGGCCGGAGCCGCTGGAGCCGGCGCCCATGGACGGAGGGGAGCCGGCGCCCGAGCCGGGGCCGGCGCTCGGGCCGGAGCTGGCAACCGACCACGATGAGTTCGAGGACGATGCCGACGCCTTCGACGAAGATGACGAACTCGAAGACGCCGAGGCGCCGGCCGGCACCCGCCGCGTCAGCGGCGCCGAGCGGGGCCGGGTCGCTCCCAAGCGCCAGGTGCGCCGCCGGCACAAGCGCCCGCCGCGCAGCGCCCGCGCGCCCGGCGCCCGCCGCCGCCGCTACGCCGGACGAGTCGGCTCACTGGTTGCGATCGTGCTGGCCGGCGCGGTGATCTGGTTCCTGATCGAGCTGTTCCAGCCCTTCCACGGCTCGGGCCATGGCCGCGTGACGGTGACGATCCCCGCACACGCCAGCTCGGGCACCGTCGGCGACCTGCTCGAGCGCGAGGGCGTCATCAGCTCGAGCTTCTTCTTCGAGGCCCGCGCGACGCTGGCCGGTGAGCGCAGCGACCTGCGCTCTGGCACCTACCACCTCCAGCAGGGCATGAGCTACGGCAGCGTTCTGAAGATCCTTACCACGGCGCCGCCGGCGGCTCGCGTGACCGAGCTGACGCTGACCGAGGGCAAGACGCGCCGCCAGGTCGACGCGCTGCTCCGCGCCCAGGGCGTGCACGGCAGCTACCTGGCCGAGACGCGGCGCTCACCGCTGCTGAACCCTCGGCGCTACGGCGCTCCGCGCAGCACCCCGTCGCTCGAGGGCTTTCTGTTCCCCGAGACCTACCAGCTACGCGAGCCGATCAGGATCTCGGCGCTGGTGGCCGACCAGCTGCGGACGTTCCGCCAGCGCTTCGCTCACGTCAACCTGGGCTACGCCCGCCACGCGAAGCTCACTGCATACGACGTGCTGATCATCGCCTCCATGGTGGAAGGAGAGGCGGCCACGGCCCGCGACCGGCCGCTCGTCGCCTCGGTGATCTACAACCGGCTGAAGGCCGGGATGCCGCTCCAGATCGACGCCACCACACGCTACGCCACCGGCAATTACACCAAGCCGCTCACCGTGTCCGAGCTCAATTCCCCGTCGCCCTACAACACGCGCATCCACAAGGGTCTGCCGCCGACTCCGATCGACAACCCCGGGGGGGCGGCGATCAACGCCGCCGCCCATCCCGCCCGCACCAAAGATCTCTTCTTCGTCGTCAAGCCGGGCACCTGCATCCAGGTCTTCACGCCGAGCTACCAGCAGTTCCTCAAATATCAGCAGCAGTATCAGGCGGCGCGCTCGGCCCGCGGCGGTCGCTCGCCAAGCCGCTGCTAGCTCAGCCAAACCCGATGCGCGTGCCACAGCGTCTCGGCGTCCTCGGCTGGCCCGTCGCGCACAGCCGCTCGCCTGCCATGCACAACGCCGCGCTGAAGGCCGTCGGCCTCGACGGCTGGCGCTACCAGCTGCTTCCCGTTCCACCCGGGCTGTTCGCCGAAACGGTTCGAGCGCTTCCGCGGGCGGGCTTCGCCGGCGCCAACGTGACGATCCCCCACAAGGAGGCCGCGCTGAGCGTCGCTGACACCGGCTCACCCCGCGCGACGGCGATCGGCGCGGCGAACACGCTGCTCTTCACCGACGACGGCGCGATGACGGCCGACAACACCGACGCGCCGGCGCTGATCGCGGCCCTCCCATTTGAGGCTGCCGGGCGCAGCGCGCTCGTGCTCGGTGCCGGCGGCAGCGCGCGCGCCGCCGTCTGGGCACTGCTCGACGCGGGCGCCGCCGAGGTGCGGGTGTGGAATCGCACGCCTGAGCGGGCCGTCCAGCTGACCGAGGAGCTCGGCGGGACCCCGGTGAGCAGCGCCGAACCGGCCGATTGCCTCATCAACTGTACGTCCAGTGGACTGGACGGTTCGGACTGGACGTTTAAGCAGTTGCCGCTTCGCGCCGATGAGCTCGACAGATACAAATGCGTGGTTGATTTCGTCTATAGGGATTCGGGGACCGGCCTGATGAATGCCGCGAGATCGAAGTCGATTACCGTCGTGGACGGTTTTGAGTTACTGGTCGGACAAGGGGCGCTGAGCTTTGAGCTATTCACCGGCCGACCGGCGCCCGTCGACGTGATGCGGACGGCGGCACGGGCGGGATGAGCGAGCCGGCTCCTCATCTCCGCGCGATCGACGCCGGGGGACAGTCAGCTCCGCAAGAGAACTGGAACGGCGTCACGTCACCGCGCCGGCGCGGTGGGTCGGGGCGTTTCCTGACCGACGTTCTCGTCGAGCTCGGTTTCACCGAGCGCGATCGTGCGCAGAAGGCGATCGAGGATGCGCGCTCAGCCGGGACCCCGCCCGAGCGCGTGCTGCTCGAGCAGCGGGCAATCACCTCTGAGCAGCTGGCCCACGCGATCGCCGAGCGCTACGGGCTGGATCACCTCGACCTTGGCGTGTTCAAGCCCGATATGGCCGCGGCCAACCTCCTGAGCGCGTCGGCGGCCAAGCGTTACGGAGCGGTACCGGTGGCGTTCGTCGACGATCAGACACTGCTGCTCGCCATGTCCGACCCGGCCAACGTCCTGGCCGTCGACGACATCGCCCTGTTGACGAGGATGGACGTCAAGCCGGCCGTCGCTTCCGCCGAGGACATCGCGGCGCTGGTCTCGCGCCTGAATCGCTTCGAGGACGCCGTCCAGGAGGCGGTCGAGGAAGGCGAGGACGGAGCCGGCCCGGTCGAGATCGTCGACCTGCGCGAGTCGGCCGAGGACGCACCGGTCATCAAGCTCGTGCATTCGATCATCGCCGAGGCGGCCGAGCGCGGCGCCAGCGACATCCACTTCGAGCCACAGGCGGACGAGAAAGGCCGGGCCGGAGCCGAGCTCCGCGTCCGCATGCGCATCGACGGCGTCCTGGTCGAGCAGACGCGCGTGCCCAAGCGGATGGTGCCGGGCGTGGTGTCGCGGATCAAGATCATGAGCGACCTCGACATCTCCGAGCGCCGCCTGCCCCAGGACGGCCGGGTCGGGCTGATGGTGGATGGGCGCCACGTCGACATCCGCGTGGTCACGATCCCGAGCGTGCACGGCGAGTCGTGCGTGCTGCGCATCCTCGACAAGGACAACATCCGCCTCGAGCTCGAGAAGCTGGGGATGCAGCAGCACGAACTCGACCGCTTCCGTCGCGCCTTCAACAGCGCCCACGGCGCCGTGCTCGCCACCGGCCCGACCGGGTCGGGAAAGTCGACCTCGCTCTACGGCGCGCTGCTGGAGCTGAACACCCCGGAGAAGAACATCATCACGATCGAGGACCCGGTCGAGTACCAGATCCCCGGCATCACCCAGGTCCAGGTCAACATCAAGGCCGGCCTCACGTTCGCCACCGGGCTGCGCTCGATGATGCGCGCCGACCCAGACATCCTGATGGTGGGGGAGATCCGCGACCGGCAGACCGCCCAGATCGCCGTCGAGGGCGCGCTGACCGGTCACATGGTGCTCTCGACGCTTCACACCAACGACGCCCCGTCCGCCATCACGCGCCTGATCGAGATGGGAATCGAGCCGTTCCTCGTCGCCTCGGCGCTCGAGTGCGTGGTCGCGCAGCGGCTCGCACGCACGCTCTGCTCGCACTGCAAGAAGCGGGCGATCGTCTCCGCCGATGTGCTCCGCGATCACGGCTTCAGCGCTCAGTTCGACATCGAGGCCTACGAGCCCGTCGGCTGCGTTCGCTGCGGCGGGATGGGATACCGCGGCCGCCTCGGCCTGTTCGAGGTGATGCTGATCTCGGAGGAGATCCGCTCGCTGACGCTGCAACGTGGCTCGGCTGACCAGATCGCCGCCGTGGCCGTGCGCCAGGGCATGCGCCGGCTGCGCGAAGACGGGCTGGACAAGGTCAAGTCTGGACTGACGTCCATGGCCGAGATCGCGCGCGTAACGGGATCGCACTGATCTGCCGATAGGACACGGCGATGCGAATCGTTCTGTCGCAGAACGGAGGCTGAGGCGCATGGAGCTTGACTTCGCCGAGGTGCTACTCGAGGTCGTCGACCGGCGCGCCTCGGACCTTCATCTAACTGCCGGCGCCCCGCCGATGGTGCGCGTCCGCGGCCGGCTGACCCCGCTGGAGGGCTATCCGGCGCTGACCCCGACCGATACGCGGGAGATCGTCTACTCGATCCTCTCCAACAGCCAGCGCCAGAAGCTCGAGAACAACTGGCAGCTGGATTTCGCCTACCAGATCCCCGGCGCCGCGCGCTTCCGCGTCAACGCGTATTTCCAGCGCTCCGCCCTCGGCGCGGCGTTCCGCCTGATCCCGTTCGAGATCACGCCGCTCGAGACGCTGGGGCTGCCGCCCGTAGTGGCCGACTTCGCCAACAAGCCGCGTGGACTCGTGCTGGTGACCGGTCCGACCGGCTCGGGCAAGTCGACGACGCTGGCCAGCCTGATCGACGTAATCAATTCACGCCGCGAAGAGCACATCATGACGATCGAGGACCCGATCGAGTTCCTGCACACACACAAGAAGTGCATCGTCAACCAGCGTGAGCTCGGCTCCGACGCGACGAGCTTCTCCGATGCGCTGAAGGCGGCGCTGCGCCAGGACCCCGACGTGATCCTCGTCGGCGAAATGCGCGACCTGGAGACGATCGGCACCGCGATCACGGCGGCTGAGACCGGCCACCTCGTGTTCGCCACGCTGCACACCCAGGACACGCCGCAGACGATCGACCGCATCATCGACGTGTTCCCGTCCGCCCAACAGGGCCAGATCCGCGCACAGCTGTCAGTCGCGCTGCAGGGCATCCTGACCCAGACGCTGCTGCCGACCGCCGACGGTGCCGGCCGCTGCGTCGCCGTCGAGGTGCTGGTCCCGACGCCCGCCGTGCGCAACCTGATTCGCGAGGCCAAGAGCCACCAGATCTACTCGGTGCTCCAGACCGGCGGGGCCCATGGCATGCAGACAATGGACGCCGCGCTGGCTCAGCTCGTCCGGGCCGGGAAGATCACGCGCCAGCTCGCCGAGACGCGGGCACACTCACGCGAGGAGTTCAAGCGGCTGCTCGGTGGGGTCGACGTCGGCGTCGGCGCCGGGATGAACGGTCACGGGATGTAGAGGTGGCCACGTACGTCTTCAAGGCGATGGATCTGGCCGGCATTCCGGCCGGCGGCGAGGTCGAGGCGAACTCCAAGCAGGACGTGGCCGATCAGCTCAAGGAGCGCGGGCTTGTCGTCATCGACATCGCCCACAAGTACCGCTCCAAGGAGCTGAACATCGAGCTGTTCGCGCGCGTCAAGCCGGCCGATCTGGCCGTAGCCACGCGGCAGCTCTCGACGATGGTCACCTCCGGCATGACGATTCTGCGCGCGCTCCACGTGCTGGAGAACCAGACCAAGTCGAAGCTGCTGTGCGAGACGTTCACGGCCGTGCGCCACGACGTCGAAGCCGGACTGCTGCTCTCTGACGCGCTCGAGCGCCACCCGAAGGTCTTCTCGACCCTGTACGTGGCCATGGTGCGGGCGGGGGAGACAGGTGGCGTGCTGGAGTCGGCGCTCCTGCGCACCGCGGACCAGCTCGAGAAGGACGCCTCGCTGCGCCGCCAGATCCGCTCGGCGATGATCTACCCGACGCTGGTCATCAGCTTCGCGCTGATCGTGATGCTGGCCCTGGTCGCCTTCCTGATCCCGGTGTTCGAGAAGGTGTTCAAGGAGTTCCACGGCAAGCTGCCGGGGCTCAGCCAGTTCATGGTCGACTTCTCGCACCTCTTGACCCAGCGCTACTACGTGCTGGTCGTGTTCGTGATCGCGGTCGTCGCCGGGTTCCTCTACGTCAAGCGCTCGAGTTGGGGCAAGCCCCACTGGGACGCGTTCAAGCTGCGAGTCCCGATGAAGATCGGCGATGTCGTCCAGAAGGTCGCGATCGCTCGCTGGTCGCGCACCTTCTCGGCCCTGACCTCGGCTGGCGTGCCGATCATCCAGGCCATCGAGATCACCGGTAAGACGGCGGGCAACATCGTCATCGAGCGGGCGATGGAGGACGTCATCACGTCGGTCAAGTCCGGCGGCACGATCGCCGACCCGCTGCGCAAGGCACCGGTCTTCCCGGCCATGGTCGCGCACATGATCGGCGTCGGCGAGGAGACCGGCGCGCTCGACACGATGCTCTCGAAGATCGCCGAGTTCTACGAGGACGAGGTAGCCGCCGCGGTCAAGGCCCTGACCTCGATCATGGAGCCGGCGATGATCATCGTCGTCGGCAGCATCGTCGGCGTGATCGTCATCTCGATGTACCTGCCGCTGTTCAACGTCTACAACTCGATCAAGTAGCGTCGCGTGTCGGCCGCGGCGGACACGCGGTGCAGCCATGCCGCCCGTCTCGCCGGCGTCGCCGCACTGATCCTGCTCGGCGCGATCTGGGTCGCCTGGCTCGGGTTTCGCCCGCAGGTGATGGGGGACTACCCGCGCCTGTTCGCCCCGTCGATGAACGCCCTGCTGGCCGGACACGTTGGCGTGTTCTTCGCGAACTTGCCCACCGACGGCGCCGGCGGTTCTGTCCTACTGCGGGCACCGTTTGCGCTGATCGGCAAGGAACTTGTCGGAGGCCAGCACGCGATCTTCCGCTTCGGCGCGCTCGGGTGCCTTCTGATCAGCGTGGGGCCGGCGCTGTGGGTGGTGCGAGAGATGCGCCTTGCCGGACGCTCGGCGCTGGCGCGTGGGGTCTTGATCGCGGTGTTTCTGTTTACGCCGGCGGTGCTCGGGGCGATCCTCTACGGCCATCCCGAGGAGCCGCTCGGCGCGAGCCTGTGCATTGCGGCTGTTCTGCTCGCGGCAAGCGGGCGCTGCGGCCTGGCCGGCGTGATCCTCGGCCTGGCCATGATCAACAAGCCGTGGGCGGCGCTGGCGATCCCCCCGGTCCTGCTCGCAGCGCCAGCAGGGCGGCTGCGTCTCCTCGCCTATGCGGGAGCGATCGCAGGTGCGTGGATCGCCGCCGCCTACATTGGCAGCGCGGGGAACTTCAAGGACACGATCCT
>JBJMLD010000214.1:0-19679 GCA_045805545.1 Solirubrobacteraceae bacterium | reverse complement strand
GCTGTTGTCAGACGGGGTGCTGCCGCTGTTGTCAGACGAGCTGCTGCCGCTGCTGTCAGACGAGGAGCTGTCGGACGACGAAGCAGCGGTCCCGCTGCTGTTGGACGACGAGGTGGTCGGGGTCGAAGATCCAGTTGTCGTAGATACGTGAGCGGCCAGCGCGGGGTCGTGACCGGAGACCAGAACCAGCCCGATCACGAGCCAGGCGGCGATGAACAGCGCCACCGCTCCGGCGATCACCCGCCGGCGCAGCATCCGCGTCCGGCTCACTCGCGTCTGCCGAATTGCGTGTGCGTCTGTCGAAGTCATGCCCGGCAGAGTGACGGGCCTCCGTAGCAGCGCAGTGAGGAATCGATAAGAGCCGCGTAGGAGCGTCCGTTGGCCGTCGCGAACCCGCCGGGCCCGTCACCCAGAACGGAACGCGAGCTCGAACCGGCAGCCGCTGAAGTAATCCCCGGCGCGCGACACCAGGTAGGCGATCAACAGCGCAACGTCCTCGTCGCGCGCCGCCGCCGCCGGCGCAATCGCCACGGCCGTGATGCCATACCTCGCCCACTCGATCGACAGCGTGCGCGCCAGGTTCTCGAGCGCCGCCCGCGCCGCCGCCACGAACTCATCGCCGGCATCCTCGGCCGGCGCGATCAGCACGACCTTGCCGCCCCGCCCCGACGGGATCAGCGACCCATTCGCGACTTCCGCCACGACCGCCCAGGTTTCCTCCAGGGCGCTCATGAGCGCCTGAGCACCACCTAGTTCGATTCCCGCATCGTGCACCACCGCGTCGGCGGCATCGCCGCCGCCCTCAACTACCACCGCTCCGAGCGCGACCAGCTGCTCGCGCACCGCGGCTCGCGCCCCACTCAGCACCACCGCCCGCCCGGCGAGCAGGTCCTCACGCAAGATCGCCATCCGCTCGACACGCTATACGGTCAAGCTGAACATGCCGGTCGCAACCGAGCCAAAGCGGGCCGTTCTGCCGCTGCCCGGCGGCCAGGACGGAGCCACCGTTCGCGTGCACCCGATCCTGACCGGAGAGATGCACGCGCCGCCGGCCCACACCGACCGACCCACGGGGCGCCTGGCCAAGCCCAAGATCGCGGCCCAGCTGCTCAGAGGACGCGGCGGCTGGGACTGGCTGCCGGTGCCGGCCTTCCTGGTCGAGCATCCCGGCGCCGGCCCGATCCTGATCGACACGGGCCTTCACCCAAGCTGCGTCAGCGACATCAGCGGCAACATGGGCCGCGCCGGCAAGCTGCTCTACGAGGTGCGGATGGACCACGACCAGGCGCTGCGCTTCCAACTGCCGGAGCGCGGCGTGCAGCCGACCGAGATCCGCTTGGTGATCATGACCCACCTCCACGTCGATCACGCCAGCGCCGTCTCGGAGTTCCCGGCCGCCACGTTTGTCCTCGATGGTCGCGAATGGGACGCGGCGAGCGCAGGCGGCGCTCGGCAGGGTTACCACCACCGCCAGTTCGACCACGCGTTCGACTGGCGCCGGCTGAACTACGAGGCCGACCCGGTCCAGTCGTTCTCAGGCTTCGCCCGCTCGCTCGACCTGTTCGGCGACGGCTCGGTCCGCGTCGTCTCGACGCCGGGACACACGCTCGGGCACCAGTCAGTCGTGCTCAGGACGACGCGCGGTGAGGTCCTGGTCCTCGGCGACGCGGCCTACACCGAGCGCGAGCTCTACGGCGACGCGCTGCCGCTCGTGGTCCACGATGCGCACCTGCACCGCCGGTCGCTGAGCGAGGTCCGGCGCTACCGAGAGCAGACGCCGGCGGCCGTCGTGATCCCCGGTCACGACACCCAACTTTGGCCCAGCCTGCCCTCGGTTTACGAGTAGCATCCGTCGCAGGCGATGCTGTCCTACGCACATGGCCTGTATGACTGCCCTCTGCTTGGCGAGACAATCGGGCAGAACCTGGCTCGCACGATCGCGCGTGTCCCCGATTCGCCGGCGCTGATCTCCTGCCACCAGAACCTGCGCTACTCCTACGCGGAGTTCGGCGAGGCCGTCGACCGACTGGCCAGCGCGATGCTCGCGGCCGGTCTGAGCACGGGCGACCGCCTCGGCGTGTGGGGCCCGAACCGCGCCGAGTGGACGCTGACGCAATACGCCACGGCCAAGATCGGCGTCATCCTCGTCAACATCAACCCGGCCTACCGGACGTCCGAGCTCGAATACGCGCTCGGACAATCCGGCTGCCGCTGGCTCGTCGCGACGCCGGCCCTCAAAAGCTCGGACTTCACGGCGATGGCGGCGCAGGTGCGGCCCAACCTCCCCTCGCTGGAGCGGACCGTCTTCTTCGAGACCGACGAGTGGGAGTCGCTGGCCGCTCACGCAGTCGACCACGACGCGCTGCGGGCGCGCGAGAACGAGCTCGATTTCGACGACCCGATCAACATCCAGTACACGAGCGGCACCACCGGCTTTCCCAAGGGCGCCACGCTCACCCACCACAACATCCTCAACAACGCCTACTTCGTCGCCGGGCTGCTCGACTACACCGAGGCCGACCGCGTCTGCATACCGGTGCCGCTGTACCACTGCTTCGGCATGGTGATGGGCAACCTCGGCGCCACCAACTTCGGCGCGGCGATGGTGTATCCCGCCGAGACGTTCGATCCCCAGGCCACGCTGGACGCATGCGCGAATGAGCGCTGCACGAGCCTGTATGGGGTGCCGACGATGTTCATCGCCCAGCTCGGGCATCCCGACTTCAGCCAGTACGACCTGAGCTCGCTGCGCACGGGAATCATGGCCGGCTCGCCCTGCCCGATCGAGGTGATGAAGCAGGTCGCCGGCGACATGGGCATCAAGGAGATATCGATCGCATTTGGCATGACGGAAACGTCACCCGTGACAACCCAGGTGCGCTCCGACGACACCCTGGAGAACCGCTGCGCGACCGTCGGGCAGGTGATGCCGCACGCGGAGATCAAGGTCGTCGATCCATCCACCGGCCGGATTCAGCCGCGCGGGGAGCCCGGGGAATTCCTCGCGCGCGGCTATATGGTGATGCGCGGCTACTGGGAGGACCCCGAGCGCACCGCCGACGCGATCGACTCGGCTCGCTGGATGCACACGGGCGACCTGGCGACGATGGATGAGCAAGGCTACGTCCGCATCGTCGGACGGATCAAGGACATGATCATCCGGGGCGGCGAGAACGTCTATCCCCGGGAAATCGAGGAGTTCCTCTACACGCATCCGGAGATCGCCGACGTCCAGGTGGTCGGAGTCCCGGACGAGCGCTACGGCGAGGAGCTGATGGCGTGGGTCGTGCTGCGCCCGGACGCGACCCTGACCGAGGAGGAGCTACGCGAGTTCTGCCGCGGACAGATCGCCCACTTCAAGATCCCGCGGTACGTCAAGTTCGTCGACTCGTTCCCGATGACCGTGACGGGCAAGGTGCAGAAGTTCAAGATGCGCGAGGCCGCGATCGAGGAGCTCGGGCTGCGCGACGCGGCGGCGATCGCTACGGCCTGACGACGGCGGCGTCCCTACGGCCTGACGGCGGCGGCGTCCCCGTGCCGCGCCCGCGAACGAGACGCCTTCAACGCTCCGCGGTGCCCGACCCGGGCCAGCTCGTCGTGCAGGGTCCGGATCCGGGCGAAGATGTAGTCGGCCGCCTTCTGCTGCTGCTCGCGCGTCGTGTCGCGCACGGCCTCAAAGCGGAATGGCTTGTCGAACTGCACAGTGACCTTTGGGAAGTGCAGCTTCTTCCAGTTGCGCACCTGGTGTGAGCCGAGAATCGCCGTGGGCACGACCGGAGCGCCGGACTCGAGCGCCAACCGTCCGATTCCCGGCCGCGCCTTGTCGGCCAGACGTCCGGTGCGCGAGCGTCCGCCCTCGCAATACATGACGACCGCGCCTCCGCGCTCCAGGATCTTGAATGCGCTGATGAACGCCTCTTCGTCCTGCTGGCCGCGCCGGACCGGAAAGACGCCCCCGTGGCTGTAGATCCAGCTGAGCGGCCCCGAGCCGAACAGCTGTGACTTGCCCATGAACTGCACCCGGCGGCGGACGAACGCACCGGAGACGAAGTGGTCCATGAACGAGGCGTGGTTGGGCGCCAGGATCACCGGCCCGTTCGGCACGTTTTCGGTCCCAAAACCGCGGGCCCGGAAGCTGATCAACGCGTGCAGCACGGTCACCACGCGCACCGCCTCGTAGACCGGCTCGGGCTCGTGGTGGCGCACGCGCTCGTGGAACGGGTCGAAGAACTCCTTCGGCCGCGGGTCCTTGTAGACCTGGGGTTTGAGCTCGACGTCGGGCATCAGCGTGCGCAGAACGTACAGGTCCTCAGCGCCCGGAGGCTACCCCTGATCCGTTCCGCCGGCACGATCGGGGCTCACATCTCGGTGCAGGGCCGCGATCTGTGGGAATAGTCATCAGCAATGACCGAAATCCCAAACATCACGCTCAGCGATTCCCACACAATCCCGCAGCTCGGCTTCGGGGTCTTTGAAGTTCCGCCGGAGCAGACAGTCGACGCCGCGGTCCACGCCCTGCGCACCGGCTACCGCCACATCGACACCGCGGCCCTGTATGGCAACGAGGCCGAGGTCGCGGAGGCGATCAAGCGCGCCGGCCTCGATCGCGACGAGGTGTTCGTGACGACCAAGGTGTGGAACGACGACCAGGGTCGCGACCGAACGCGCCGCGCGTTGGAGCGCAGCCTGAAGCAGCTCGGCTTCGACCATGTCGATCTCTACCTGATCCACTGGCCGGCGCCGTCGCAGGAGCTCTACGTGGACACATGGGAGACACTGATCGAGCTCAGAGACGAGGGCCGCACGCGCTCGATCGGCGTCTCGAACTTCCAGATCGACCACTTGGAGCGGATCATCGACGCCACCGACGTCGTCCCCGTGCTCAACCAGGTCGAGCTTCACCCCCGTCTGCAGCTGCCGGAGCTGCGGAGCTTCCATGAGGAGCGCGGCATCGCCACCGAGGCGTGGAGTCCACTTGGACGGGGCCAGATCCTGAACGACCCGGTGATCAATGAGCTTGCCGAGTCGATCGGGCGGACGCCGGCCCAGGTCGTGCTCCGCTGGCACGTGCAGCTCGGCAACATCGTCATCCCCCGCTCGGTCACCCCGTCGCGCATCGAGGAGAACTTCCAGATCTTCGACTTCGAGCTCGACGACGACGCGTTGCAGGCGATCGAGCAGCTCGATGAGGGTGAGCGGATCGGGCCGGACCCGGCGACGTTCGCCAGCGCCTGATCATCGGTGGCGACAGCGCGCCGCCCGGCTTGGCGCGTTCAGATGCCGCCGTGGCCGGCCAGGAACGCGGCGAAGCCGAGCCCGACCGCGAGCACCAGGAGCACCAGCTGGAGCCGTTGCGCGCCGCCCCGGCGCGCCGACCGCCGCCGCGCCAACTGGCGCCGCGAGCACGAGCTGATGAAGACCTTTGAGCCCTCCATTGACCCTCGCGACGGATCGAACTCGCCGTCAGGTGTGCAGTCAACCTCGCGGGCCGGACGGATCCCGCAAATAGGCAGAAACTAGAGCTCATACGAAAACCGAGTGAGCGTCTCGGAGCCGTCCTCGGTGATGAGCAGCAGATCCTCGTAGCGGACGCCGCCGAGCCCCGGCAAGCCCTCGACTCCCGGCTCGATCGCGATCACGTCCCCTGGGACCAGCCGCTCGCGACTCGAGAGTCCCAGCAGCGGCGCCTCGTGGATGTCGAGCCCGACGCCGTGCCCAAGCGAGAAGTAGAACCCCTGAGTCAGCGACTCGCCGGCCTTCTGCGTCCGCTGCGTCGGGTAGCCGGCGCGCTCGACAACCTCGGCGGCGGTCGCGTACAGCTCCTCTCCCGTGATCCCGGGCCGCGCCGATGCGCGCGCCGCCTCGAGCGCCTCACGGGTGACGTCGCGCACCGCCGCGACCTCCGCACTGATCTCGCCGCACACGAACGTCCGTGTCATGTCCGCCCAGCAGCCGCTCGATTCGTCGCACGGCCACAAGTCGATTTGGATCGGCAGCCCGGCCGGAAGCGGGCCCGAGCCCGGGTCGTGGCCTCCGCTGGCGTACAGCGAGACGACCATGATGTCCGGAGGGGCCGGTGCTCCGTTCTGCGCGCACGCGGCTCGGATGGCCGCGCGCACACGCTCGGCGCTGAGCAGCTCGCCGCCGGCGTACAGGTGTCCATCGCGCTGCTCGGCGCCATGAACCAGCCGCTCGGCGACTGCCATTCCGGCCTCGGCGGCCCGCTGAGCACGGCGGATGCCCTCGAGCTCGAGTTCGCTTTTCGCTCGGCGTCGCTCGTCGACGGCGTCCCCGTCGACGGTTAGTTCGATGCTCGCCGCGCGGATCCGGTCCGCCACGGCGACCGGGAAATCACGCGGCACCGTGACGCTGTCGATCTCCCACCGGCCCAGCGCCCGGACCAGGATGGTCAGCTCGGCCTCGTGGTGATCGACTCCTTCGCGCACTAGCTCGAAATACCCGACGTGCTCCAGCAGCAGGATCTGCGCATCCGGCAGGACCCTGGCGATCCGCGCTTTCTCCAGGTCGCTGGTCAGCACGTAGCACGCCCCGTCGCTGACGGCGCACAGAACCTCATCGATGATCGCCACCGGAATCTCGTGCCGGATGGCCGGGTGGCGAACTGTGTCGCCGTACAGGAGGATCGTCGTCATGGGCGGAGCAGCCTAACCCGCTCGGCAGTCGCCCGCGACCTCCGCGCGCGCCGAGCGCTGGCACTATCCTGCGCCGGTCCACGAGCACAGGAGGCTTCTCTTGCCGGAGGTCGAGGCCCACATCACGGGCACGGTCTGGAAGATCGAGGTCGAGGTCGGCGACAACGTCGAAGAGGGCGACACGGTGGTGATCCTCGAGTCGATGAAGATGGAGATGCCGGTCGAGGCGGAGGATCCGGGCGTCGTGTCCGAGATCCGCTGCGAGGAGGGACAGTCGGTATCAGAGGGCGACACGCTCGTTGTCCTCGACTGACACCCCCGCCGAGGGCGGCCGGCTGCTCGTAGACGAGCCGGCGCCCGGGGTCACGCGGCTGACGATCTCCAATCCAGCGCGGCGCGGGGCGCTCGACCATCCGATCCTCGACGCCTTCGCGACGACGATGCCGCAGCTCGACGCCCGCTGCGTGATGATCACCGGTCAGGGCGCGACGTTCTCTGCCGGCTACGACATCGGCGATCTTCCGGACTCGGTGTTCGCCGACGAGGCCGAGAAGTTGGTCGCGCATCCGTTCGCCGCCGCAATCGACGCGATCGAGGCCTACCCGTATCCAACGCTGGCGGTTTTGAACGGGCACGCGATCGGGGGCGGGCTCGAGCTCGCCCTGTCCTGCGATCTGCGGATCGCTGCCGGCACGATCGCCCTGGGGATGCCGCCGGCCAAGCTGGGCCTCGTCTACTCACACACCGGCATCCGCAAGTTCATCGACGCGATCGGCGCTCCTCGCACGCGCGAGCTATTCCTCGTGGGCCGCCGCATCGACGCCCGCACGGCGCGGGCCTGGGGCCTCGTCAACGGGCTGGCCGAGCCGGATCGTCTGGACGACGAGGCACTCGAATGGGCAGTCGAGATCGCAGGCAACGCGCCGCTGGCCCAGCTGGGAAACAAGCGGGTGATCCGCGCGGTGCTGGACGCCCACGTTGAGCTCGATCCGGACATCGAACGTGAGTTGATCGAGCTGCGCCGGGCCTGCTTCTCCTCCGAGGACTTCAGAGAAGGTGTACGCGCATTCGCCGAGAAGCGGCGGCCGCAGTGGCGCGGGCGCTAACCGACAGGCGCTAACCGTCCGGCGCACCGCATAACTTCCCGGCGCGATGCCGCCGCTGATAACCGAAGCCGAGGCCCTGCGCCTCGGCGAGCTCGAGGATCACGCCGAGATCGGCGCGCTGGTCGAACGCGCGTGGAGCGTGCGCACCGAGCGCTTTGCCGACTCGACCGACATGTGCTCGCTCGTCAACGCCAAGTCGGGCGGCTGCGCCGAGGACTGTGGGTTCTGCGCGCAGTCGAAGTACGCCGACTCCGAGACGCCGATGCACGCGATGATGGATCCCGAGCAGATCCTCGAGCACGCCCGGGCGGCCGAGGCAGCTGGCGCGCACCGCTTCTGCATGGTCACCCAGGGACAGGGCCTGTCCAAGCGCGACTTCGAGAAGGTCTTGACCGGCGCACGGCTCGTCGCCGAGCAAACCAACCTCAAGCGTTGTGTCTCGATCGGCCACATGTCGGTCGACCGCGCCAAGGCGCTGAAGGACGCCGGGATCCAGCGCGTGCACCACAACGTCGAGACGGCCGAGTCCTACTACCCGGAGGTCTCGACAACGGTTCGCTACGAGGGACGGCTGCGCACGATCGACGCCGTCAAGGAGGCCGGGCTCGAGACCTGTGTGGGCGGGATCCTGAACCTCGGGGAGACGCGCGAGCAGCGGGTCGAGATGGCCTTCCAGCTGGCCAAGATCAACCCGACCAGCGTCCCGATCAATCTCCTGAACCCGCGGCCGGGCACCAAGTTCGGGGATCGAGAGCTGATGGATCCGTGGGAGGTCGTCAAGTGGATCGCGATCTTCCGCCTGATCCTGCCCGATGCGCTGTTCCGCCTGTGCGGCGGCCGGGTCGAGAACCTGGGCGAGCTCCAGGCCACGGCGGTCAAGGCGGGCCTGAACGGCGTCATGATGGGCAACTTCCTGACCACGCTCGGCAACACGCCAGACGAGGACCGTGCGATGTTCGAGGACCTGGGGCTCAATGTCGCCCGCCAGCCCGACAACGGCGCCAATCCGCGGCCTGACAATCGGGGCGGCTGGCTCGACGGCGAGACGCCCGACGTGGTCGGCGCGGCTCTGGACGAGGAGCCTGTACCCGAGCTGAACGTCCGGCTGTGGGATCCCGCCTCGCAGCTGCGCTTCGAGCGCAAGCGCGCGGTGCCGCCGAGGCCGGATGGCGCGCCGAACACCGGTCAGGGCCGACTCACGCGTGAGGCGCGCGTGCGCGGGGAGCGCTCCGCCGCCTGATGATCGAGATCGAGGCGCGGCTCGATGAGCTCAGAGCACTCGGCCTGGACCGACACACCCGCCTGATCAGCGGGCCGCAGGGCCCGCACGTCGTGCTCGACGGCAAACCGGTCCTCCTGCTCTGCTCGAACAACTACCTGGGGCTGGCCGATCACCCGCGCGTGCGGGCCGCCGCCGCTGACGCCGCGATGCGATGGGGCGTCGGCTCGGGCGCCTCGCGGCTCGTCTCGGGGACGATGACCGTGCATCGCCGTCTGGAGGAGCGCCTGGCCGAGTTCAAGCGCCGCGAGGCGGCTCTGTTGTTTGGATCGGGCTACCTTGCCAACTGCGGGGTCGTGGCCTCGCTGGCCCGGCCCGGCGATGTCGTCTTCTCCGATCAGCTCAACCACGCCTCGATCATCGACGGCTGCCGGCTGTCGCGTGCCGAAGTGTTCGTCTACGAGCATTGCGACGTCGAGCACCTGGAGTGGGGCCTCCAGCGCGCGGACGGTCGCGCGGCGCTGATCGTCACTGATGGCGTGTTCTCGATGGATGGCGACGTCGCGCCGCTCGTCGAGATAGTTGAGCTGGCGCGCCGTTACGGCGCTCGCCTCGCGGTTGACGAGGCGCACGGCACCGGCGCACTCGGCCCCGGCGGGCGTGGCGCCTGCGCCGAGGCCGGGGTCGAGGACGAGGTCGATGTCATCGTGGGAACGCTGGGCAAGGCGCTCGGCTCCTACGGGGCGTTCGTCGCCTGCGACGGGGCGATGGCGCGCTACCTGGTCAACGCCGCCCGCACGTTCATCTTCTCGACCGCGCTGCCACCGCCGGCCGCCTCGGCCGCGATGGTCGCGCTCGACGTGCTGGAGCAGGATCCCGCGCGCGTCGATCGGCTGGCCCGCAATTCAGACGCGCTGCGCGCGGCGCTGGCGGCCGAAGGCTTCGACACGGGCGCCTCACGGACCCAGATCGTGCCCCTGGTTGTCGGCGATGCCTCGGCCGCCGTGGCGATGTGCGAGGCGGCGCTGGCGCGCGGCGTGTTCGCGCAGGCGATCCGGCCGCCCACCGTGCCCCCGGGGACCTCGCGGCTGCGGCTGGCCGTGATGGCCACGCATCGTGAGGTGGAGCTGCAGGCGGCGGCGCGGATCCTCGGGCAGGCGGCGCGCGATGTGGAAGTCGGCGCGCCTGCGGCGCGGGCGGCCTAATGATCGACCTATGAGCGCCGGGCTGTTCGTCACGGGCACCGACACCGGCGTCGGCAAGTCCGTGCTCGCCGCCGCCGTGCTGGCCGCGCTGCGCGCGCGCGGCTTGGCAGTCCGCGCGCTGAAGCCCGTCATCACCGGCCTCGACGAGCCACCCGAGCCCGATTGGCCGCCGGACCACGAACTGCTCGCCCTCGCCGCGGGCTGCCGGCCGGAGCACGTGTACGCGGCCGGATACGGACCGCCCGTGTCACCCCATCTGGCTGCCAAGCTGGCCGGGCGGGCGATCGACCCCGGGGCGCTGGTCGCTGCCGCGCGGGAGCTGGCCGCCGATCCGCAGGCCGACGTGGTCGTCGTGGAGGGCGTCGGCGGCCTGCTCGTCCCGATCGCGGATGGGTTCGATGTCGGCCAGCTCGCCGTGGCACTGGGCTGGCCGGTTCTGGTCGCGGCTCGGCCGGGGCTGGGCACGATCAACCACACGCTGCTCACGCTCGAGGCGGCGCGCGCCCGCGGACTCGAGCCCGCCGCCGTCGTGCTCACGCCGTGGCCTGCTGACCCGGGCCAGATCGAGCGCTCGAACGTCGACACGATCGAGCGCCTGGGCCGCGTTCCGGTGTGGACGCTGCCCGAGGTCGCCCGCGCCGAGCCGGAGCTATTGGCCGCCGCCGGCGCAACGCTGCCGCTGGAGCACTGGCTGGCTCCTCGGGTGGCTCTGGCAGCAGAGTGATTCCGACCGCCGCGGTAGCTACGTTCCAGCCGTGCGGGCCAGCGAAGAGCTAATCCAGGCCGACCGGCGACACCTCTGGCACCCGTTCACCCAGCAGCAGGGCTGGGCCGGCGAGGATCCGCCGGTGGTGGTCGATCATGCCGAGGGCACGAACCTGTACGACACCGAGGGCAACGCCTACATCGACGGCGTCTCGTCGCTGTGGTGCAACGTCCACGGCCATCGCCATCCCGCGATCGACGCCGCGATCGCGGCGCAGCTCGGCCGTGTGGCCCACTCGACCATGCTGGGACTCACCCATCAACCTGCGATCGAGCTGGCCGAGCAGCTTGTCGCGATCGCCCCGCCCGGGCTGAGCCGCGTGTTCTACTCAGACAGCGGGTCGACCGCGGTCGAGATCGCGCTCAAGATGGCCTTCCAATGGTGGGCCCAGCGCGGCGAGCCGCAGCGAACGCGCTTCATCTGTCTTCAGAACGCCTACCACGGCGACACGCTTGGGGCCGTATCGGTGGGCGGGATCGACCTGTTCCACGCCGTGTACGAGCCGCTGTTATTCGACACGGTCGCGGCCCGGGCGGGCGACGCCGAGCACCTGGAAGCGCTGCTCGAGTGCCACGGCAGCGAAGTGGCCGCCGTGATCATCGAGCCGCTCGTCCAGGGCGCGGCCGGGATGCTGATGCAGCCAGACGGCTATCTGCGTCGCGTGCGTGAGCTGTGCGACGCCGCCGGCGTGCTGCTGATCTGCGACGAGGTGGCCACCGGCTTCGGGCGCACGGGCCGCATGTTTGCCTGCGAGCACGAAGGCGTTGCGCCAGATCTCCTCTGCGTCGGCAAGGGGATCACGGGTGGGTACCTGCCGCTGGCCGCCACGCTTGCCACCGAGCGCGTGTACGAGGGCTTCCTCGGTCGGCACGAGGAGTACCGCAGCTTCTTCCACGGCCACACCTACACCGGCAACCCGCTCGCCTGCGCCGCCGGCGTCGCCACGCTTCAGACGTTCGAGCGCGAACGCACGCTCGAGCTGCTGGCGCCGAAGGTCGAGCTGCTCACCCGCCTGCTCTCACAGCGCGTGGCCGCGCTGCCGGGCGTGGCGGAGGTGCGCCAGCGCGGCTTCATGGTTGGGATCGAGCTGTGCGAGCGCCCAGCCGGCGAGCGCCTGGGTCATCGTGTGACCCTGGCCGCGCGCCGGCGAGGCGCGATCATCCGCCCACTCGGCGACGTGGTGGTGCTCATGCCGGCGCTCGCCATCTCCGAGGCCGACCTGCGCCGGCTGGTGGCGATCACCGCCGCGTCGATCGCCGAGGCGACAGCCTCGGAGCGGTCAGTCCTGCGAGCCGCTTGAATCGCTCGAGTCGTCGACGCTATCGGCGACGAGCTGAGAGCCCGACTGGTGGTAGTTGACGTCGACGGAATCGCCGACCGCCACGCCATCGAACGTGCCCGAGTCCGGCCCGGCCGTAAACGTCACCGCGTGACCCGTGCTGTCGTCGGTGATCGTCAGGCTGCCGTCGCTCGCTGCGGTGACGGTGCCCGTCACGTCCTGCTCGACGTACTCGACATCGCTTGCATCGAAGCCGTTGCCGGTGTCCGCGTAGGTGACGTCGACCAAGTCGCCGACCTGGTATCCGTCGGTGAGATCGGCTGAGTCGACGGCAAAGCTCATCGAGCCCTGATCCTCGGTGGCGATCGTGATCCGATCGCTCGAGACCTGCGTGATCGTGCCGGTCGCATCCTGCTCGTCCTGACCCGAGGCGCAGTCGCCGGAGTCGGACGTGCCGGTCGGCGTGACGGTGTCAGCGATCAGCATGCCGGCGTCCTGGTGATAGGCGATGTCGGCGGTGTCGCAAGGCTGCAGGCCGACGTCGGCCAGCTTCGCCTTCGCGATGTGCAGGCGCAGGTCGGAACCATCATCCGTGGTGAGCAGGAACGTGTCGTCGCCGACGTCGGCGACCGTTCCGCTCGCCCGCTGCTCGCCGCCCAGGACCGGATCGGAATGCGGCGGGAATGCGCGCGTGATCGTCACGTTGCCGTGATCGTCCACCGTCTCGGTGATCAGCACGACGACGCCCGGCTGCAGGCCTTGAATGTTGATCGTCAGCGTGGCCAGCGCGACCTTCATCAGGGCTACTCGCGCCTGGCGCTTGTGCCGCTGGGCCTGCTTGGGCCGGTGGTGGCGGACCTGCTTGGAGGAGAAGCTGACCGTCTTGCCGTCGGCCAGGCGCAGCACGAGGCCGTTCCGGCTCGAGCGCGTAACCCGGCCGTAGAAGGCGACGGTGCGTGACGAGCCGGTGCCGGCCTTGATGC
The DNA here is from genome assembly GCA_045805545.1 of Solirubrobacteraceae bacterium. Taxonomy (GTDB): domain Bacteria; phylum Actinomycetota; class Thermoleophilia; order Solirubrobacterales; family Solirubrobacteraceae; genus Palsa-465. Next base: position 6,468 of record JBJMLD010000214.1, on the reverse strand, counting down.
CGGAGATCGCCTTGCCCGAGCGCTGGAAGCTGACCCGGCTTCCGGCGTGCAGTCTGGGAAGCCGGCCGTGGTACTTGAAGGCATGGACGACATGCGAGCCATCCACGACCTCGACCGTCTTGTGCCGCGAGTCGACCGACAGCACGACGCCGTGGCTTGAAGCCGCCATCGCGCTGGCCGGGAGCGCAAGCAGCGCCGCGACGATCCCCAGGGTCACACGTCTCATGCCAACCATCCTTGGTTTCGAGCTCGCGGGCGGTGAGCATCGGTGACCGGCCTCGCCCGCACGAGATTCCGTTGTCCGTGTCCATAACGCCACAATCCGGTCGAAAGGCGAGGTTTGGCGCCCCGGATTAGACGGATGTCGTTGGTCTCGGGGCTAGTGTCGAGGCACTAATCGTCGTACGGCGTGAAGTCGCGCTTGCGAGCCCCACACACGGGACAGAACCAGGTTTCCGGAATGTCCTCGAACGCCGTGCCCGGCGGGATCCCACCGTCCGGATCTCCCTCGGCCGGGTCGTAGATGAATCCGCACGACTCGCACATGTACTTCACGCCGGCAAGCGTAGCGCCGGGTCGACGGTGGGCGTGTCGGTGGCGCGCCCGAGGCGGACGCGGTTGACGCCACGCCGGCGCGACACCGTCCTGAAGGGCCCGGTGGTCGTACGGCCAACGTAGATTTGGCATCGAAGAGGGGCCGTCCACGGCTTCGCCATGGCCTTCCACCGCATGCGGGCCGCAAGCGGGAACGGAACGACCAAAACGCATGCGAGCGACGGTCTTCCGGGCCGCTTGCATGCGCTGTGGGCGAATATCGCCAATAACGCAAGTCAGCGCCTTCAGAGACGCTAGCTTGCATACGTTTTGGTCGTGAGTACTAGACCGTCTAGTACTCGTGGCTGGCAGGCAGCGCACGCGCGTTGCCGACGCGGGCTCCTCCCCAGGTCCCTCCCTCGATGCTGCCTTTCCCCCACGCTCCGTCCGGAACCACCGCTTGCGCCGGACGGCCGTCGCTGTACCGCAGTGCCCTCGCCTCGCACACCAACGGCGCGCCGCTACCTCGCCCGCCCCGCGGCCGCCCGGTAGGGTCAGCCGATGGAGATCGAACGCCCGGCCCCGGGCGAGGAGCTCAACGCCGGCGAGGAGACTGTCCCGCGCCCGGCGGCCACCGTGATCCTGCTGCGCGGGGGCGATCACGCACTGGAGGTGCTGCTCGTCCGGCGCAATCCGGAGGCGCGTTTCATGGGTGGCGCCTGGGTGTTTCCCGGTGGCGCGGTCGACCGCGACGAGGGCGACGGTCAACCGGCGCTTCGGTCCGCGGCGCGCCGCGAGCTCCAGGAGGAGGCGGGCATCACCCTCGACGATCCGGCCACGCTCGTCCCGTTCAGCCGCTGGATCACGCCGGCGCAGGTCAAGATCCGCTTTGACACCTGGTTCTACCTCGCGCCGGCGCCGCCGGGCGCGGAACCGACGCCCGACGGCAGCGAGGTCGTCGAAGCGCGGTGGTTGGCTCCGGCGGACGCGCTCGCCGCGGCGGCCGCCGGCGAGCTGTTCATGGTCTTTCCCACGATCAAGCACATGGAGCAGCTAACCGGGTTTTCCTGCGCCGATGCGCTGCTCGATCACGCGCGCGGGCGCGACGTGCGTCCCGTCCAGCCGCGGGTGGTCGTGTCCGGCGAAACAGCCCGGATCTTGCTTCCCGGCGAACCGGGCTACGAGGAATGATCCTCGACTGCACGCACCGCACCGCCGAACTTATACTCGCGCCGTGACCACGTCACTGCCGCAAGAGGTTCAGGCGGTATTCGACCGGTTCGTCACCACCGAGCTGACCACGGTCGACCGGCGCGGTCAGCCGATCACGTGGCCGGTGACGCCGTACTACAGCCCGGGCGCGCCGTGCATCAGCCTCACGACCGGGCTTGGCCTCCCGAAGAAGGCCAACGACGCCCGCGCCAACCCGCTCGTCGCGCTGCTGTTCTCAGACCCGACCGGCTGCGAGCTCGACGATCCGCCGATGGTCCTCGTCCAGGGCACGGCGGACGTCGATGACCGTGACCTGGAGGCCAACCGCGAGCGCTACGCCCGCGAGTCGATTGAAAAGCTGCCTGACACGGCGAAGCTGCAACCGCCCAAGCCGATCCGCCGCCTCATGTCCTGGTACTACACGCGCATCTACATCCACGTGCGGCCCGAGCGCATCTACGTGTGGCCCGGCTGCGACATTTCGGTGGAGCCGACGCTCTACGACGCCCACATGGAGGAGGTGCGCTCCGGGCACTCCGAGGAGCCGGAGCGTTTTCACGCCTCGCCGGAAGGCGGTTCGAGCACTTGGCATCCGCGCATCAGCGAGCTCGGCACGCGCCACCGCACGGCGGTCCTCTCGCTCGTCTCCCCCGACGGCTTTCCCTTCGCGGTGCGTGTCCCGATCAACGTCGACGCCGCCGCGCGCTGGATCAGGATCGAGGGCGAGCCCGTGGGCATTCCATTCCAGCCCGGGCTGGCCTGCCTGACCGCTCACGAACACGGTCCCAAGTTCACCTGGCAGCGGAACTTCCAGGTCCGCGGCGATCTGGCGCGGGCCGAGGATGGATGGGTGCTGCGCCCGCACAAGGTCGTCGGCGGATTCGAGCTCCCCCAGTCTCGTCTCGAGCTGATGCGTGCCAACGCCAAGAAGGCCCGGCGCTTCCGCCGGACCGCCAAGCGCGAGTTCGCCCGGCGGAGCGGGTAATCGCCCGCACAACATGCCCGCGGCACGCCGATCGGATGGCAGCTCCAAGCTGACGGTGGCGATCACCGGCCCCACCGGCGACATCGGCCGCTCGCTGCTGCGCGCGCTTGACCGCAGCCGTGAGATCGAGCGCGTACTGGCGATGGCGCGCCGACCGTTCGATCCGGCCTCGGCGGGACTCAAGAGGACCGAGTACCGCCAGGGCGACGTGCTCGACCGCGAGGCGCTCGACAACCTGTTCAAGGAAGCAGACGTCGTCGTGCACCTCGCGTTCATCATCATGGGCGGACTCAAGGAGACGCAGAGCATCAACCTCGAGGGGTCGCGCAACGTGTTCGAGGCCGCGGTCGCCGCTGGCGCCGAGCGGCTCGTGTACGCCTCGTCAGTCGCCGCGTACGGGTTCCACGGCGACAATCCCGAGTTGCTGACCGAGGACGTCGCTCCGCGCGGCACCGACCGCCACTACTACTCGGCCCAGAAGGCAGCGCTCGAGGGAGTCCTGAACGAAGTCGCCGACGGCTCGAACATCGACGCGTACCTGTTCCGCCCTTGCATCGTCGCGGGACCGGACGCTCTGCTGCTGCTGGAGAACATCCCCTACATCCAGCTCTCGGAGAAGATGCCGTCGGCGATTTTGCGCGCGCTCGAGTTCATGCCGGCGCTGAAGCCCGTCCTTCCCGATCCCGGCGTCCCGTTCCAGCTCGTGCACCACGACGACGTGGCCAGCGCCTTTCGCGCGGCGATCCTGGGGCGGGGCACGCCGGGCGTCTACAACCTGGCCGGCGAGGGCACGCTGACGATGTCGGACATCGCCGACGCACTGGGCTGGTACTCGATCCCGCTGCCCGAGGTAGCGCTCGGCGCCGCCGCCGAGTTGGTTGCGCGCCTGCCGTTCGTGCCCGCCGAAGCGCAGTGGATCGAGACCTTCCGCACGCCGGTCGTCATGGACACGAGCAAGGCACGGCGCGAGCTCCGGTGGCGCCCGCAGCACGACGCGCGCGAGACGCTCCAGGCGATGGTCGACGCGGCGCGCTCTGAACAGCTGATCCGCTGAAAGCGATCGGGGTAGGCTGTCGGGCGACCCTACGTTTCGAGGGAGGGTGAGGATGACCGAAGAGAAGAAGGGCCCCGAAGAGGAACGCGCCGAGGGTTGGCACTCTCGCAGCGCTGACGCGGCCGGTGCGCGGTGGGGTGAAACCCATCCCGACGAGGACCCGCCGCACCCGCCGCCGCCGCACATCCCCGAGCCCGAGGACGAGGTGCCAACTCGGCACTCGGCCAGCGCCGAGGCGGCCAACCTCCGCTGGCACGAGCAGCACCCCGACGAAGACTAATCCCTCGGCGGCTGCGCGGCGGGTCAGCCGCCGCCGTAGGCGACGACCAGGTCGGTGAGCACACCGACGAGGAAGCCGGCGGTGACCATCAGCAGACCCAGCTCGCGATGGCCATAGCGCCGCATGCCGTTCCAGACCTCGCCGATCACGTACAGGATGGCGCCGCCCGCTGCAGCGTAGAACGCCAGCTCAAGCGGATGGCTGGTGACGCCGTAGCCGACGATCGAGCCGAGGAAGGTGGGCCCGCCACCGATCAGCCCGGCCAGCCCGAGCCAGCGCCACGACGGCTTGACGTCACCGAGCGGCCCGACGATGCCGAACCCCTCGGTCGCGTTGTGCAGCGCGAACCCGATGATCAGCACGGTGGCCAGTGAGATGGCGCCGGCGCGAGCCGAGACGCCGATGGCCAGTCCCTCGGCGAAGTTGTGCACGCCGATCGCGGCGGCGATCGTCAGCCCGGTGCGGAGCGCCCGCCGGCGGGTGGCATCGAGCGCCAGGGCTTCGGCCTCGGACACGGTCAGCGCGCCGGCGTCCGCGCCACCGGCGATCGGTGGGGTACGAGCGCCGAGCGGCCGCATGGTCCGCTCGAGCATCGCCAGCCCGGCGCTGCCGGCGGCGAATCCGCCGGCGAGCAGGAAGACGAGCCAGATCAGATAGCCGAGCGACTGGTGGTGGTGCTTGACCTGGTCGAGCGTCGTGTCGACGATCTCAATGCCGTGCGAGAGGACGTCGACGAAGATGAAGGCCAGCACCCCGACCGAGAACATGGCCAGCGCCACCCGCGAGCGCGACCCCAGCAGCTGCAGACGGCCGACCGGCAACCCGAGGTAGATCGTGAAGCCGGCGAGTGCGCCGAGAACGACGGTCTGGACAAATGACATGGGCGCTTACAAAGTGTTAGGTAACCCTAATGGAACAGGGACGCGCAGGGTACCAGGTTAGGGTCGCCTAAGTCCAAGCGGAGCACTAGGACTTGTAACCAAGATCACGTATCGGAGTTCAGATCCGGCAGGCCCAGGCTCTGAAGCCAGTGGTTCACGGTGATGTTCAGCTGCGTGAACTCGCCTGTCCAGATGAGGATGCCCATGCCGATGAGAACTACCCCGCCGGCCCCGATTACCAACGGGTAGTGGCGCTTTACCACCTTCAGTGCTGAGGTCGCTTTGCCGAAGGCCAGCCCGGTGATCAGGAACGGGATCCCGAGGCCGGCGCAGTAGACCGCGAGCAGGAACGCCCCGTGGGCGGCCGACCCCGACGTGCCTGCCGCGGTCACGATCGCGCCGAGCGTCGGTCCGGTGCACGGTGTCCAGGCCAGCGCGAACGCCGCCCCGGCCAGCACGGGCCCGCCGCGGCCGGCGCGCTGCATCAGCTTGTCGACGTGCCACTCGCGGGCCAGGCGGGGAATGAACGGCGCCGCCACGAACAGCACCCCCAGCACGATGATGATCGCGCCTGACACCTTCATCGCCGTGGGACCGGTGAGCGCCCCATGCAGCGCCTGCTGCCCGATCAGCCCCAGGCCGATGAAGATGACCGAGAAGCTGGCCACGAAGGCCAGGCTCGGCCCGATCACCCGCCGCGCCTTGATATCGGCCGGCGCGACGCCGGCCACGGCGGAGATATAGCCGGGCACGAGCGGCAACACACACGGAGACAGGAACGAGATAAGCCCCGCCCCGAATGCGACCGGAATTCCAATGCCGGACGCGGGATCCATCAGCGATCAGTGTACGGGGACCTCGCGAGCGCGGACCAGGGCGAATCGCGCGTCGCCACGCCTCTTAATAGATGTGCACCGCAAATCCCCACCCGCCCCGACAGGCGGCCCCCATCCACCTGATCCTGCATGCCCGGCGGTGCCGATGAACCGGCGGCGGATGTGATGACGCCGTCGGTCATTCTTGTCCGCTCGGTAGCTGGGCGAGCGGGGGCAACGGTGGTAGCTTCACTCGATATGGCGACAACTTCTCCCACAGAGCTTCAGAACTTCATCAACGGGTCCTACGTGGCACCTGCCGAGGGACAGACCGAGCCGGTCTACAACCCCGCCACCGGCGAGGTCATCGCGAACGCGCCGCTTTCTAGCGCCGCCGACGTGGACCGCGCCGTCGAGGCGGCCAAAAAGGCCTTTGACGGCTGGTCTAAGACGACCCCAGGCGAGCGAGCGTCCGCGCTGCTGAAGCTCGCCGACGCGATCGAGGAACACGCTGAGGAGATCGCGGACCTCGAGTCCGACAACGCTGGCAAGCCGATCAGCGCGTTCAAGGACGACGAGATTCCGTTCATGGTCGACAACCTGCGCTTCTTCGCTGGTGCGGCCCGTTGTCTGGAGGGACGTGCCGCGGGCGAGTACACGAGCGGCTACACGTCGATGATCCGCCGTGAGCCGATCGGCGTCATCGG
>JBJMLD010000213.1:0-7990 GCA_045805545.1 Solirubrobacteraceae bacterium | reverse complement strand
TGGCGGTCGATCGGACCCGTAAAAGTGCGCTTTGCTTGGGGGACCCGAAGGGCAGGGACGGGTTGTGCGGGATAGAGCCGTAGAAGTGCGCGTTGCTCGGGGCGGGGTTGGAGCAAAGAGGACTTTTGCGGGTCGTGCCCGCGCCGGCTATTTGTCGCGCCGGCGGCGGCGCCCGAACGTGAGCGCGCCGAGCGCGGCGATCCCGCCGCCGATCACGAAGCCGGCCACGCCCGCACCGATCATCATCTGCTGCTGACGTGGGCGTAGCTGGGCGCGCCAGTCGGTCAGGCGCACCACTTCTCCGCGCAGCTTCTCGATCGAGGTGCCGAGCTCCTGGCGGTTCTGCTCGATCGAGGCGCGAATCTCCTCCGGCGTGCGGGTCGGCACTTAGAGCTCCGACTTCGTGCTCACGGTGGCGCGGATCTTCTTGGCCTCATCGAGGGCCATCGTTGGCGCCGGCGCGCCCACCTTGAATTTGCGCCAGGCGAATAGGAAAGCTCCGACCGTCGCCAGGCTGAGCACGCCGAGCACGATCAGGAACCCGAGCCACAGGCTTCCGATCAACGAGTTCAGGCCCCACGCCGCGGTCAGCAGCAGGAAGACGAGGGCGAACACACCGAACACCGCGCCGGCCGCGACGGCGGCGGCACCGCGGGCGATGCTCGTCACCTTCTGCGTCACCTCCGCCCGGGCCAGCTCGATCTCCTCACGGACGAGGAGCGACATCCGCTCGGAGACCTCGGTGACAACCTGGGCGAGGTTGCTGTCTGGCTGACCGTCGCTAGCGGGCAAGGCGCTTGAGGATCAGGGCCAGGACGAGGCCGGCGACGAACGCGCCGGCGATCGGAATCTCCGGCCGGTCGCGCGGCGCAGGAGCGGGACCGGAATCGGTGGCGAAACTTGGCGGTGGCGCGACCGGCGGTGGCGGTGGCGGCGGGGGCCCACCCGCGGGCGGTGGCGGCGGCGGCGGCTCAACCGCGGCCGGCGGCGGCGGCTCGACCGCTGCCGGTGGCGGTGGCGGCTCGACCGCGCCGGGTGGCTCAGCAGCGGGCGGCGGTGGGGTCTCGGCCGCCGGCTGGACCACCGTCGGCGACTCTTCGGTCAGGGGCGCCGGCTCGTTGGCGTCGGCCTCCCCCTGGCTCGACCGAGCGGGGACATCCTCCGGAGTCGGGGGCTGCTCGGTCACTCGGGCGGTTCTTCCCCGAAGACACGCGTCCATATCAAGATCGCCACCCGGTTGGCGGCGAGGCTCGCTACAGCGCCTGTCCCGGCGAGCAATCCGGACCAGAGCAGTCGTTTGACCAACGGACTTTCCGTCATCGCCCGGGGATTCAATCAGACTTCGAGTCCGCGGCAGATCGTGTCGACGATCAGCGACTTGGCCCGCTCGAGCTCCTCGTCGGCGATCGCGTCACTCTCGAAGATCCACCCGGTCAGCACCTGCTCGACCAGGCCGTAGAAGGCGAGGGCGGCGAACTCGGGCGTGACCTCGCTGCGGAACAGACCCTCGCGCTGCGCCTGAGCGACGATGCCCGCGATCTGCTCGTAGGCCTCGCGGATCTTGGCCAGGTGGGTGCGCCCGAACGTGTTCGTCGCCCGCGTCACCTCGACGATGATCACCTTCATCAGGTCGGGGTCGTGGCGGTAGGACTCGACGATGAACGTGGCAATCGCGTACAGCTTCTCGCGCGGAGAGCGATCCGAGGCATCGGTCTCGTTGATCGCGGAGAGCATCACGTCCCAGCGCTCCAGGAACAGCGTGTCGAGGATCTCCTCCTTGGAGGAGAAGTAGTGGTAGACGAGGCCGTAGGCGACCCCCGCCTCGTCGGCGATGTCCGATACGCGGCAGGTGTGAAAGCCCTGCCGCGCAAACACGCGCACGGCGGCGTCGAGGATCACGCGGCGCTTGTCGACGGCGGCTGTGGCCATCAGCGGTATACCTCGGCACGCCGGTGGCGCAGCGACGGCAGCCTCCCGCGGATGTCGCGGAGCCGATCGAAGTCGAGCTCGGCGACGATCGTCGTCTCGGCGTCGGGCGCGCTGGCCAGCACGAGCCCCCACGGATCGATGATCATCGACCGCCCGCCGGCCCGATTGCCGGCGCCGTCGGTGCCGATCTGGTTGGCGGCGACGACGAAGCTCTGGTTCTCGATCGCGCGGGCCCGCAGGAGCAGCTCCCAGTGGTCGCGCGTGGTGGCCAGCGTGAACGCGCTCGGTACCGAGATCACCTCTGCCCCGCGCGCGGACATGGCCTGATAGAGCTCGGGAAAGCGCAGGTCGTAGCACACGCTCATGGCCAGGCCGTGGCCGCCGGCCAGCTCGGACACGACGACCGAATCGCCTGCCTGCTCACGCTCCGATTCGGCGTAGCGCACGCCGTCGACCTCGACGTCGAACATGTGGAGCTTGCGGTACACCGCCCGCAGCTCTCCATCGGGCCCGACGTGCACGCTGGTGTTGGACGTCTTCTCCTGGTCGGCCACGCGCTCGACGATCGAGCCGACGACGAGATCGAGGCCGAGCTCGCGGGCCGTTTGGCGCGCCCAGCTGATCACGCGCCCGTCGAGCGGTTCGGCGCCGCCGCTCATTGCCTCGCCGCGGCCGAGCACGTTCCACTTCTCGGGCAGGACGACGAGTTCGGCCCCGCGTGTCGCCGCCTCGCGCACAAGACGATCGGCTGTCGCTAGGTTGCGATCGGTGTCCTCCGTCGAATTCAGCTGCACAGCGGCGGCGAGCAGCGGGATCTCTCTCCTCAAGGCTGTTGATTGACCAGTCAGTCAGCAAGAATACCCGCCGCCGCCCCGGTTCTCTCCACGATTTCGGGCTCCTCGGCTTCGGGCTCCCCGATTTCCGGCCTCCCCTACCGCGGTCGCTTCGGCGACGCACGCCCGATGGCGATCGCTCCGCTGATTCTCCCGCCAAGCTCGATGCCCTCGCACGATGGCTTGCGTCCCCTCAAGGCGTGGCGCTATGTCGGCGTGTTCGGCCCAGAGTTGATGCTGTGCCTCGGCGCCGTGCGAATCGGCCGCGCCCGACAGGCCTTTTGGGCCGTGTGGGATCGCCGCGCGCAGCGCCTCCACGAGCGCACCGTGCTCGGACCGGGTCGTGTGACGTTGACCCGCGGCGCCGCACGACTGCTCGACCCCGACGTCCAGATCGACCTCGAGCTGGAGGAGACAGCAGGCATCGAGGCGGTCTGCCCCACCGGCCAGAGCTACGCCTGGACGCGCAAGCAGGGCGGCGTCCGCGCTCGCGGACGGGTGATGATCGGAGGCGATCCTGTGACGATCGACGCCCTGGCCGTGATCGACGACACCGCCGCCTATTACGAGCGCCACACGCGCTGGCGCTGGTCGGCCGGCGCCGGACGCGCCGAGGACGGCCGCACACTGGCCTGGAACCTGGTCGCCGGCGTCAACGATGCGCCTGAGAACAGCGAGCGCACGATCTGGATCGACGGCGAACCCACCGAACCCGGACCCTGCCGGTTCGCCGATGATCTCAGCGGAGTCGACGGACTCAGCTTCACGCCGGAGGCCACGCGGGAGCGCCGCGAGAACCTGCTGCTCGTACGCAGCTCCTACCGCCAGCCGTTCGGCACCTTCTCCGGTGAGCTACACGGCCTAGCCCTTGCCGAGGGCTACGGCGTGATGGAGGACCACGATGTGTGGTGGTGACGCGGCGCCCCCGGTCGCTAATCCACGCCCCGATGCGCCCGCAGCGCCGCCAGCAACAGCTTCGAGTGCATCGCGCCGATCAAGTCGCGCAGCGGCTGGGCGCCGGAGGCGATGATCTCGACCGCCCGCTCCACCTCGACCCGCCCGGCCAGGCGCTCCAGCAGAACCCGGACCTCCTCGTCGACGAGCGGCTCGAGCGCTTCGCGGTAGCGCAGCGTGTCATAAACGGTGAAGCCGATCGCCTGCTCGTAGCCGCCGGCGCGGAAGCGCGAGATGGCCTCGATGATCGCCACATCATCGGCGTCGTAGCCGCGCGTCGTCGGCGTCAGCACGCCGATCTCCTCCAGGCGCTCGAGCACATTGGCCGGCACGTCGTAGGTCTCGCGCACCTTGGTTCGGGAAGTCCGACCCGTCTCTCGCGCGGCAATCGCACGCTCCAGGATCCGGTCCTCGAGTTCGATCAGCCGCGCGGCGCGCTCCGGATCCTCGGCCATCACCTCGCGGATGACGCGCAGGGGCATGAACCGCTCCTCCTGCAGCCGCTTGATCAGCCGTACTCGCTCGACGAACTCGACCGGGTAGTAGGCCATGTTGCGCGAGGTGCGAACGACCCGGTCATCGGAGCCGAGCAGGCCTTCGCGCAGGTAGTGCTTGATCGTCCCGGCGCTGACACCCGAGCGCTCGGCCAGCTCGGACATCTTGAGCATCCCGTTGACCGTGACGCTGCTCATGCCCGCAGGAACGACCCACGCGCCGAGCCCGCCGGTCCGGCCACCGCACCGGACTCGTGCAACGCCGCGATCTCCGCGGCGCCGAAGCCGGCCGTGGCCAGCACCTCATCGGTGTGCTCCCCGAGCGCCGGCCCACCGGCTCGCGACGGGTCCGCCGGCGTCCGGCTCAGCTTGATCGGCGCACCGAGCAGCTTGACCGGTTGGGTCGCCCCCGGTTGCTCGAGCTCGACGACCATCCCGCGGGCGCGGACCAGCTCGGAGTCGAGCGCCTCGTCGAGATCGAGCACCGGCTCCAGGCAGCAATCGTGCTCGGAGGCGAACTGCCGCCACTCCTCGCGTGTGCGTGTGGCGAAGATCTCGCTCACCGTCTTGTGAGCCTCCGATCCCGGAGGATCGAACTGATGCTCGATCAGGTCCTCGCGCCCGACGCCGCGGCACCAGGCCTGCCAGAACTTCGGCTCGAGCGCACCCAACGTGACGTAGCCGTCGGCGCAGCGGTACGGGCGGTAGCAGGTAAGCGAGCCGGCCAGCTGCAGCTCGCCGCGCCGCGGCGTCCGACCGCTGGCGAGCGTCTCGGCCGCCACCAGGGCGAGCCACGACAGCGAGCCGTCGAACATCGAGCAGTCGACGAGCTGCCCTTCGCCCGAGCGCTCGCGCTCGTGCAGCGCCACCATCACCCCGAGCGCGCCGGTCAGCGCGCCGCCGCCCAGATCGGCGATCTGACCCGCCGCCTGGATGGGTGGACCGTCGGCTTCGCCGGTCAGCCCGAGCAGCCCGTTCAGCCCGAGGTAGTTCATGTCGTGCCCCGAGCGATCGCGGTTCGGCCCGTCCTGGCCATACCCCGTGATGGCGCAGTAGATGAGGCGCGGGTTGACGCTGCGGAGCTTCTCGTAGCCGACGCCGAGCCGGTCAAGCACGCCGGGCCGGAAGGACTCGAGCAGCACGTCGGCGTCGCGCGCCAGCTTGAGCAGCACCTCCTTGCCGCGCTCGTTCTTGAGATCGATGCGGATCGACCGCTTGCCGCGATTCAGGGCCAGGAACAGCGCCCCGCGCGCGGTTTCCTCGGCGCCCTCGTAGTAGGGCGGCGACCAGCGCACGTAGTCGCCCATCCCTGTGTCCTCGACTTTGATCACGTCGGCGCCGAAGTCGGCCAGCAGCAGGCTGCAGAAGCCGCCGGGGAGCAGGCGGCTCAGATCGAGCATGGTCAGCCCTTCGAGCGGCAGCGCCGTCATGTCTGCACCGGCGCCTTGATCCCGAGCAGAGCGCGCGCCTCGTCGACGGTGGCCGGCCGGCGCCCCGCGTCCTCGCACATCTGCCGCGCCTTGGCGATCAGCTCGCCGTTCGAGCGCGCCATGCGTCCGTCGGGCAGGTAGAAGTTGTCCTCCAGACCGACGCGGATCGAGCCGCCGAGCGTCAGCGCCGCGGCGACCAGCATCCACTGTTCGCGTCCGATCCCGATCACCCCCCAGTGGTGGCGACCCTCTGGAAGGTTGCGGGCCATCGCCGCCAGGTTGAGCGCGGTGGCAGGCACCCCGCCGACCACGCCCATGACGAAGTCGGCGTGCAGCGGCGCATCGAGCAGACCCATGTCGACGAGCGGACCGAGCGACCCGACGTGCCCCAGATCGAAGCACTCGTGCTCGGGCTTGATCTGCAGGCGGCGCATCGCCTGCAGCAGTTCGATGATCTCCTCGAACGGGTTGGCGAACACGAACTTGAACACGAAGTCCTTGCGCCGGCGCGAGTACTTGGCGTAGTTCATCGAGCCCATATTGAGCGCCGCCACCTCAGGCCGCCCTGCCTCCAGGTAGGCGATCCGCTTCTCGACCGGAACGCCGATCGTGCCGGTCGAAAAATTGATGATCGCGGCGTCGCCAACCTCGGCGAGGATGGCGTCGCGAATCGCCACGAAGTCCTCCACTTCATACGACGGCGCGCCGTCCGGCGTGCGGGCGTGGATGTGGATGTGCACCCCGCCCTCGTCGACGATCCGCCGCGCCTCGGCCGCGTACTCGTCGGGCGCGTATGGGATGGCCGGGCACTGCTCACGGTTGGCGATCGCGCCGGAGATGGCGCAGGTGATGACAGCCGGATCTTCGAGGCTCATACGGGAACCACTCCGTTTCGTTTGAACGGCCGCTCGACCTTCTTGCCGGCGGCCATCTCGAGCCCGCGGCAGATCGTGGCCCGGGTCTCCCTTGGGTCGATCACGTCATCGATCATGTCGTTGCCGGCCGCGACGTAGACGTCGATGATCTTGCGGAAGTTCTCGATCAGCTCCTGGCGCTTGGCCGCTGGGTCATCGGCCTCCTGGACCTGCTTGCGAAAGATGATCTCGACCGCGCCCTCAGCTCCCATCACGCTGATCTCGGCGCTCGGCCACGCGACGATCAGGTCCGGCTCGTAGGCCCGGCCGCACATCACGTAGTAGCCGGCGCCGTACGCCTTGCGCAGCACGACCGTGATCTTCGGCACCGTCGCGTTGGCCGTGGCGTAGAGCATCTTGGCGCCGTGGCGGATGATGCCCGCCGCCTCGACCTTCGTGCCGACCATGAACCCGGGGACGTCCATGAGGAACACGAGCGGGATCCCGTAGGCGTTGCACAGGTTGATGAAGCGCGCCGCCTTGTCGGCCGAGTCGTTGTCGAGGATGCCGCCGAGCTGCTTGGGCTGGTTGGCCACGATCCCCGCTGGCCGCCCGCCGAAACGGGCCAGACAGGTGATGATCGTCTTGGCCCACTGCGGTTTGAGGTCGAAGTAGACACCGTCGTCGACGATCCGGCGGATCACCTCGTACATGTCGTAGGGCTTGCGGTTCGACTCGGGCAGGACGTCGAGCAGCTCCTCGTCGGCGCGATCGACCGGGTCGGCGCTGGCGTGGACCGGCGGGAGCTCCTCACAGTGCGACGGGAAGTAGCTCAGGTACTGCTTCACCCGCTCGATGCACTCCGGATCGTCGGCCACCTCCAGATCGCCCACGCCCGACTTGCGGCAGTGAACGCGTGAGCCGCCCAGCTCCTCCTGGGTCACGTCCTCACCCACCGCCGCGCGCACGAGGTGCGGACCGGCGAGTGCCATCGACCCGCGGCCGCGAACCATCGGCACGAAGTCGGCCAGACCGGGGATGTACGCCGTCCCCGCCGCGCACGGCCCCATCAACGCCGCGACCTGCGGGATGACGCCGGACATCACGACCTCTTCACGGAACAGGTGACCGCTGCCGGCGAACAGCGACCCGACGGCCTCCTGGATGCGCGCGCCGGCCGAGTCGAGCAGCCAGACCATCGGGATCCGCTTGGTCAACGCCAGCTCGCGCAGACGCGTGACCTTGAGCTCGCCGGTCATGCCCATCGAGCCGGCCATCACGGTGAAGTCGTAGGCGGCCACGGCGACCAACCGTCCGTCGACCTTCCCGTAGCCGGTGATCACGCCGTCGGCCGGCGCGTCCCGGCCCTCCATCGCGCGCTGGGAGAAATGGGGCCGGCCGTGGATGCCGAGCTCGACCCAGGTGCCGTTGTCGATGAGCAGATCGAGCCGCTCGCGCGCGGTCAGCTTCTCGGCCGCGTGCTGCGCCTCGATCTT